>JBLRWU010000008.1:0-34255 GCA_047921155.1 Desulfurivibrio sp.
ACACCGGCGGTCAGATGTCCAAGTCCACCCCCCGGGCGGCCACCGCCCAGTTCGCCGCCGGCGGCAAGAAGATGCCCAAGAAGGATATCGGGATGATCTTCGCCACCTACGGCAACGTCTATGTCGCCCGGGTGGCTCTCGGCGCCAATCCGGTCCAGTTGGTCAACGCCTTTGCCGAGGCCGAGGCCTATGACGGCCCCTCGCTGATCATCGCCTATTCGCACTGCGTGGGCCACGGCATCAATATGGCCAAGGGGCTGGACCAGCAGAAGAAAGCGGTGGAGTGCGGACACTGGCCGCTCTATCGTTTCAACCCCACGCTGGAAACCGAGGGTAAGAATCCGCTCCATATCGAGAGCAAGGCCCCGTCGATCAAGTTTGCCGAATATGCCCTCAACGAAAACCGTTACCGGGCCTTGAAGCTGATGAACCCGACCATGGCCGACTCGCTGATGGAGCTGTCGCAGCAGGATGTGGATAAGGGCTGGAAGCGGTTGCAGGGCCTGCACAAGGCATTGGAGCCGACCAAGTAGGAATGGCGGTTTCCGCCAAAGAGTGTCGTTGGGGGACCTCGGGATGAAGGTTTCCGAGGTCCCCAACGACACCGGTATTACCGAGGGCGGACAAGAGATCCGCTATGCCGTCGACGACGCCGGACGCTATAACCCGGTGGGCAGCACCGGCTGGGAGCCGGTGAATATCGCCAACACCCTGGCCTGGGAGAAGATCCAGCAGGAGGTGGCAGCGGCGGTGGCCGGCATCGAGGGCGGCAAGCTCAGCCCCCTGGCGTACTACATGGCGGCCAATCAAATGGATACCGCCCTGCTGGCCCGGTATGCCGGGATCTCCCGCTGGCGGGTCCGGCTGCACCTGAAACCGGCTTTCTTCAAGAGAATAAAGCAAAATACTCTAGTCCGCTACGCGACCCTGTTCAGCATCAGCCCGGATGATTTGATCCTGGGCAAACTGCTTCCGCCTTTCCACCACCCGCCAACAACGACTGAACAGAGTTGATGAATTTCAACCACCGTCAAACTGCCCACTGTGAAAGCGGGGCGATCGCCAACCTGCTGACCCATCACGGCCTCAAATTATCAGAGCCCATGGCCTTCGGACTTGGCCAGGGGCTCTTTTTCGGCTATTTCCCCTTTATCCGCCTCAACCATCTGCCCCTCATCGCGTATCGCACCTTGCCCGGCGCTATCCTCAAAGCGACCGGACCCGCGGTCGGGGCCCGGATGGAGGTGCAAAGGTTCCGCGATCCCGAACGGGCGATGGCGGAACTTGATCGCCTGCTGGAGCGCGATATTCCGGTGGGATTGCAAACCGGCATCTACTGGCTGCCCTATATTCCCAGGGCCTTCCGCTTTCATTTCAATGCCCACAACCTGATTGTTTATGGCCATAAAGGGGATGATTATCTGATCAGTGATCCGGTGATGCCCTGGCCCACCACCTGCACCCGCGATGATCTGCTCCGAGCCCGTTTTGCCAAGGGCCCCCTGTCGCCCAGGGGTAAAATGTATCACATCAGCGACCTGAATCCGCCGCCGTCCCTGGGTCCTGCCGCTCGCTATGCCTTGCAGAAAAACGCCGGCAGACTTTTGCATCCGGTCCCCCTGTTCGGGGTCAAGGGGATTCGCTTCCTGGCCGGACGACTGCAGGGCTGGCCGGAAAAAATGACCCGGGAGCAGGTAAAACTGCACCTTAGCCAGGTTATTCGCATGCAGGAGGAGATCGGCACCGGCGGCGGCGGCTTCCGTTTTATCTATGCCGCCTTTCTCCAGGAGTGCGGCGATCTCTGTGACGATCCCCGGCTGGCTGAATATTCGGCTCAGATGACTGCGGCCGGTGATCGCTGGCGGGATTTTGCCACCATGGCCGCCAGATTTTGCAAGGAGAGGCCGCAGGAGGGTGATTCATTCGGGAGCATGGCTGCTATTCTCCGCGAATGCGCCGCCATGGAAGAGCAACTGTTCCGCCAATTGCAGGCCCTTTAAAGATGGAAGAGCTCCTGATCGCCCGGGGACTGCGCAAAATTTACCCCGGCATGCATACCCCGGCGGTGGATGGGTTGGATATTACCCTTTACCCCGGTGAGACCCTGGGGCTGCTGGGTCCCAACGGCGCCGGTAAAACCACCGCCCTCTCCATGCTCAGCACCAGATTACAACCAACCGGCGGCGAGCTGTGGGTCGAAAACCTTGCCGCCGCCGGCCATAAACGGTTGGTCCGGCAACGAATCGGCTATGTCCCCCAGGATATCGCGCTTTATTCCGAGTTGACGGGCCGGGAGAACCTCGCCTTTTTCGGAAGTCTGTACACTCTGGCCGGAGAGCGGTTGAAAACCCGGATCGAACGCTGCCTCGCTTTTGTCCTGCTTGAGCGGGTGGGAGACCAGCAGGTGGGAACCTATTCCGGGGGTATGAAAAGACGGTTGAATCTGGCGGTCGCCCTGCTGGCGGAACCACGCATCCTGCTGCTCGACGAGCCGACGGTGGGGATTGACGCCCAGTCACGGAGCCTGATCCTCGATTCCCTGGCCACCCTTGCTGCCCGGGGAAGTGCCCTGGTTTACACCACCCACTACATGGAGGAGGTCGAGCAGCTCTGTGATACCGTGGTCATTCTGGATGCGGGCAAGGTGATCGCCCGGGGAGCCCCGGCGGAATTGACCGCCCGGGAGGGATGCCCCAACCTCGGCAACCTTTTTCTCAAACTCACCGGCAAGAGCCTGAGGGAGTAGCATGTTTTTCATCATCCCCCTTTGGGCGGCCATTAAAAAGGAGCTTATTCTGCTGGGCCGGGATCGGGCCGGCCTGCTGATCCTCTTCGTCATGCCCGCCGTGCTGGTGCTGGTGATCACCCTGGTCCAGGACAATGTGTTGAAAAAAATGGGGGAAGGCCAGGCGGAGGTACTCCTGGTGGACCAGGATGGGGGCGAGGCGGCGCAACATTTCATCAGGGCTCTGACCCAATCGGGACAACTGGCGGTCAGCAGGGTGGAGAGCGAACAGTTGGCCCTGGCCGAGGTGGATGGGGGGAGAGCCCAGCTTTGCATTGTGATCCGGGCGGGAATGAGCAGCGAGATCCGGACCCGGAGCCGTGCCATGGTCCGCGAGATGGTGGATTCGAGCCCCACCCCTGCCGCGACCACGGCCGGGGGCCGGATCGATCTTTACTTCGACCCCCTGGTGATGGGCGGCTATCGCTCGACCATGCTGGCTGCGGTTAAGATGGCCGCCCTGGCGGTGCAGTTTGACGAACTGCTTGCCGCCCTCCAGGCAGAACTGACCGGCCTGTTTGCTCAACTGCCCGAACTGCCACCCGATTACGGATTGGCCGGCCACTCATCCTGGGATCTCACCGATCTGAGCGGCCAGGAGCTGATCAGCGTTGGCGAACCGTTGTTGGCCCGGGATGCCGGCACTATCGTGCCCAACTCGGTGCAACAGAATGTCCCGGCCTGGTCTCTATTCGGCATCTTCTTCATCGTCGTGCCCCTGGCGGGCTCCATCATCAGGGAGCGTCTGACCGGCACCCTGGGGCGCTTGCTGGTGATGCCGGTGCCCTTTTTCATCTTTCTGCTGGGCAAGGTCGCGGCTTACGGACTGGTGTGCCTGGCCCAGTTCGGCCTGATTATGGCCATTGGCAAATTATTGCTGCCTCTTTTGGGGGCCCCGGTCTTGGAGCTGGGGGGCAACTACGGGGCGATTCTCCTGGTCCTGCTGGCGGCGGTGGCCGCCGCCTCGGCGTACGGTATCCTGCTGGGGACCGTGGGACGCTCCTACGAACAGGTGTCGATGTTCGGGGCCATGAGCGTGGTGATCGCCGCGGCCCTGGGCGGAGTGATGGTGCCGGTTTATGCCATGCCGGAGGCCATGCAGCGCCTCAGCCAATTCTCCCCCCTGGGCTGGGCCCTGGAGGCGATGCTGGAGATCTTCGTCCGCCAGGGCGGCTTCCGGGATATCTTACGACCAACCGGGCTGTTGCTGGCGTTTGCCCTGGTCACTCTGGCCGGCGCCTGGAGCTATTTCAATCAACGGGAAAAAACTGGAAGATTCTAATGTCAACCTTCGGGACAAACCCATGAACAAACTGGAAGATGAACTTCTCTCTCTGATCTGCACCGTCTGCAATATCCCCCGCCCTGATGATTTCGACCCCGCCGGCTCCCTGGTCGGCCCCGAATCCGCCTTGGGCATCGATTCGCTGGATGCGGTGGAGATCGTGGTGACGGTGCAGAAAAATTACGGGGTCAGAATCGCCTCGGAAGAGACGGGGCGCAAGATCATGGAGTCCCTGGCCAGCCTGGCCGAGTTTCTGCGCAGCAACGGAGTTAAGTGATCGCGGCTAGACGACGGTCAGCAGCATGAAAGCGGTGGAGAATCTGCCGCTCTCGGGGATATAGCAAAGGATCTTCTGGCCCCGACGCAAACGGTTGCCGTTGAACAGCTCCTCCAGCATGAGATAGATGGAGGCCGAGCCGACATTGCCCACCCGCGGCAGGTTGGTGAACCAGCGCTCAAGCGGGATATCCAGTCCGACCTTGCGGATCGCCTCATACACCTTGTCGCGGAAAAAGCCGGAGGAGTAATGGGGCAGAAACCAGTCGATCTCTTCGGCCCGCAGCGGGTGGCGAGCCATGGTGTCGGTCAGTCCCCGTTCAACGGTCATCTGAATCACTTTATCATTGAGCAGCTTGACATCCTGCTTGAGCGCGAACAGCGACTCTTTCATCACCTCACTGCCCGGATATTCATGCCAGCTGACCAGTCGCCCTTCGGCGTTTTTGTCGCCGCCGGCGTACATGCAGACCGGCAGTTCGTGGGCATAGGAAAACTGCTCGATCCATTCGATGCGCAGCGAGATGCCGTCGGCGTTGGGTTGGGGTTGCAAAAGCATGGCCCCGGCGCCGTCGGAGAGCATCCAGCGCAGAAAATCTTTTTCAAAGGCGATTACCGGGCTGGTTTCCAACTCATCCACCCGGGCCTCATTCTCGGCGGAGAAGTTGTTGGCCGTCATGGAGGCGGAGGCGGTTTCCGATCCGGTGACCACGGCATTCCGGTGCAGTCCCGCCAGAACGGCCATGTAGCCGTATTTGAGGGCGATTACCCCGGATATGCAGATCCCGCACGGGGAGGCCACCTCACAGGTGGGAGTTCCCAGCTCACCATGCACCATAACGGCGTGCCCGGGAAGCAGTTGATCCGGCGAGCTGGTGCCGCAGGCCAGACATTGAATTCCGTCGATGGCAAATCCCTGCTCCCCCAGCCGGCGGACCGCCTCGGCCGTGAGCCGGGCGTTGTTCATGCTGGGTCGGCCGGTGGCGGGATCGATGGCATAGTGGCGGGATTTGATCCCGTTGCTGCGCAGAATAATGGCCCGCGCCCGGGAGGGTCGCCCGCCGACCATGCCCAGCACCGACTCCATCCGATCGTTACTTACCGGTTCGCCGGGCAAGTATCCGGCGATACGATTGATATAGACGGCGTTGCTCATCAGCGGGGAATCCCGGGGCTGTACTCTTTCATCCGTTGGTCACCACTGCCCGAGGGCCCTTCGAAATAGGCCCGCTGCGCCGCCATGCGCCCGGCAAGCAGAGGGCGCAGCAGGGAACGTAATGCCATGCTCAGCGGGACAACCGTCGCGATCATGGTGATTAGAAAAACCATGTAGATGGCCAGCACCGGGCGGCGGGCGGCGCTCCCCGGCGGCCCCATAAGGCGCACCAGACGACTCCAGATCAGAAAGCTGCGGGTGGCGATCTTTTCGCCGGGAATAAGCCGGACATCCGCCTTTACGGCCCGCAGTCCGGTCAACACCGGCTTACTCCCATCCAAAACCCCGCCCCGCAGAGCATCGAGGATGGCCTGGCCGAAGCGGGCACTGGCGGCGATCTCCTGTTCCGATATCCCGGCCGGCGGGAACATTCCCCACAAACGATCGCGGCGGCCGGTCAGCATCCAGCGGGGGGTGGTGACAAAGGTGGCCAGACTGCTGCCCTGGTCGACCAGGACCACGTTGTCCGACAGCCGCGCCCCGGCCTGTTGCAGCAGGGTTTTCATCTTTTCCTGGGCCAGATGCCACATGTTACGGCAGGCGATGACGGTGATTACCGGAGTATCCTGCAGAACCGACCGGCCGATCTCCGAGCGCAGAAAGGCAACCACCGGGGGAGCCGGGGCCAGATACCAGACAGTATAAGCGACGATAACCAGGTCGTAGCGGGCATCCTCCGCGATGGCGGGCGGTTTCAGGGGCGGAGGGTCAAGCCGGACCGATTCCGGAAAAGCATCAAGAAACTGTAAGGCGGGCCAGGGATAGGGATACTCGGTGGCCGGCTGGAGCAATTCGATCTGCAGAGCAACATCCGCCGCTGCGGCCAGCGGCGAGGTGATGGCCTTGACGACCCGTTCAAGTTGTCCGCTCTGCGAGTAATATACGACCAGGACCTTTTTCATGCCGGGTACATTGTATTTAGGAGATATAGTACACATGGGGAACTGACTCCTATAGCGATTGCCATACCGATTGTCAACCAGAAACTGGCCGGGAAAACAGGACCGGGACCCGCTTTCTTCCAGAAAACCTGACATAAACAGCTAACCGAGGGGGCCCCGGACTTGACAGCCCGAACGTCGCCTATTATAGAGCAGCCTTGCAGCATGAGGTCGGTTGCCTCTTTCTGGGACAATTTCACCGGATGATTACGGATTAAAATTGTGGCTCAAAACCTGACCAAAGCCCGCAAAGTAGTGGTCACCGGCATGGGGATCGTTTCCTGCCTCGGCCTGTCGTTGTCCCAGGTAAGCGCTTCCCTGCGCGCCGGCTCCAGCGGAATAGCCCTGCTGCCGGATAGGAAGGCCTTGGGCTTCCAGAGCGGACTGAGCGGGGTGATCAACGGTTTCAGCGGTATCTCCCCCCTGGACAGAAGATATCGCAACCGATTACCGGAGTTCGGCTGGTGGGCCTGGGACGCCACCTGTCAGGCCCTGGAGCATGCCGGGGTTGATCCGGCGGAACTGTCTGGGGACACCGGCAGCGGTTTTTTGCTGGGCAATGACTCCTCGGTGGTGACCGGCGTCGAGCAGTGCGAGACCCTGAAAGAGGCGGGCGAGACCAGGGCGATCGGCAGCGGTCATATTTTCCGCCTGCTGACCAGCACCGTGACCCTGAATCTTTGCACCAAACTGCAGTTACGGGGCGCCTCGTGGTCGATCAGCGGCGCCTGCGCCAGCGGGGCCATGGCCATAGGGCAGGCCGCCGATCTGATCTCCCGGGGGAGGCAGGATCGCATGCTCTGTGGCGGCGCCCAGGAGATCTCCTGGCAGTCGATGTGCAGTTTTGACGCCATCGGCGCCTTTTCCCGCCGGGAAGGGGCGCCGCACCAGGCCTCCCGCCCCTTCGATCAGGGCCGGGACGGACTGGTGCCCAGCGGCGGGGCAGCCGTTCTGTTCCTGGAAGCCGAAGAGGTCGCCCGGGCCCGCGGGGCGAAAATTATCGCTGAAATCTGCGGCTACGACTTCTCCTCCGACGGCTACCACCTTTCCGTGCCCAGCGGCGAAGGGCTGCTGCGGGCCATGCAGGGGGCGCTCCACAGTGCCGAACTTGCTCCCCGGGATATTGATCTGGTGATGGCCCATGCCACCTCCACCCCTGCGGGGGATGAAAAAGAGGCCCGGGTTTTGTGCCAACTTTTCGGGGTGGACCAGGGGGCAAAGGGCCCCTGGGTGGCGGCGACCAAATCCCTTACCGGCCACGAGTTCTGGATGGCCGGAGCCTCCCAGCTTATCTACGCCCTGCTGATGGGCCGGGCCGGTTTTATCGCCGGTCATCCCAACCTTGCCGATCCGGCCGCCGAAGCGGCGCTGCTGCGGATACCCACCGCCACCGTTGCCGCCAACCCACGCTTTATTCTCTGCAACGCCGCCGGATTCGGGGGGGTCAACGCCTGTCTGGTGGCAAAGGTGCATGATGAAGACTGATGTGGTGGTAGTCGGCAGCGGGATCAGCGGCTTGACCGCCGCGGCGCTGCTGGCCCGAAACGGCCGGGAGGTGATGATCGTGGAGCGCACCTCCCGGCCGGGCGGAGCCCTGAAAAGGTTTGTCCGCCAAGGAGTCCCCTTCGACGTCGGCCTCCACTATACCGGTTGCCTGGGAGATGGCGAAATCCTGACCGCTTTATGGGACCATCTCGGGGTCCGCCCCCTGCTGCCCATCCAGCCCTTCCCCCCCCAGGGCCACGATTCTTTGTCCATCGCCGGCTGCGACCAACCCGTCCGGGCCTTTTTTTCCTACCAGCGGCTGGAGGAGGAGCTGGGCCGCCGATTCCCCGGGGAGCGCAAGGCGATCAGCGGCTACCTGGGAGTGGTGGCAAAAATTTGTCGGCGGATCCCTTTTTACAACTTGGACCTGCCGCTTACCCCTTTTTTGAGGGGGTTCCAGGAACCCTCCATCCCCTTGCGCAACTATTTGACCGAGATTACGGCAAATCCCCACCTGCAGGCGGTGTTTGCCAGCCCCGCCTTTCTCTACGGAGTCCCGCTCTCCCGGGCAAATCTGGTGATCCATGCCATGGTGGCCCACGGTTTCTACAGCGGCGCTTATACCATCAATGGCGGCGGCCAGGCGGTGGTCGACGCCTTTCTTCAGGTTCTGGCGCGGACCGGAGTTACCCTGCTGGCCAAAAACCGGGTCGAAAAGATCCTGGTGAAGGGGGGCAGCGTGGCCGGGGTTATCACCGACCGGGAGCAGGTGATCCACTGCCGTGACGTGGTCTATACCGGCCATCCCTCCGCCGTGCCGGCCATGGTGCCGGCCGAGATCTTCAGGCCGATCTACCGGACCAGACTTGAGGATCTGCACAATACCGGCTCCATGTTTGCGGTGTTCGCAGCCGCCCCGGAGAAGAACTCCGCGGAACCCGACTGGGTGAACCACTATCATCTTCCGGCCGGCGCGGCAATTCTGCCCGAAACCCCGCAAGTCCCGGTCGAGCAACGGGCCCTGATGATGACCATCCCGGAACACGGCCCTTCGTCAGGCTTGAAAAATCCCAACCGTGGCATTATACTTCTCAGGCCCGCGTTTTGGGCGGAGACAGAGAAGTTCAGGGAAAGCACCCCACGAAATCGCCCCCCGGCCTACCTGGCCTGGAAGCAGGAGCTGGCCGCAGAGATGATCGCCGCCGCCGGCCGCCACTGGGGAGATGACTACGCGGCTCTCCGTCCCCTGGCGGTGGGAACCCCCCTGACTTTCCGTGATGAACTGGCGGCCCCCGAGGGAGCGGCCTACGGAGCGCAACACTGCCTGGACCAGCACAACCCCGGAGCCCGAACCAGACTCCCGGGTTTCTGGCTCAGCGGCCAGAGTACCCTGATGACCGGGGTGGTGGGAGCGGCCTTGGCGGGTATGGTCAGTGCGGGGGAGATATTGGGACTGGAATCGATATGGGAGCAGGTGCGCCGGTGCCGTTGAAACGTGTCGTCATTACCGGTCGGGGCGCCGTTTCTCCCTTCGGTCTTGGGGTGCAGCCCCTGCTGGAGGGCGTCTGGGCCGGCCGCTCCGCCGTGCGGGCCATGCCGGAGTGGGCCGGTATCGACGGACTGAAAAGCCTGCTGGCCGCCCCGGTGCCGGATTTTGCCGACAAGGAGCTGCTGCCCCGCAACCTGCGGCGTACCATGGGCCCCATGGCCAAATATGCCACCCTGGCAGCCCTTGAGGCCGTCAAGGACGCCGGAATCGACCAGGCTCTCCTGGCCTCGGGCTCCGTCGGGGTCGCCGTCGGCTCCACCACCGGCAGTCCCGCCGCCTATGAGGATTTTTATCGCTCCTTTCTGCCCGATGAGACCATCGCGGGAATAAGATCCGGCGAATTCTTCAAAATCATGGGCCACAGCTGCGCGGCCAATATCTGTCTGGCCCTGGGGATCCACGGCGAACAGTGGTCGCCGGTCAGCGCCTGCGCCTCAGCCTCCCAGGCGATCGGCCTCGGCTACCTGCTGATCCAGGCGGGGCGGCAGCAGGCGATGCTGTGCGGCGGCGCCGACGAGGTTCACCCTTCGGTTACCGGAGTTTTCGATGTGGTCCGGGCGGCTTCCCTGCAAAACGATACCCCCGCCGCTACCCCCCGACCCTTTGACGCCAAGCGGGACGGCGTGGTTTGCGGCGGCGGCGGCGGCATCCTCCTGCTGGAAAGCTACGAATCGGCCCGGGCCAGGGGCGCCGTGATATACTGCGAAATTATCGGGTTCGGCAATGTCAACGACAGCGAACATATCGCCAACCCCCATGAAGGATCAATGGCCAGGGCCATGCTGAACGCGCTGCGGGAGGCCGAAATCGACCCCGGCGAGGTGGATTATGTCAATGCCCACGCCACCGGAACCCTGCTGGGTGACCCGGCGGAGGCGGCGGCCATCGCCGCGGTGGTGGGGGAAACCGTCCCGACCAGCTCCTTCAAGGGGCATATCGGCCACACCCTGGGGGCGGCGGCGGCCCTGGAAACCATTGTTCTGCTGGAGATGCTGGAGCGGCAGCAGGTTGTTCCCACCCTCAATTTGACAAACCCGGCCCCGGAATGCGCCGTGGCCAATCTGGTCCGCCGGCTTGAGCCGAGAAAATTAACCACCGTACTGAAAAACAATTTTGCCCTTGGCGGCGTCAACGCAGCTTTGGTTATGAGGAGAGCAAAACCATGATGAGCAACGACGAACTTCGCCGTCGAACCGTGGCAACCCTGGCGGAAGAGTTGGAGCTGGATCCCGCAGCCCTGACCCCGGAGGCCACCCTCTATGACGACCTGGGGCTGGACAGCCTGGATGCCGTGGATATGGTGGTGGCCCTGGAGAAAAGCTTCGGGATGAAGTTCAACGATGAAGAGGGACTGAAGGCCGTCCGGACGGTTAACGACCTCTTTGAACTGCTGATCAGGCTGAAAGAAGCCAAAACTGCGGATGAAGCTTAACAGGCTGGCGGCCAACCTGTATTGCTGGACCATCTTTGTCGTCGCCACCCTGGTTTTCGGGGCTCTCCTGCCGCTATTGACCGTTGCTCAACTGCTGTTGCCAGGGCGCTCACCCGGGCGCATCCTGCGTCTTGCCATCAGAAGATATGGCTGGATCCTGCTGCGCCTGTGCTACCCGTTCATTCCCGTCACCGTTGAAAACAGAGCGGGAGAGTTGCCTTTGCCGGCGATCTTTGTGGCCAACCACCGTTCCGCCCTCGATCCTTACCTCTTCGGCGTATTGGAGGTTGAAAACGCCTTCATTACCGGCTGGCCGTTCAACATCCCCATCTACGGCAGGGTGATGCGGACGGCCGGCTACATCGATGCCCGGGGCGGCTGGCCGGAAGTAGCGGCCCGGGGTGAGCACCTTATGGCTTCCGGTTGCTCCCTCATCATCTGGCCCGAAGGACATCGCTCCAGAAGCGGCAAAATGGGCCGCTTTCGCCAGGGCGCTTTCAGGCTGGCGGCGGCCACCGGCCGCCCCCTGGTGCCGGTGGCCATCATCGGAGCGGGTGAGGTGTTGCCCCCCGGTGCCAACATGCTGAATCCCGGCCCGATCAAGCTGATTATCCTGCCGCCGATCGCCTTGAAAAAAGAGCATGACGGTGTTATAGTCCCGCGTCTTTTGGCGGCGGAAGCCCGCAAAGCCATAACTAAAGTGCTGGCTTCCGCCCACTGAAGCTCACAATTGTTGACCATCTGAACCGGAAAAAAGCGGATGCCGCCCACCACCAACCCATATTCTCTCAAAAACGGACTCCTGTTGCGGTCAGGCCAGCCAGCCGAGCGGGAAGCCGCGCAGTTACGGATGCTCCGCCGGCATCTGGAACTGGCGGGCAGCTCCGATTTCTACCGGGAACGGTTCAGCCGGGCGGGGATTGTTCCCGGCGAATTACGTTCCCTGGCGGAGATCCGCCATATCCCCCTGACCGACCGGGCGGATCTGAATCGCGGCTGGGCCTCATTCTTTCCCGCCGGCGACCTTACCCCCACCGATCTTGCCCTCACCTCCGGGACCACCGGAGAAGCCGTCACTGTCCCCTACACCAATAACGATCTCGAGCGCCTGGCCTATAACGAGATGATGGCCTTTTTCAGCATCGGGATCAAGCCGGGCGAAAGGGTGTTGCTCTGCGTTACCCTGGACCGCTGTTTCATTGCCGGACTGGCCTACTATTCCGGGCTGACCCGCTTGGGCGCCACCGCCATCCGCAGCGGCGCCGGCAGCCCCTCACGGCAATGGGAGCTGATTCGCCGGCTCAAACCTGCGGCCATTGTCGGGGTACCCTCCTTTCTCTGGCAGTTGGCGCAATGGGGGGCGGAGAACGGCATCGAGCCGGCCCGGGCCGGGGTCAAGACCCTGGTCACCATCGGTGAACCGATCCGCAAGGCCGACCTGACCCTCACCGCCCTGGGCGAACTGCTGCAGAAGGCCTGGGGTGCCACGGCCTACGCCTCCTACGGGGCGACCGAGCTGGAAACCGCCTTTGGTGAGTGCACCGCCGCCGCCGGGGGGCATGTCCACCCCGAGTTGATGATCGCGGAGATTGTCGATGACGCCGGCAACCCGGTCGCGGACGGCGAGCCGGGCGAAGTGGTGGTGACCCCCCTGGGGGTTGAGGGCCTGCCCCTGGTTCGCTTTCGCACCGGAGATGTCGCCCGGCTCCACCGCGAGCCCTGTTCCTGCGGCTGGCAGACCCCGCGACTCGGCCCCATTGAAGGACGCCTGGCCCAGCGCTTGAAGTGCCGGGGCACTACCATCTACCCGGAGAGCATCTTCCAGGCCATTGATGAGATCTCGGGCATCACCGCCAGCTACGTGGAGGCCCGGGCCCACTTCAGCCTCTCCGATGAGATCAGGGTGGTTGTGGGGGGAGATAACGGGATCGATCCGGCAACCATTCAGGAGCTGTTACAGGCCAGGCTGCGGGTAAAACCGGAAGTTATAAGACGTTCGACGGATGAAGTGGTTGCTGTGATCAAGGAAGGCAGCGGCCGGAAGATGAAAAGATTTTTTGATTTCCGCAAGGTAGAATAACCATGTCGTGTTTAAGTGAGTATTGGGGGCAGGAGTTTACCCTGCAGGAGATCGCCCGGGCCCGGGGAAACAACGGTCTGCTGTCGTTGGAGCTTGAACTCTCCCGGGCGTGCAATATCCGTTGTGTTTATTGCTATGCCGCCTCCGGACTCCCCCTGGCCAACGAGCTTACCGCCGCCGAAATCGAGAACGTTGTCGACCAGGCTCTCGAACTCGGAATCAAGAAGGTGATCGTCCTGGGCGGCGGAGAGCCCCTCTTCTATCCCCGGATCTTTGAGGTGATCGACTATATCCTGAGCAAGGGCCTCAAGGTCGATATCTTCACCAACGGCACCCTGATCACCCCGGAGATCGCCCAACTCCTTGCCCGCAGTGGGGTGGCGGTGGTGATCAAAATGAACAGCCGTGACGCCGCCGTCCAGGATTACCTGGCCGGGCGGCCGGGGACCTTTGCCGGCATCGAAAAGGGCCTGGCGGCCCTGCTGGCCGCCGGTTATCCCGATGAGGGCCACCTCCTGGGCATTCAGACCATTATCTGCCGCCAGAATTACCAGGAGCTCCCCGATCTCTGGCGCTGGGCGCGAAGCCGGAAGATTATCCCCTATGTGGAGATGATGACCCTGCAGGGAAGGGCTTCCGAGCACCCCGAGCTGGCGGTCCCCATGGCCGAGATCAAGGCGCTCTTTGAAAAGCTGGCCCAAATCGATGCCGAGGAGTTCGGCCGCGACTGGACTCCCCACCCCCCCCTGGCCGCTTCCCAGTGTTCCCGGCACGAATATTCCTGCACCGTGACCTCCATCGGTGAAGTCCACCCCTGCCCCGGGGTCAATCTGCCGGCGGGCAACATCCGCGATCAGTCCCTGGCCGATATCCTGAGCGGCAGCAAGATAATTCAGGATCTGCGCAACATCCGGACCACCATCAAGGGCAAATGCTCGGGCTGCGACCACAACACCAGTTGCTACGGCTGTCGCGGCCACGCCTATCAGGTCACCGGAGATTACCTGGCCGAAGATCCGCTCTGCTGGTTGAAATAGGATAAGGAGAAACCGGGGCGAACCGATGGAGAAAAAGGTAAGCGACCACCGGGCATCTCCCTTTGCCCTCCTCCTTTTGTTCTGCGTTCCCCTCTTTTTCTGGGGCTTACGGCCGCAGGCCGCCCAGGCCGCAGAGGCGGAGACCGGCAAAGCCGCCTGGAGCTTTTTAACCGGGTACGGCACCAGCCATCCGGGCATGGGAGCCACCAGAATCCGGGTGGAAACCATTGACCTGGTCACCAGATACGAGCGGGTTCTGGCTGAGAATTTAGGCTCGTCCTGGTACCGGGGGGCGCATTCGTTCCTGCTGGAACTGCCGCTCCACCTGATGGTGAAGCCCGACAGAGCGGCCATGGTGGGGCTCAACTTTCTGGCCTGCTGGACCTTCACCGGCCACGGGGTCTTGCAGCCCTACCTCTTTGCCGGGGGCGGCCCTCTTTATTTTGCCACGGATGTGGAGGGGATGGGGACCCGGCTGAACGGAAATTATCAATTCGGGATCGGCCTGCGGCAGCGGATCAATAACAACAGGTACCTGAAATTTGAGTACCGTTTTCACCATGTATCCAACGGTAACCGCAAGGAACCCAACGACCCCCTGAACTCGAGCAAATTTTTGCTGGGGGTAACCTTCTAAAATTCACCCTGAAGAGGTGGAAGCAGATTTTGCCGATGGATAACAGCGCCCCCCATACCGACCGCTACCAGTACGCCTTCTCGGAACTGGCCACCGCAGAGGTGGTGAAATACCTGGGGATAATCCCCTCCCGTTGGGGACGGATGCCGCCATTGAGCCGCGCCCTGGTGGTGGAAGCGGGCAGGACAGTGGTGGAACACGGTCTGCTGGGCCCCGGCGAAAAGTTTCTTGACGGCGGCAAACGGGTGGGACTGATCGGGGCCACAGCCACCGGCTCCCTGGCCACCGACCTGGATTTCGCCGCCACTCTGCTGGCCGGGCCCAACCTGGCCAGCCCGGCCCTCTTCGGCTACACTCTGCCCAATATCCCCCTCTCCGAGGCCGCCAACCACTACGGCCTGACCGGCCCGGTATATGCTATTTTCACCGCGGAATCTCCCCTGGCCGCGGCAGTTGAGGAAGCGGGCCGCTGGCTCGCCAACCAGCCCGAGCTTGCCCTGATGCTTGCTTGCGGCTTCGACAGCCAGGCGGGGCCCGATCACGCCACCCACCTGGCCATAACCTTCACCGTCGTGAGCAGATAAAGATGCAGATCACCCTGGTATATCCCAAATGGCATAAGATCCCGGAGCAGACCGAATTTCACCTGCCGCCCCACGGCCCGGTCTGTGTCGCCGCTTCGATCCCCGATCACCACCAGCTCAGGTTCATCGACGAGAACGTCGATCCCCTGGACTTTACCCAGCCCACCGAGGTGGTGCTGCTCTCCATGATGCTGACCTGTCAGCTTCCCCGCGGCAAGGAGATCGCGGCGGAGTACCGGAAACGGGGAGTGCCGGTGATCTGCGGCGGCATCGCCACCATGCTCCACGCCGATGAGATGGCCCCCCATGTGGATGCCGTCTTCCTGGGGGAAACCGAGGGTGGCCGGCTGGCCGCGGTGCTGGAGGATTGCCGAAACCGAAAGCTGCAGCCCAAATACGACTTCTTCCACGATTTCCCCCCCATTGACAGCATCGGTCCCGCCCGCCGGGAGATCCTCAATCAGCAGCGCTACATTTACCGAGGGGTGCGGATGGTGGATCTGGTCCACGCCTCGAGGGGGTGCCGCTTCAACTGTTTCCCCTGCGCCACCGCCTTTCTCGGGGGGCGCCAGTTTCGACCGCGCCCCATCGACCGGGTGGTGGAGGAGCTGGCCGGGATCGACAACAACCGCCTCTTTCTGGTGGACAACTCCCTGGCCCAGGACAAAAAGTGGGTGATGGAGCTTTTTGAGGCGATCAAGCCCCTCAAAAAGAAGTGGATCAGCCACCCCATTCTCGATGAAGACGAGGTGGTGGCCAAGGCGGCCGAGGCTGGCTGCTGGTACGTTTACCAGGCGGTCTTCGATACCTCGCAGGTTATTCGGGACCGGGTCAAAAGGCTGAAGGATCACGGGATCGGGGTGGAGGCGGCGGTACTGCTCGGCCCCGACAACCAGGATGCCGACTATATCAAACGGTTGGTGGATTTTCTCCTGGAGATCGATGTCGAGATGGCGGAATTCTCCATCCTGACCCCTTTCCCCCATACCCCGGTCACGGCTCAGTTTGAAAAGGATGGCCGGATTCTGCACCGGGACTGGAGCCGCTACACCACCGCCGAAGTCTGTTTTCAACCCAAGAAGATGACCCCGGATGAGTTGCAGGCCATGTATCATTACGCCTGGGAAAATTTTTACCGGGAGATGCCCCAGTCCCTGCGGATGGCCCGACTCTTCAGCGAGGTGGTAAAAAAGGAGATGGAGGACGGCTCATATGTTCCCCGGCGTCTGGCTGCAAAACGCGGCTGGCAGTTGAACCGGAGCTGAGGCCATGGGTTTGAACTGCCTCTTGGTCTCCGTCAACCAGGCCGTTATACCCTACCCCGTCTACCCTTTGGGGGTGGCGCATCTTTGCGGTGCCCTCCAGGAGGCCGGTCACGCCACCGCCCACTTCGATCTGCTGGCCGACGGCGGCCTGGAGGGGCTTGAGCAACTGCTGGGCGCCAACAGCTACGGGCTGATCGGACTCTCCATCCGCAATCTGGAT
The DNA here is from genome assembly GCA_047921155.1 of Desulfurivibrio sp. Lineage (GTDB taxonomy): Bacteria > Desulfobacterota > Desulfobulbia > Desulfobulbales > Desulfurivibrionaceae > Desulfurivibrio. The sequence continues at coordinate 16,793 of JBLRWU010000008.1, forward strand.
ACGGTGGACAGCTCCGATCCCCACGGTTACCTGCCGGAGATTGCCGAAACCGTCCGCCTGGTCCGCCGCTTGTCTCCGGCGGTGGTGGTTCTGGGGGGCCCCGCCTTTTCCATCATGCCGGAGGAGGTGATGGCCTTCCTGGGGGCCGATTACGGGGTGGTGGGCGAGGGGGAGATTCTGCTGCCCTGGCTGGCCGAACGGATCGCCGCCGACCAGCCGCCGCCGGAAAAGATTCTCTACAGTGAGCGCAAGGACGAGGCCTGGACCCAACCGGTGTTCAGCCCCAGCTCCCTCAAGTACTATATCACCCATGGCGGGATGCTCAATGTGCAAACCAAACGCGGCTGCCCCCACCGTTGCGCCTACTGCTCCTACCCCTCCATCGAAGGCAGAGCCATGCGCTACCGGGACCCGGAGGAGACGGCCGCCGAAGTGGGCCGCTTGAGTGCCGAGCATGGGGCCAGGTTTATCTTCTTCACCGACTCGGTATTCAACGACGCAGGGGGCCATTTTCGCCTGGTGGCGGAAGCGCTGATCAGGAACGGCAACACCACCCCGTGGTGCGCTTTTTTCCGGCCGCAGCACCTGAACCGGGAAGATATGCTGCTGATGAAACGAGCGGGCCTGACCGCCATGGAGGTTGGTACCGATGCGGCCTCTGACCGCACCCTGGCAGCCCTGGACAAAGGCTTTGTTTTCGAGCAGGTGCTGGCCACCAACCGGTTGGCGGTGGAGGCCGAGATCCCCTGCGCCCATTTTGTGATGCTGGGCGGGCCCGATGAGAACCGGCAAACCCTGGCCCAGGGATTTGCCAACCTGGAGAAACTGGAAAAATCCCTGGTCTTTGCCTTTGCCGGCATCAGAATTCTCCCGGGAACCAGCCTGGCTGAGCGGGCGGTGGCTGAAGGGGTGATTGCCCCCGACCTGCCGCTGCTGGAGCCGGTTTTCTACACCTCTCCCGAGCTGGCGGGGGTTGACCTGGGGCAGGAGCTGGCCACGGCCTTCGCCGGCCGCATCGATCGCATCTATCCGGTTTCGGCGGTGATCGACCACCTGACCATGCTGCACCGTATGGGGCACGTCGGCCCCCTCTGGGACTACCTGCTTCGCCCTCTTCGCCCCCGTCCGAGCAAACGATGAATGGTAACCGTTCAGCAGCACCCCATCTTCGGGCGATCAGCCAAGCTTACGTACCCGGGGTACGCGGCGCTTGGCTGCTTACCCGAACCTGGGGCACTGCTGAACGGTTACAGCCCGTTAAATCTACACTTTGTTGTTACAATGAATAAAAGGGAGCACCCCGGAGTTATCGTCGTTATTCCGGTCTACAACCATGGGGCAACCCTGCGGAGCGTGGTGGAACGCGCCCTGGCCGCCGGCTGGCCGGTGCTGGTGGTCGATGACGGCAGTGACGATGATCCCTGGCAACAACTGACGGGACTGGAGTGTTTCAAGGTCCGGTTGCCGGTCAATTCGGGCAAGGGGGTGGCCATCCTGGCGGGAGCCCGGGAGGCGGCTCGGCTGGGCTATGAAACCATCATCACCCTGGATGCCGACGGTCAGCACGATCCGACCGAGGCGGCTCTGCTGGCCCGGCAGGCCGCAATCATCGGCCGACCGGCAATCGTCATCGGGGCCCGGCGCATGGTCCAGACGACGGTTCCCAAGGCCAGTCTTTTTGGGCGGGCCTTTTCCAATTTCTGGGTCCGTCTGGAATCGGGCCAAGAGCTGACGGACACCCAAAGCGGCATGCGCCTTTACCCGGTGCGCGAACTGCTGGCCCTGAACCTGACCTGCGCCCGCTACGACTTTGAGGTCGAGGTTCTGGTCCGGGCCGCCTGGGCCGGGGTTGCCCTGGATACGGTGGGGATCTCGGTCCATTATCCTCCCCGGGGGGAAAGGATCAGCCATTTTAACCAGTTGCGGGACAATCTCCGCCTGACCCTGCTCCACACCCGTTTGCTGCTGCGCCGCCTGGCTCCGTGGCCCCACCGCCAGGTCTGCGATCACCCGGCCCCGGAGCCGAAAAAAACCCGGATGCCCCGACCCTGGCAGACCCTGCAGATGCTGTTTCGGGAACACAGTTCCGCGCCGGGTTTGGCCACGGCGGTATGGTTGGGGCTGTTTATGGGGGCTCTCCCCCTGATCGCCGTGCATACGGTGGCGATTATCTATGTGGCCCATCGTCTCCACCTCAACAAGGTGGCGGCGGTGGCGGCCAGCCAGTTCTGCATGCCGCCGGTGGTGCCGGTTATCTGCATCCAGGTTGGTTATTTTCTGCAGACCGGCCAGTTGCTGCTTGATCTCTCCCGGGAGCGGTGGTTGCTTGAGATCCATCTCCGCCTTTGGGACTGGTTGCTCGGCTCCCTGATTGTCGGTCCGCTGCTGGGCATAGTCGGCGCCGGCCTGGTTTACTGGGCTCAAACCAGATTACTGGCTCGCCGGAAAACCGAAGAGGGGCCGGAATGATGATCCCGACTCCCAAACCGGTTCGGCCCTTAATGGACAAACTCGAGGCGCTGGGGCATTCGATCTTCTATCTCACCCTGCGCCTCTTCGGCCAGATCGGCGGCTACCTTCTGCTGGTACCGGTGATTGCCGTTTATGCCGGCGGCAGCCGCAGGATCAGGCGGCTGACGGCGCCATATTTAACCCGTCGCTTCCCGGAGGCCGGCCGGTTCGGGCGCTGGTTGGCCATGACCGGAAACCTGCTCGCCTTCGGCCAGGCTCTGGTGGATCGCGCCTGGCTGGGAATCAACCCCGGCAGCGCCCTTGAGGGTGAGTTTGTCGGCTATGAGCAACTGGTGGAATTGGCGAACAGGGGCAAGGGGATCGTGCTGCTCACCGCCCATGTGGGCAACTGGCAGACGGCCCTGGCCCACCTGGACAGTCTGCCCACCCGGGTCCATGCCCTGATGCACTACGATCAGGAGGCGGCCGCCAAACACTATTTCGATATCAGCGGCGCCAAACGGCCCTTCGAGATTATCGACAGCGAAGGCCCCTGGGGAGGGATGATCGAGGCCACGGCGGCGCTCCAGCGTGGCGAGGTGGTCACCATCATGGGGGACAGGCTGGTTAAAGGCTCGGCGGTTAAGGTCGATTTTCTGGGGCAGCGGGCAAGGGTACCCGATGCCGCCTACTTTCTGGCCGGCTCGGTCGGGGCCCCGGTGGTTGCCATGTTTGCCGCCAAGACCGGCCGCAAAACCTACCAGTTGCGGGTCTGGGACAGCTGGTATCCCCGCTGGGAAAGCCGGGAGCAGCGGGGGGAGGAGTGCCGGGCCTCCGGGGCCAGATTTGCGAAAAACCTGCAGGAGTATCTGGACGAGTATCCCTATCAATGGTACAACTTTTACGATTTCTGGCAGCAATAACTCAAACCGACTGGAAGGAACATGGAAGAGCTTAAAGCAAAACTGAAGCAGATCCTAATCGACGAGATCAAAATCCAGGGCCTGACCCCGGCTGAACTCAAGGATGAGACGCCGCTGTTCGGCGATGACGGACTGGGCCTCGACTCACTCGATGCCGTGGAACTGGTGGTCCTGGTACAAAAGCATTTTGGCGTTCAGATCGCCGACATGGACGAGGGCAAAGAGGCCTTTGCCTCCATCGCCAGTCTGGCCAACTATATTCATCAGAAAAAGGGTTAACGGGAAGCCTTGGTGGAATCAGCCGACGGGATCGTCATCAGCGGCATGGGCTGTGTCTCCGCTGCGGGCCGGAACCCGGAAGAACACCTCCAGGCCCTCAACGGCCGGCCGGTGAGCTGCGGACCGGTGCCGGAGCGGGACTTTGCCACCTCCCTGCCCTTTCCGGTCTTCAGCGTCCCGCCCGAGCCGCCGACCGGCTCGGAGCCCGGTCACCACCAACTGGAACAGGCCGCCACCGACCTGGGCCCCACCGGCCTGCTGGCCCTCAGGGCGACCCTCCAGGCCTTGGCCCGGGCCGGGATCGGCACGGCGGAGTTGCAGGGCAAACGGGTGGGAATCTGCCTGGGCACCACGGTGGGCTGTGCCTTTAATGATGAGGATTACTACCGGGCCTGGCGCCGGGGCGACCGTCCACCCCTGGCGCCGGTGTGGCGTTATCTGCGGAACAATATCAGCGCGGCCCTGCAGGAGCTGCTGGCGGTGAACGGTCCCAGTCTGGTGATCACCAACGCCTGCGCCTCCGGAACCGATGCCATTGGGGTGGCCGGCAACTGGCTGCGGAGCGGCCGCTGTGATCTGGCCATTGCCGGCGGGGCCGACGCCTTGTCGCGCATCGCCTGCAACGGCTTTGCGGCCCTGCAACTTGCCGATCCCAACCCCTGCCGTCCCTTTGACCAGAGCCGGCAGGGCCTCAATCTCGGCGAGGGCGCCGGTATTCTGATCATGGAGAGTGGCGCCACGGCCCGTCGGGGAAACCGCCCCCCCCTGGGTTGGGTTCGCGGCTACGGCACCGCCTCCGATGCCTGGCATCCCACCTCCCCCCATCCGGAAGGGCGCGGCCTGCAAGCGGCAATTACCGCTGCGCTGGGGGATCAGAACGGTTTTCGCCGGGAGCAGATCGCCCTGATCAATGGTCACGGCACCGGCACCCCCAGCAACGATCTCGCAGAAACTTCGGCCTTGGCCGCCATCTTCGCTTCCGGTTATCGCCCGCCCCTGGTTTCCACCAAACCCCTCACCGGCCATACCCTGGGGGCGGCCGGGGCCATCGAGGCGATCTTTACCCTGTTGGCCCTGCAAAGCGGAAAAACCCCGGGGACCCGACGCTGCCAACACCCGGACCCGGCCTTTCCCTACCGGCCCCTGGCGGAAGCTGAGCAAATTGAACTGACCGGCAAAATCGGGCTCTCCCAATCCCTGGCCTTTGGCGGCGGCAACAGTTGCCTGGTCCTGGAGGCGGCCCCATGAACGACCCGAAGAAAAAAGAGATATTTATCAGCAAGGTGGCGATTGAAACCGGAGACTCCACCATTCCCGCCTCCCTGCTCCGCGATCTGCGGCGAGCGGATCTATTTATCCAACTGGCGGTGCTGGCCGGGAGTGCCGCTTTGGGCCCCGACCAGGAGCGCGACCCCTCCCAAACCGGGGTTTTTCTGGGAACCACCACCGGCCCCCTGGATACCAATTTCCGCTTCCTCGATTCGCTCTTCGATAATGGCGAGGGTCAGGCCTCGCCGACCCTGTTTTCCCATTCGGTGCATAACGCCGCCGCCGGATATGTCTCACGGCTGCTGAATCTCTGGGGGCCTGTCCAGACGGTCACCACCCCCGGCTGGCCCTTTCTGGTGGCCCTGGCCGAGGCTAAAACCGCCCTGGAGCTGATGCCGTTCACCCGGGCGCTGGTCCTGGCCGTGGAGGAGGAAACCCAGGTGCTGGTCGAGGCCCTGAACCGCCGACAGGGGGGCAAGGAGGCCACTGCCCCGCCTCCGAACCCGCTGCGGGGGGCGGTGGCCTGGCTGCTGACCACCGAGGCGGATTCTGGGCACCGTTCGCCCAAATTGTGTGATATCCTGGTGGAGGAAAACCATGGTGCCGCCGATTTCTACCTGCAACGCCAGGATGAGGTTTTGCCGCCGGGGGCCGCCGCCGGTGACCGGGAGGCACCAGCCAGCCTGTTTCCTGCCCTCTCGTTGAGCCGGGCCTTGCAGGATGGACCCCGGCAGGGGGAAAGATCACTCTCCTGGAGAGTCACGGCCCCCTGCGGCCGCGCCCGGGTGCAGATTGAACTGTAAGGGTCGTTTGCGACCTGATTCAGGGACAAAACCCATAACCCAAGGAGGTGTCGAAATGAAATTATCCAACTGGACGGTAATTGATCACGGGGCCCAACCGGAAGTAAGCGATCACGGGGTGCCGCAGGTTGCGGCAAGCGGGACGGCGATGCGTACGCCAGTACGTGAGCCGGCCCGATCGCCGCAAGATGCGGTGCCCCGTGATCGCTTACACTGGACAGTGGCGGCTCTGGTCGCAATCGTTGCTTATCATTTGACCTTCGGAGCCGCACCGGCCTTGGCCATAAAATCGCTGAGCGGCATGGTTGGCCAAACCTATTATCTGGCCTACAACCTCCATCCCGACCCCGAGCGCAACACCCTCTCCTCCGTCAACTATCAACTGGATGGTGCCATGATTCCCTGGGGCACCCAGGTGAAAGTGCAGGGAGCCGACCGCCGGGGCTTGCGGCTTGAGGTTGTGGAGAACAAACAGGTTTACCTCTATCAGTTCCACCGGGACACCGGCAAGACCCTGGCCCTGAACGACCACATGGCCAAACTGCTGGTCAAAGATATCTCCGGCCTGAAGAAAGAGATCAATGCCCTGCCGGCGCTGGATCAGCGTGGAATTAAAGAGGGGCGGGTCAAGCTGGGGATGACCAAGCGGGGCACCCTGATCGCCATCGGTCACCCGCCGGAGTTCGCCACCCCCAACCCCGACACCGATAACACCTGGAATTACTGGTACAACCGCTTCCGCACCTTCATCGTTAATTTCGACGACAAGGGCAAGGTGGAAGGGCTGACCGGCTACCCCTTCTAAGCCCGGGGTCACCATAACTATTCAATTGTTGGTAAAAAGATGACCCAAGCACCCATAGCTTTTATCTCCGGAGCCAGCCGGGGCATCGGCGCCGCCATTGCCCTCCGGCTGGCCGCCGGCGGTTACGATATCTGGCTCAACTATCACTCTTCCCATGAAGCGGCCCGGTCGCTGCAGGCGCAGATCGAAGCCATGGGCCGCCGGTGCACCCTGCTTCCCTTCGACGTGGCCGATGAGGCGGCGGTGACCTCAACCCTGGAGCCCCTGCTGGACCAGGCGGTGCCCTACGCCTTTATCCATAACGCCGGGATCACCCGCGATGGCCTGTTGCCCATGATGGGGCGCAAAGACTGGGACCAGGTCCTCAACACCCACCTCACCGGATTTTTCCTGATGGGCCGCCTGATCTCCAAGGCGATGCTCTCCAAACGACAGGGGCGAATCATCGCCATCGCCTCGGTCTCGGGAGAGACCGGCCAGGCCGGGCAGGCCAACTATGCCGCCGCCAAGGCCGGCCTGATCGGGGCCTGCAAATCCCTGGCCCGGGAGCTGGCCCGGCGCAACATCCTGGTCAATGTGGTCTCCCCGGGACTGATCGCCACCGAGATGATCAAGGATCTGCCCCTGGACAAGATCCTGCCCCTGGTGCCCTTGAACCGGGTCGGCACCGTGGATGAGGTCTCCGGCGTGGTGGAGTTTCTGCTCAGCCCATCAGCCGGCTATATCACCGGCCAGGTGATCGGAGTCAACGGCGGCCTTTACATGTGACCGGCTGCCCAATCCACCAAAAAGGAACCCGATGAACCCCATCCAACTGCCCCATCCGGTGACGGAATTTCTGCCCCACCGGCCGCCGATGCTTCTGGTGGCCACCCTGCTGGAACGCGGCCAGGAGGCCGTGGTCGAGGCCACGGTGCCCGCGACGGGGATCTGGCTTGACGCAAATTCCCGGGTGCTGCCCGAGTACTATATCGAGCTGGTGGCCCAGGCCATGGCCGCGGTCAATGGTTATGACGCCCGGCAGGCGGGGAAGGAACCCGAGGGAGGAATGCTGGTGGGGGTTGACCGGTTCTCTCTGCTGGCGCTGCCCGATCCCGGCCGCACGGTTTGGATCGATGTCGCCAAAACCTTTGAGTTCGGGGTGGTCAAGATTGTCAACGGATCGGTGCGTGATGCAGGCGGCAAACTGGCCGAGGTCAAACTTAAAATCTGGTCGGGTGACCTGCCGGGAGGGAACTCATGATCTTGGCCCGGCTCATAAGGGGGCTGTTCCTGCTGCTCTGTTTTCTGCTGCCGACGGCACCCGCCATGGCCGCCGGCGAAGACCCGACCGCTTTGCTGCGGGAGCTGGAAGCCACCGCCGCCCAAGTTCGTAACCTCTCCAGCTCCTTTACCCAGGAGAAGCAACTGGCCCTTTTCGCCCGACCGGTAATCTTCCACGGCACCCTCCATCTGGCCCGGCCCGATCGTTTGCGCTGGGAATTTACCCGGCCGGTACCCTCGGTCCTGATCTTCAAGGGGGAGAGCGGCCTGCGCTGCGCCGAGGGCCAAACCACCCGCTTTGACCTGAAGAGCGATCCGATCATGGCGATGGTGGCCCACCAGCTCTGGCTCTGGCTGGGCGGCGATTATGCCAAACTGGCGGCTGAGTACCAGCTAACCCTGGCCGCCCCCCATACCCTGCTGGTTGAACCCAAAAACCGCCAGGTCGGCGAATTTGTCGCCTCGGTCACCATCTCTTTCGACCCCGACTCCCTGCAACCGCGGCAAGTGATAATTGCCGAACCCGGCGGAGACAGCACCACCATCTCCTTCCACGACTACCAGCTCGATACCCCCCTTGATGAAAATCTTTTCAGCCGCTGCAACAGCCGAGAATGAGGGGCGGCCGGGGTCCGGCCCTCCCCCTCTCCATGATCAGCGGCAATCACGACTGCCGTGGCCCTGGCTGCTGGTGCTGCTGATCGTCCTGGCTGGCACCTGGCAAGCCTTCAAGCTGGAGATCAACGACGACGCCCTGGATCTTTTACCCGGAGAGGCGGTTCGCGGTGACATCGCCCTGCTGCAGCAGTTGGGCCTGGTGGATCGCCTCTTCATCACCCTGAGCCATGACCCCGCCCACTACCCGGATGGAGAGGCGGCCCTCAGCGCCCTGAAAGCCAGCGCCGTGGGAGTCGGGGAGGCCATGGCGGCGGCCCCGCTGTTCACCGAGGTGATCTACCGTTTTCCCACCGATTTTGAACTGGCCCTTTTCCAGGAACTTGAGCCCCACCTGCCCACCCTGCTCCATGAGGAGGAGCTGGCCGCCTTGGCTCCTCGACTGACTGAAGATCAACTGACCCGCACCCTGGAAACTAACTTCGCCCGGCTCAACAGTCCGGCCGGTTTTATTCTCAAAAACCAGGTCCAGCGTGATCCCCTGGGCTTGATGGGCCTGGTGCTGCAAAAACTCTCCCATCTTGAAAGCGGCTTCAGCGGCTCCATCAGCGACGGTTTTTTCCTCAGCGATGATCGCGGCAGCATCCTGCTGCTGGCGGAAAGCACCAGATCGCTGACCGACTCCAGCGGGGCCAGGGAGGTGGCCCGGCGGCTGATCTCGATCATGGAAGAGAACCTGGCCGCCGGGGTGGAGTGGCGGATAATCGGCTCCTTACCTCATACCCTGGCCAATGCCGACTCCGTTCAGCGTGACCTGCGGCTGCTCTTGCCGGTGGCCACCGTTCTCCTCTTCACCATGCTGATCTTTACCCTGCGGGACTGGCGGGCTTTGCTGGTACTGGGCATCCCCTTCCTGGCCGCTCCGGCCGCCATCGCGGTGATGGGAATGATCCATGGCCGGGTCAGCGCCCTGGCCCTGGGTTTCGGCATCGTCCTGATCGGCATCGCCGTTGACTTCGCCGTCCATATCTATCTGGCCCTGGTCGACGCGGAGGGCGACAGCAGGCAGATCAAGAAGTTGCTCTTGCGGCCCGTGGCCCTGGCCACCCTGACCACCGCCGGGGTTTTCATCATCCTGCTGTTTTCCGAAGTCCCCTCCCATCGGCAGATGGCCTCCCTCTCCCTGAGCGGCATTCTCCTGGCGGTGATCTTCTCCTGGCTGCTGCTGCCCACCATCATTCGCCCCGGACAAGGAAGACCGCGCCCGGCCCCCTGGTTTCGGGTGCCGAACATCCCCTCGCTGCCGGGACGGCTTATAGCTCTGGCCCTGTGGGGCTCCCTGCTGGCCGCCGGCGTGCTCTCCTGGCCACAACTGACTTACAATGGCGACCTCCAGGTACTGGACGCCCCCGACCCCAAAGTGCTCGCCGATGAAGAACACTTCCGCGCCACCTGGCGGGAGCGGGGGGACCAGGCCTTTGTGGTGGCGGCCGGTTCCACCCTGGAGCAGGCCCTGGATCGGAATTTCATCGTCTATCAGCACCTGCGGCAAGCCGACTCCCTGCAATTTCAGAGCCTGGCCCCGCTGCTGCCCGGACCGGCGGCCCAACAACGGCAACTGACCGCCTGGAACGAGTTCTGGCGTTCTCACTCCGCAGAGTTTCTGCCCCGGTTCAACAGGGCCGCCGCGACGGCCGGCTTCGCCCCCGACGCCTTTAAACCTTTCCTCCAACGGCTCGAGGCGGCACCGGCGGCCAGCAATCCGGCAAGAATGCTCCAGGGGCCGCTGCAACCCCTGCTGGCCACCATGGTAAGGCTGCCCGGCCCGTCAACCGACGGCAACCAGCCGGATATTCTGCTGTTGACCACGGTGGCACCGGCGGCCGCAGCCCTCCCTTTGCTGCTGGCCCTGGAAACGGAACATCCCGGGATCACCGTTTTGGCCAACCAGAAGTGGCGGCGGCAGGTGGAGGAGCTGATGCGCCATGACATGGTGGTCCTGGTCAGCGGAGCCGCCATCCTGATCAGCCTGCTGGCCCTGCTGGCCTTCCGAAAACCCCGGCTGGTGCTGGCCGTACTGGCCCCGGTCCTGTCGGCCCTGGCCGCCATGATCATCTTCAGCCGGCTAACCAGCGGCGAACTCAATATGATGCATCTTTTGATGGGGATCATGGTGATCGGCCTGAGTGTGGATTACGGAATTTTCGTGGTCTGCGCCCGGGGTGGCCGACTGGAGGGCAAAACTTTCCTGGCGGTTTCCATTTGCGCCGCCAGCTCCCTGCTCAGTTTCGGGGTCCTGGCCTTTGCCCAGCACCCCGCCCTCCACTCCCTGGGGGTCACCGTTCTTTGCGGCATCGGCCTGGCCTGGCCCACGGCGCTGGTGATCTCGCCCATTCTGGCCGGCAACGGCTGCCAGGGGCGCTAGATGGCAAGATTACTCCGTTTACTCACAGCCCTCCTGCTGCTGCTCGGCCTGCTGGCCGGCTGCGCCCTGCCGGCCCGGGTACCGATCAGCGAGCCGGACCACCTGCTGGCTGCACCGGCAGCCGGCGGGGAACAGCTGTGGAGAATAAAGATCCTGCGAGGAGAAAAAATGCGATTTACCGGCCTGCTCGGCACCAGAAGGGAGGGAGGCGGACTCTACTATGTCCTGCTGGACGGCTCGGGAGTAACTCTGCTTGAGGCCCGGCTGACCGCCGGCGGCGAGTACCAGCCTATCCGAGAGCTTGCGATCTTTCGCGACCACCGGCTGCCGGAGTTCCTGGCCCAATCCCTGCACCGGATCTTTCTGCTGCAGCCGGCCGCCACTCCCTGCGGCCGCAACCTGCTGCTGCGCTTTTGCCGGGAGGAAACCAACACGCAAGGGATGAAGAAGTTCGCCAAACTCGGCCCCCTGCCACTCTGGAGGGTGGATTATGCTGGCCAACCGGCAACTTTAGCCGCCAACTTGACGGGAATTACTTTCACAAATCCCTGGCTCCGGGTAACATTGCTCCTTACCAGAGATCAGGAGAGGATTGATGCCGGCGATTGAAGAGGCGCTACATAACTCCCTGCAGCAGTGGCAGCAGGAGCAACGGGCTGGGGAGATTACCGTCACCGGGGAGTTCAGCTTCGCTCCCACCTTTCCCGCCTTCAACGGGCATTTTCCCGGGCATCCGATCCTGCCGGCGGTGGTCCAATTGGCCGCGGTGCGCCACCTGGCGGAGTTGGCGGTGGGCGAGCAGCTCAGCCCCGGGGGCTGCCGCAACGTGAAATTTCGCGGCGCGGTGCGGCCCGATGACCTGCTCCGGGCCGCTATCATCCTTAAACCCATGGGACCGGGCTGGCAGGCGAATTTCTCTCTGCAACGGACCGGAGAGACGGTGGCCGACGGAACCATCGACCTCTCCTCCGCCAACCGGTAACCTCTGTCATGGGCCTGCTGAAAAAATATTTCCCCACCGACCCGGAGGCTCCCCTTCCCCTCACCGCCACCATTACCAGACGGGTCCGCTTCGAAGAGGTGGATATGCTGAGAATTGTCTGGCATGGCCGCTACCCCAGCTACTTTGAAGATGGCCGCATCGCCTCCGGCGACCGCTACGGCCTGAGTTACCGCCAATTTATCGATCACGGGGTCCTGGCGCCCATCGTCCAGATGCAGATCGACTACAAGGCCCCCCTCTTCTTTGACGAAGAGATCACCATCGCCGCAACCCTGCACTGGAATGACGCCGTGCGGCTGGACTACAGCTATCTGATCAGCGGCGCCGACGGCAGGGTGGCGGCCAGCGGTTGTACCATCCAACTGCTGACCGATCCCCAAGGCGGCCTGATGCTGACTCATCCTCAGTGGATTGCAGCGTTCAGGGAAAAATGGCGGCAAGGTATTCTGGCATCATGAGCGCGATTGTCGTCAGTATGAGCGGGATGGAAACGGCCCTGGGCAACGGCGAGGCGACCTGGCAGGGCCTGCTGGCCGGTCGCTCGGGTTTGCGGAGCGACCCCCGGGCGGGATTGCCCGATCCCCGGCCGGGGGGAATGGTGGCCGAACTGCCAACCCCCATCGGCACCGATCAACGACTCCGGGCCCTGCTGGACCGGTTGCTGGCCACCATCCCGAGCCTTCCCCCTCAAACCGCTCTTTTTTGCGCGACCACCAAAGGGGCGGTCGATGAGCTGCTCGGCGGACCGGGTCCCTGGCCGGGCCAGCCCCAGGCCTTAAGCGGCTATCTCGGTCGGCAACTGGGCCTGAACGGCGGTGACCACCTGGTAACCAGCGGAGCCTGCGCCTCGGGCACCATCGCCGTTATGCAGGCCGCCATGCGGCTGCAAGCCGGGGAGTGCCGGGCCGCCCTGGTGGTGGGGGTGGATCTGCTCAGCCGTTTCGTCCTGGAAGGATTCGCCAGTCTCCAGGCCCTTTCCGCCAACGGCTGCCGCCCCTTTGACGCCGCCAGGGACGGTCTTTCCCTGGGCGAGGGGGGCGGCTGGCTCCTGCTCACCACCGCCACCGAAGCCGCCAACCGGCGGTGGCCGATCCTGGCGCGACTCAGCGGCTTCGGCATCTCCTGCGATGCCTCCCACATTACCGCCCCCTGCCGTCACGCCAGCGGCCTGATCAGAACCCTGCAACAGGCAACCGCCAATGGCCGGAAAGAGGTTGGCGGCATCAATGCCCACGGCACCGGGACATCGTACAACGACGCCATGGAGTTGCTGGCCTTCTCCCGGGTCTGGGAGAGCTCCCCGCCGGTTCACTCGGTCAAGGGTGCCATCGGCCACTGCCTGGGGGCCGCCGGGGTGATCGAAGCAGCCATTGCCGTCCGCAGCCTCGCTGAAGGCGTATTGCCACCCACCGTGGGCCTGCGCCGGGGGGAAAACGCCGCCATCCCCATGCACGGCAGCACCCCCCTGCCCCTGATTGCTCCCTCGGTTCTGAGCTGCAACTCCGGTTTCGGCGGCATCAATGCCGCCCTGCTCTTCAGCAAGGATTCGGAGTTGCTGTAAACCAGGCGAGGGCGGTTTATCCGGCCGGGCCGGCCCCCCAGGTTTTACTCCATTTAAACCCCTTTTCCTGAAAGAGGCGCACGCAGGCAGCCACCACGACCGGATCGTAGCGGCTGCCCTGATGCTCCCGGATCTCCTGGATCGCTTTATCCAGTTGCAGGGCCGGACGGTAGGGGCGGTGGTTGGTGATCGCTTCCACCACGTCGGCCACCGCGATGATCCTCGCCTCGAGAATGATCGCGTCTCCTCGCAAATTTTTGGGGTAGCCGCTTCCGTCCAGCCATTCATGGTGCTGGACCACCATTTCGGCCACCGGCCAGGGGAAATCCACCCCCTTGATGATCTCATAACCCACCTCGGAGTGGGTGCGAATGAATCTGAACTCCAGTTCGTCAAGCTTTCCCGGCCGGTTCAACAACTCGGCCGGAATATAAATCTTGCCGATATCATGGATCATCGCCCCCAACCGCAAACCTTCGATGCACTGCTCATCAAGCCCCATCTCCCGGGCAATGGCCACCGCCAACTCCGCCACCCGCTGCTGGTGGCCGGCGGTGTAGGGATCACGTTTTTCGATGGTGGCGGCGATGGCCTGGATCGTCTGCACCAGACTGCGTTGCAGGCGTTCGGTCAGTTGCTGCCGCCCCTGTTCGGCCTCTTTACGTTTTGAGATATCGAGGATGCTGGCCCGGCACTCCACGATCCGGCCCGCCTGGTCGAAAACCGGTTCGGCGGTAAGACTGATCCAGATGGTTTCATCGTTTTTGCACCGAATCTGCAGTTCCTGATCCTTGAGTTGGGCGCCTTCACTGAAAAGGGAGAACAGGGACTCAGCCCGGGTCAGACCGTTTTCTCCGGCAGGGAAAAGGGCAAACAGAGAGCCGCCGACCAGTTCAGCCCGGTTGTAGCCCAGCATCTGGACCGCCGCCTCGTTGACCTGGAGAATGGTGCCGGCATTTAAGCGCAGCAAAAGATATCCCGCCGGCGCGTGTTCGAACAGCTCCTCGAATCGGGCTTCGCTGGCGGCCAGTTCGCGCACCGCCAGCTCTCGTTCAGCACGAATCCGCAGCATTTGGATGCCGAAAGCAAGATCATCCGCCAGTTCGCCGAGCAGCACCACCTCATGGGTATCGAAGGCATTAGGTTCGGCAGCATAAATGGTCAGAGCGCCGTAAAGCTCATCCCCATCGACCAGGGGCAAAGCAATCACCGAGCCATAGCCCCGGGCGATGGCTTCCCCGCGCCAGGGTTCGAAATTCGGATCGATTTGCAGATCACGGGAGGTCACGGCCTGGCGCCGGTTAATGGCGGCCCCGGTGGGCCCCCGGCCGTGGGGCTCATCGGCCCAGGTTGTCGGCACGGCTTGCAGAAACCCCTCCTCGCGACCGGCGTGGGCCACCGCGCTTACCGGGCGCGCTTCATCCGCCTCGGCATAACCTACCCAGGCCATCTGGTAGCCGCCGGTTTCCACCAGAATCCGGCAGACTTCGTCGAGCAGGCCGGACTCGTCGGTGGCCCGGACCAGCGCCTCATTGCCCCGACTGATGGTGCGCAAAGCCCGGTTAAGCCGCTGCAACTCCAGGGCAGAGCGGCGCAGTTCGGTGAGGTCCTCTAAAATGTGAATGCTGTGACGGTAGCTCCCATCGGCCCGGCGAATTCCGAAGGAGCGGGAAACCAGGATCTGGCCTTCGGGCAGCGCTACCTCTTCTCCGCCCTCCTTGGCGAGCTTTTCCGGAAAGTCCCGACAGGCCGGCAACGGTTCGGGGAGCTTGGGGAAGAGTTCGTAATAGAGTCGGCCGCGCAGTTCCTCCAGCGGCAGACCGGCCCGCTGGGCGTAGGCGGGATTGGCGTGGACGATCCGGAGATTGCGATCGTGAATGAATATCGGATCCTGAATGGCATCGAAGGCGTCATTCCAGTCCCGGTGGGCTATTTCGATGCGGCGCCGGCTCTCCTCCAGTTCGACATTGGCCTGCTCCAACTCGGCGGTGCGTTCCCGCACCCGCAACTCGAGATGATCCCTGGCCTCCCGCAGGGCCTGTTCCGACTTTTGTAACTCTCGGGTGCGCGCCGCAACCCGCTGTTCCAGCTCCTGGTTATAGAGGCGCAACTGCTCCTTTTTTCGCCTCAGGCTTGCGGCCATATGGCAGGCCGCCGCAGTCAGTTCGGCCAACTCATCCTTACGGCGTGGGGAAAACCCTCTTTTCTCAGCCGGATCGGCAAGATTCAGCGCCCTTTCCCCTTGGGGGGGTTCCTCCTGATCCCGAAATATTTCCAGGATCCCGTGCAGGTTGATCACCACCATGCGGTGAAAGAAAAAACCCAGCGCCAAGAACACCAGGGCCAAGCCGCCGGCGACCACCAGGAAAATCAAAGTCGCCTTTTTCCGGGCCTCGACCAGGGTTGCCGCCACCGGCACCCCCACCGTCACCAGGCCGGACAGTTCTCCTGCAGTTCTGCCGAAACCCAAACGGTCTCCGTATATTTCCACCAGGCTCGGCGGGGCATTCTCCGGCCGACCATGACAGAGCAGGCACTCCTCTTCGAAGTAAACGGGCCGGAACCGTTTGAATTTGTCCTTGCCCTCCACCTTCAACAGGCCCAACCATTCGGCCTCGCCGGGATGCTCGGCGAAAAAAGCGATCATCCGCCGTTCCAGTTCATCGGCTTCATAGCTGGGATTACGGGCATTAATCGCCACCCGGCGATAGTCGTACTCCCCCACCAGGGGAGCAAAACGCTCCATCACCGCCCGTCCCACATACGAGGTAGACATGGCCTCGGGGAGAAAATAATCCTGGCCAAACCGGCTGTACATAACCGGCCGCAGCTCTTCCCGAACATAGGCCCGGCTGGCCTCCACCGCCGCCATTACAAGCTCCGACCGGTCGAAAGCGCTTGCCACCAGCTGCTTTTTCTCGGCCTGATAGATGATCAGGGCCGTCCCCAGACAATTGAGCAGCAGGATCAGGCCGGTGACCAGGAAAAACTTGGCCTGCACACTCCAGGAATCTTTCAGCATCGGGCCAAGCCCGGTCGACCTGCCCTGGTCATCTTCGGGCTTTTGGCCAGCAACTAGTGTATCCTTCATCGCCCTCTCCTTGGGCGTCTACCCTGCGCCCTTCCTCCCGAACCCCAAAAAAAGGTAGCGGCGGCAATCGCGGCCTATTCGACCAGGTGATGCCTGCCCGCCGGGTGAACGGTGCTGGCCTGGGGCCCCTTGTCGCCCTCCGCTTCGGTGAAGCGGACCTGGCTGCCGACCTCCAGTTGGTCGTATGCGTCACCGACCACGCTGTTGCGATGGAAGTAAACCAGATGGCCGTCCGGGGTCTCAATCTGCCCGCAGTCCATTGTGGGATCAAGGCTCACCACCCGGCCGTGCGGCGGAGTTTCATGGGCCTTGACCTCTCCCCGCTCGACCCGACCGTATTCCTCGAGTCGGCGACCGGCGGCCTCGAAGGCATCGCGGATCGCCACATAAATATCCTGGTGGGCCTGATCCCGGGGATGGTGCTGGGTGATGGCGAACTCCTTGCCGGGCACCTTGATGTCGAGGCGCACCTGGTAAAGATTGCCGGTGCGCTTATGGGTATGGGGCGCCTCCACCACCACCCGGCAGCTCATGATATGGTCATGGTAGCGCTCGAGCTTTTTGGCCTTCTCGCGGATCTTGGCCGCGACCGCGGGAGAGGAATCCATATGGCGAAAGGTGATCTCAAGGGGTATCTTCATCGCACACCTCCTGGGCCGCGGCTCCAACCGCAGTCTTTAATGATTGTTATCCCGTAGGCGGTCAACCTCAATGACTTCGTGATTGCAAAATTAGCTAACCGTCATGGCTTACCTCCTCAAAACCTAATGGAAAACTTAGCGGATAGCTGATTATCTTGAATAGCCGCCTGAACTGTCAATCTAAAACCCGAAAGACCCTGAACTCGTTGGATTCCAAGCAATACTGGCCGAAAACCGAATAGTGCCCGCGATCGCGGCTCCGGTATTCGCAGGAGTTGTTGATCGGGGTTTGGTGACGGTATTTGACACTAAACACTCCAGGGTGGGCTTTGCA
>JBLRWU010000009.1:0-30039 GCA_047921155.1 Desulfurivibrio sp.
ACCATCACCTTCCGCCAGTACTTCACCGAGGATGGCAAGTATCTCTTCCAGTCCGGTGCCGATCGAGGCTATATCATTGATGCCAAGACCCTGAAAGTGGTTCAGGTTGCCACTCCGCTGCCCGGCGAGGCCCACGATTTCATGCCGACTCCCGATGGCAAATATGGGGTGTTTGCCGTGCGGAACAAGGTTTTTTCCGCCGCCGATGAGGGTGATGTCACCGACGGCAGTCTGGCTCTCTACGATGTTGAAGCCAAGAAAATTGTGGGTGGAGTCACTTCGGTCTGCCTTACCTGCCATCAAATGATGGGTAAGAAGGGTAGCGCCATTCTTTGCGGTCTCGATGCCAACTGGAAATAAATCTTCCAGGGCGGCATTAATTACTTGAAAAACGGATGACCATGGGGCACCATGCCGAGTTGGCATGGTGCCCATCTCTTTTTATCATCAAACACTTGGCGACCATTAATGCAGATCAGCTTTTTGTCCGTCGCGCTGAAAAACCTTAAGCGCAAAGCCTTTCGTACCCTGGTTCTGATTTTTGCCATCGGCCTGTTTGTCTCCCTGTTGGTTTTCGCGGTCTCCTTTTCCCTCAGTATCACCGCCACCATTGATCGGGTATCCCAACGGCTGGGAGCGGATATTATCGCGGTGCCGGTGGGGGCCCGGACCGAGGCTCAGGAATACCTGCTGGAGTCCCGTAACACCTCTTTCTACATGTCCGCCGATTTGCTGGAGGAGGTCAAGAAGATTGAGGGAGTCCGGGAGGTTACCCATCAAACCTATGTTTCCTCCATCGATGGCCTCTGTTGCGACGTGATTCCCACCGGGATCGTGGCCTTCGATCCGGAAACCGATTTCATCATCAGGCCTTGGCTGAATCGGGCGATCGGGCGCCAGTTGCTGCCGGGTGAGGCGATCGCCGGGGCCGGCACCGCCGAAAATCTCGGTTTGGGCCTGTTGGGAGTCGAGGCTACCCTCTTCAATAACCGTTTTACCATCGTCGGTGAACTGGAAGCCACCGGCACCGGTTTGGATAACGCCCTTTTCATGACTGTCGAGAGCTTGCAGGAGATCATCGACAGCGGGCTCTCTCCTTTGGCCAAGGGGCAGATCTCGGTGATTTTCATTCGCCTGGATGAGGGGTTGGATCCCGATTACATGGGCCGGGTGATTGAAGGGCAAATCTACGACGTCGATGTGGTCACCCGCAGCAGCATGGGGGTGCGCTGGCTCAGCACCCTGGCCGACATCAATCGGATCTTCATGGTGAGCATCTCCCTCTCCTCGATGCTCACCATTTTTCTGGTCTGGTCGATCTTCAGCGCCATTGCCAATGAACGGGCCCGGGAGATCGGGATTATGCGAGCCATAGGCGCCCGCCAGTCCCAGGTGGTCAAACTGTTTTTTGTTGAAGTCTGTTTGCTGGGGGCAATCGGCAGTCTGCTGGGAGTAGCGGGAGGAACCTGGCTGGCGGTGCGGATGGCGGCAGGATTTGAGTTGATGCGCTCCATCTCCGCCGGCCTTGATTTAGGCCAGCAACTGGCCATCGGCGGGGTCTGTTTCCTGATCGGCGGCGGAGTTTGCCTGGCCGGGGCGATGATCCCCATCAATCGCATTAAAAAGGTGGAACCGCTTCTGGCGATTAAAGAGGTGTAAGACGTGGGTCAGCTTGAATTGATCGAAGTCAGCAAGATGTATAAAGTCGGGGAGAGTACCATCCCGGCCCTGGACCGGGTTTCCCTGGTAGTGCAGCGGGGAGAGTTTCTCTCCATTGTGGGCCATTCCGGCTCCGGCAAGACCACCCTGGTTTCGGTGATCGGCGGTATTTTGCAGCCCAGTTCCGGGCGGGTGCTTTTCGGTGGAGATGATATCTGCGCCATGGATGATGCCGGGCTCTCGGCATACCGCAACAACCGGATCGGCTTCATGTTTCAATTCGCCAGCCTGCTGCCTATTCTCACCGCCCGCGAAAATGTGATGCTGGCCGCGCTTTTCGCCGGGGCCCGCTCCCGTCTGGAACAGGAGCGGGCCGATCACCTGCTGGATCTGGTGGGCATCGGTAATCGGATCAATGCCTATCCCTGGCAGCTTTCCGGTGGTCAGCAACGCCGGGTGGCCATCGCCCGGGCTCTGATGAACCAGCCCGAGTTGCTGCTGGCCGATGAACCCACCGGCGATCTTGATGAACGGACGGAAGCGGAGATCATGGCCCTGCTGGGCCGGATCAATCGGGAGGAGCAGGTGACCATGATCCTGATCACCCACAATGTGGCGCTGGCTCGCACGGCGCAACGGATGATGCGGATGAAGCAGGGGCGACTCAGTTTGGTGGCGGGGGCCGACGACTGACCGACGGCAGCCGGGTCCGGGGAGGTTTTTGCCAATTGAGCTAGGCGGCCGGAAAGAGGGCGCGGACGGTGGTGCCGCGGCCGGGGGTGGAGGAAAAGTCCAGCCGGCCGCCATGCTCCTCCATGATCCCGGCGGAGATTGACAGCCCCAGACCGGTCCCACCGCTGTCCCGCTTGGTGGTAAAAAAGGGATCCTGGATCCGCTTGAGATCGCGGTTGGGGATTCCCACCCCCTGGTCGCTGACCACCAAAATTACCTGTCCCTCATCGACGGTGGTTCGTACCTGGATCTTGCTGGTCGGGGTACGGAGGGCCTGGCAGGCGTTCTGCAGCAGGTTGACCGCCACCTGCTCGGCCCGTTGAAAATTGCCTCGGACTGGAGGCAGGCTCGAGGCCAAGTCAATTTCCAGGTGGTGGGTCGCCTGTTTCAGTGGCGAGGCCAGCAGGGTCAGGGCCGCGTGTACCACCTGATTGAGGTCGAAAAGCTGACTCATGTTGGCGGCACTCTGGCGGGCGTAGTCGTTGAGATTTCTAACGATCCTGGTGATCCGCTCCGCGCCGCTGCCGATCCCCTCCAGCAGTTCCGGGACATACTCCTGCATTTTGGCAAAGGGCATCCCGGCCATCTGGAACTCTCCGTGGGTGGCCTGGTGTTGTTGCAGGATGGGCTGAATATCGTGCCAGATCCGTCGTAGAATCGGGACGTTCATCACGATGAAGTTGTTGGGGTTGTTGATCTCGTGAGCGACCCCGGCCACCAGGATACCCAGCGAGGCCATCTTGTCCGCCTCGATCAGTTGCCTTCGCCGTTCCTCGGCTTCCTTCTCCGCCAGCTTGCGGGCTCTGATATCCGCCCTGAGCTTGCGGTTGGTGGCGGCCAACTCCGCAGTGCGCTCCTCCACCAACTGTTCAAGATGGCGCCGGTATTCATCCAGTTTGCGGGATGATCTGGCCAGTTGCTCCTGGCTTTCCCGCAACTCTCGATGCAGCCTGACCTGCTCCATTCCCTTGCCCAGGGCTATCTCCAGTTCATGGCTGGAGAATGGTTTTTGCAGGTAGTTGGAGGCGCCCCGACGCATCGCTTCCACCGCGGTTTTAATCTCGTGTTGACCGGAAATTACAATCACTTCCAGGTCAGGCTGGAGCTTGCGAGCCTCGGCCATAAAGGTGAGCCCGTCCATGCTCGGCATCAGGATATCGGTGAGCAGCAGGTCGAAGTGCTGCCTAGGCGTGCCCCCGGCGCCGCTCATGATGTCAAGGGCGGCTCGAGCACTGGTGACGGCGCAGACTTGATAGCGCAGCTTTTTGGCATGGATGACGATGAGCTGAAGCACAAAAGGCTCGTCATCCACCACCAGGAGTTGGCCGCGCCGGGCGGCGGCACGGGAGGGGCGCCCCGGAGCTGGGTGCTGGTCTGGGGGCTGGTTGGTCATTTCTCTACGTGCGGGGTTTTATTAGAGGCGTTTCAACCGCTGATTGAGAGCCTGGGGGGTTATCCCCAGCAGGCCGGCGGCCACTCGTTGGTTGTTGCCGGAACGGCGCAGGGCTTCCTGGACCAGAATCAGGGCTGCGGCTTTCAGGGTTGGCAGGCGATCCAGCTTCTGGACCCACTCACTGTCGAGGGTTGCCGCAGGGCCGCTTTCACCCCCGGGTCCGGGGGGGACGAGCCGGCCTTTTACCGCTTTGACAAAGGTTTCGGTCTTGAGCAGCCGGGCTCGGTGGCCGTTCATGGCATCAAAGGCCATCGCCCTGAGTTCCCTGATGTTGCCCGGGAAATAGTAGTTTTTCAGCAGCGGGATGATCTCCTGATGATAAACCGGTTTTTTCTTGCGAAACTCCTTGGCGGCCTCACCGAGAAAATGGTCCAGCAGCAGGGGAATATCACCGCTACGCTCACGCAACGGCGGTAGATGGACATGATGGTTCCGGAGCCGGTAGTATAGATCCCGGCGTAACAGCCCCTCCTGCTCCAGGGTGTCGACATCCTTGTGGGTGGCCACCAGGATACGGGCGTCGGAGTTTTTGGCCCGGTTCGAGCCCAGGGGGGAATATTCTCCGGTTTCCAGAAAGCGCAGGAGCTTTACCTGGGAGGCGGGGCTGAGGTCTCCGATCTCATCAAGGTAAAGGGTGCCTCCCTTGGCTTTTTCCACCAGGCCGGGCCAGGCCTTCTCGGTGCTGGTGCTGGCTCCTTTGACGCTCCCGAACAGGGTGTAGGCGAAAAGCTGATCGTCAAGCCCGGCCAGGTTGACCGAGACAAAGCGCCCCTTGCGCTTGCTCAGGCGATGCAGGGCTTTGCCGATCTCCTCCTTGCCAACTCCGATTTCGCCGGTGATCAGAAGCGGCTGACGACTTTTGGCCACCGCCTCGCAATACTGGAAGACCGCATGCATCTTGGGATGTTCGGTGACGATGGGGGCAAAGGCCTCGGGATGCTTGAGCTCGGGGCGGAAAAAACGATCAGCCAGGCGGCTGTTTTCCCGGCGCAGGCGACGCACCTCCAGAGCCCGGTTGACACTGGGCAGTAAACGCTCAACACTCACCGGTTTGACGATGTAGTCGAAAGCCCCCTGCTGCATGCAGTTGACCGCAGTTTCAACCTCGTTGACCCCGGTGATGACGATCACCGGAATCTCCGGGTGCTGTTTGTTGAGTCGGGCCAGAATCTCCTGGCCTGAAACATGGGGCATGATCAGGTCAAGCAGGATAATCTCTATCTCCTGGGCGGCAACGATCTCCAGCACCCGTCTCCCGTCCGGGCAACGGATGGTATTGGTGAGACCGTGGCTTTTCAAGGCGATATCAAAACTGGCCAGGGTGTGCTCCTCATCGTCGACCAAAAGGATTGGCCAGTCAGGATAAATTTCGGTCTCGGCGCTCATGTTCTTGCCCTCAGGATTAGGCGTGCAAAATCAGATAATATCGGCCGGCCAGAGCAACTGTTCGCTGATCCAGCCGGTGGTGCCGTCGGCGTGTTGCACTTTGATCCATTCGCGCCGTCGTTCGACGGGTTCAAAGATCACCCCATAGCGAACCGTAGCCATCACTTCGTAGTTGGTGCCCGGCCCCACCCGCATATTCCCGTTGTTGACCCGGACGATCACCCTCTTGTCCTTGTTGACCAATGGGGTGTAGATCCAACCCTTGTCGCCCTCAAAGTCGACAACCCGCAGCCATTCGCCGCGTCGCTCGGTAACCTGCAGGGGAAAGCCACGAAAAATTTCCCACAGGATCTCATGATCGGTGCCCGGACCGGAACGGATATTGACCTTTTCCCGCTGTACGCTGACATATTCCGCCGCCGCCGAGGTCGGCAGGGCAAGGAGAAACGCAGCGGCCAGAATAACCATGACTCGACGACAGGAGGGCAACGGGTTGTTTGGCAGGGTATTCATGGGATGCTCCTTTAATTAGGCGTCTAGTAAAAAAGCTAAGCTAGCATCAAGCTGGCGGCAAGTCAACTGGAAGAGCGCTTGTCGCAGCGTGATCCCTGATCAGCAGTCCTGCTGAACCGGGTCCAGTTCCCGACGAGCGTACCCTTCATATAACCTGTTATTGAGCAAAAGCTCGAAGATATCCGGGTCGATATGGCCCTCATTTTTCATCGATTCCATGATATTGAGAGCCTGGCTCAAAGGCAGCGGTTTTTTGTAGGGCCGATCGCGGGAGGTAAGGGCCTCAATGATGTCGGCGATGGCGATAATCCTGGCCTGGTATGGAATCTCCTTCCCCTTGAGCTTGAAGGGGTAGCCGCTGCCGTCAAGTTTTTCGTGATGAGCGGCGGCATATTCTGCAACTCGGCCAAGCTTCCTGGGGAAGGGTAGTTGTTTGAGCATCTTGTGGGTGACCAGGGCGTGGTTCTCGATAATTTGCCGTTCCTCGGCGGTCAGGCTACCCTGGCGGACCGAAAGGTTGTGAAACTCATCCTCGTTGAGCAGGGGTTCGGTGTTGCCATCATTCCGCCATGACTTGCCGGCGATCATTTTAAGGCGGTCGATCTCATGATCGTTCATGGACTCACCCGGCTGGTTGCACCGGCGGACAAACTGTTTCTCCTCCTCGATCCGGTCCCCGGCCTCCTCCCTGCTCCCGGGCAATGACGGGGCGATGCCGGCCAGCTGCGCTTCCAGTTCGCGGATGCGCAGCTCACGTCTCAGTATCTCGTAGCGGGCCTCAATCAGCCGGATGCGGTCGAAAACGGTTTCCAGTTTGTTGTGCTTGTCCATCACATGTTCCGGGGTGACGATCTTGCCGATATCATGGAGCCAGCTTGCCAGGCTCAACTCTCGCATCTGGTCATCGTTTAACCTGAAATCGGCAAAGGGCCCCGTACTCTCTTCGTTCATTGCCCGGGCGATCTCCATGGTCAGTTTCTGCACTCGCCGGATATGGCCGGCGGTATAGGGCGATTTTTCGTCGATGGCGGTGGCGATGGTTTGGATAAAAGAGTCGAAGAGGGATTCAAGGTCGCGGTAGAGACGAACATTGGTGATCGCCACCGCCGCCTGAGAAGCCAGCGAGGTGATCAGGTTAACATCATCAAGCGGGAAGGGGATCGGCTGACCGCTCTCCGGGGCCAGGGCGTTGATCAGCTGCAATACCCCGATCACCTCGCGATCCTTGTTGAGCATCGGAATCACCAGCATCGCTTTGGACCGGTAGCCGGTGCCCGCATCGAACTGCTTGGTGCCGGAAAAATCGTAACCTTTGGCCTGGTAAACATCGGGAATATTGACGATCTCGCCGGTCAGGGCGACGGAGGATGAGACGTTGGCGTGGTTGGGTACGCCATCGACATGCAGCGGGACCGGCGGCCAGGTGATGGGTCCGGCGGCTCCGCCCATCCGAACCTGCATGGCGCTGTTCTGGACGATGGCGAACTCCAGATGATCCTGCTCCTCATCGACCAGATAGAGGGCGCCGGCATCGGCCCCGGCAAAACTGCGAGCTTCGTCAACAATTTTTTCCAGCAAAATCGGGAGATTATGTTCTGAGGAGAGGGCAATCCCGATTTCGGCCAGCCTGGCGATATGGCGGCGCAGGAGGGGGGTGTCGTCGTTTGCGCAGCCGAGCGGCTCATCCATGTCCGGGCCTCATCTATTGTTGCCTTGAGGGGGGGTGAGGGTGATCGTCATGCAGGCGAGGAACTCCCGGTTTCCTTTCGGCCCCAGAATGGGAGATGGCACCACCCCCACCCAGTCCAGTTTCAACTCTAGCGCAAATTTCCGGAGTTTGGCAACGACTTCCTCCTGTAGCACCTGGTCCCGTACCACTCCGCCCTTGCCCACCTCACCCCTGCCAACTTCGAACTGGGGCTTGATCAGGGCGATAATCCGGGCCCCGGGCCGCAAAAAGGCCATGATCGGGGGCAGCAGCAGCTTGAGCGAGATAAAGGAAGCGTCGATCACCGCCAGGTCGATGGTTGCGGGCAGATCGCCGGGAGCCAGATGGCGGGCGTTGGTGCGCTCCATCACCACCACCCGAGGGTCCTGGCGCAGTTTCCAGGCCAGTTGGCCGTAACCCACGTCCACCGCGTAAACCCGGGCCGCCCCCCGTTGCAGCAGGCAATCGCTGAAGCCCCCGGTGGAGGCTCCGATATCAAGGCAAACCAGGCCGCCGGGATCAATGGAGAAATGGTCCAGGGCGCCGACAAGTTTGAGTCCGCCCCGGCTGACGTAGGGGCAGGGATTCTCTTTGATGGTCAAGGGGGCGTCGCTCACCACTGCGGTGCCGGCCTTGTCCAGCACCTGATCGCCCAGCCGCACCAGGCCGGCGGCGATCAGGCCCTGGGCCCGCGGCAGGTTCGGCGCCAGCCCCCGGGCCACCAGTAGTTTATCGAGCCGTTCTTTCACGGATAAAGGCGCACAGTTCGTCGGCCATGGCGTCGATCTGCCGCTGATCGGGCCCTTCCACCATCACCCGGATCAGCGGCTCGGTGCCCGAGGCCCGGATCAGGATGCGGCCATCAGCGCCCAAAGCGGCTTCCATCTCGGCGACCTGTTGTTTAAGGCCGGGGATCGAAGTTACCGCCAGCTTGCGCTCCAGGCGGACATTTTTCAACACCTGGGGAAAAAGGGTCATTCGCCCGGCCAGTTCGGAGAGTTTGCGGTTCTCCTTGATCATCACTCCCAGCAGGCGCAGGGCGGCCATAATGCCGTCGCCGGTGGTGTTGTGGTCGAGAAAGATCAGATGGCCGGATTGCTCACCACCGAAATTGTAGCCCTTGGCCCGCATCCTTTCCACCACATAGCGGTCGCCCACCTGGGTCCGCTCCAGGCGGCCCCCGAGTTGACCCATAAACTGCTCCAGGCCCAGGTTGCTCATCACCGTGGCCACCAGGGTTTTTTTGCGCAACTTCTTGCGAGTTAGCAGATCGGCGGCGCAGATCGCCATTACCTGGTCGCCGTCAAGGATCTCCCCTTTTTCGTCGGCCACAATCAGGCGATCGCCGTCACCGTCCAGGGCGATGCCGATATCGGCCCCCAGTTCACGGACCTTGGCCGCCATTAGCTGGGGGCACAGCGCCCCGCAGTCCCGGTTGATATTGGTGCCGTCGGGGTCCACCCCCAGGCAGGTGACCGTGGCTCCCAGTTCGGTAAAGACGGCGGGGGCCACCCCGTAGGTGGCGCCGTGGGCGCAGTCGAGGACGATATGAAAATCGTCCAGGGTGTACTGGGCAGGGAAGGTGTTTTTTAGAAAAACGATATAACGGCCCCGGGCGTCATCGATCCGTGAGGCCCGGCCGATCTCATCGGCAGTGGGGCGCAGGGCCGCCATCTTCTGAGAGAAGATCAGCTCCTCGATCGCCAGTTCTTCGGCATCGGGCAACTTGTAACCGTCGTGACCGAAAATCTTGATCCCATTATCCTGGAAAGGGTTATGGGATGCGGAGATCACCAGTCCGGCATCGGCTCGCATGCTGGTGGTGATAAAGGCGATGCCGGGGGTGGGCAGGGGGCCAACCAGCAGGATATCCACCCCCATGGAGCAGATTCCGGCCGCCAGGGCATTTTCGATCATATAACCGGAAAGCCGGGTGTCCTTGCCGATTACAATCCGGTGGCGGCGGCGTTGCCGTTTGACCAGAAAGGCGATGCCCCGGCCCACCTGCATGGCGATTTCGGTGGTCATCGGGTAGAGATTGGCCTCGCCCCGGATACCATCGGTTCCGAACAGTCTTCTCATCGCTGGTGCCCAATCATTTTTTTTCGGTGACCTTGACGCTGATTTGCTCCGGGTTGATGCCGATAACGCTGATCGCCTCATCGGTGGTGATCGTTGGTGGCAGGCTGTGGCTGCCCAACTCCAGCTCGCCCACCTCCAGGGCCAGAATGATTCGCCGGGCCAGGGCCTCGGAGTCGCGGTGCATGCTCAGGGGGGCCCGTACCCGCAGCTGGACGGTGCGGGGGGAAAGGGTATAGCTGAACTGTTCGCGACGGTCGATCAGAATCGGTTCCACTTTACTCAAGCGCACCTCAGCGGTTTTTTCCCGGATGACGGCCGTGGCGCTCACCATTGCTTCGCCCAGTAACTCCAGCAGGTCCTGATCCAGGAGCAGGGGGGCCTGGATGGTGGTGGTGGCTTCGAGGCCGGAGATATCGATGGGCATAGTGCGCAGCAGATTGATGCGACTAAGCAGGGCTTCGGGACCATTGATGGTGATGGTGGCCGGCTCCAGTCGCAGGCTTTCCAGTTCGAAACCCGCCGCCGGTTCCCCTCTGGTTTCGGCTTGGACCGGCAGCTGCTTCTCCTCGAGCCGGTCAATCAGCAGGGTGGTGTGAGCCGGCTGCACCCGCAAAACTTCAATGCCGCGGGGGAAGGGGATCGAATCCGGATCGTTGCGGATCGCCATGGTGCCGGGCCGGGCCTCGGCCAGGTTGATGGTTCGGCTGATATGCTGGCGCCGCAGTCCGTCGATCAGGCCCCGGGGGCCGGTGATGGTCACCTCCAACTGCTGCTTGAACTGGTTGGCGATTACCAGATCGCGGGGCAGATTGACCAGCTCCACCGGGACCAGCAGGTGGGTGTCAACCTTGTCCTCCCCGACCACGAAGTACCAGAGGAAAATGGCAAAAAACAGCGCCAGCAGCCGCAGAACCCAGTCCTTGGGCCAATAGTCGGTGTACTCGACGGTGGCGAGTTTTTTTATCTGTTCAACCAGCTTTTCCATAGTTTCGGCGAGATATATTCCTTGGGTAGAAAGATGGTGTCCAGGCGGCTCCTTAAACCGTTTTCATCCAGATCCAGGGTCAGGGAGCCGTGCTGGGCAAGGGAAACGTGGCCGGTCTCCTCCGAGATCACGATCACCACCGCGTCGGTCTCCTCGGAGATTCCGATGGCGGCTCGGTGGCGGGTGCCCAGGTGTTTACTGATGTATGGGTTCTTGGTCAGCGGCAGTACGCAGCCGGCGGCCAGGATCCGCTGCTCCTTGATGATAACGGCTCCATCGTGCAGGGGGGAGTCGTGGAGAAACAGCGAGAAAAGCAACTGGTGGCTGATCAGCGAATCCAGCTGGTGGCCCGACTCCAGGAAATCCTTGAGGCCGGTTTCCCGTTCGATGACAATCAGGCCGCCGATTCGCTCCCGAGCCAGTAAAAAAGCGGCCTTGGTCACTTCCGTCAGGATCTGGGTGGTCTCTTCGCTGGATTTGCCGAAGGGGGTACGACCGAACTGGGCCAGCGCTCGGCGGATATCCCTTTGAAATATAATGATTATAATCAGGAATATAGAGCTAAGAAAGGTGCTGAGCAACCAGTAAAGGGTGAGGAACTCCAACTCCCGGGCGGCGAAATAGATGACGATCAGGACGGCGATGCCGATCAGCATCTGCACCGCTCTGGTGCCCTTGATCAAAAGAATTACACGATAAATAAGGTATGCGACGATCAGGATATCGAGGAGGTCTTGCCAGCGTAATGAGGTGAGGGTTGTGAGCATCTATTTGTAAAACCGTTGTAATGGTGTTGTCCGAGGGCTGACCAGGGCTTGTCTGCGCCGTACTGTCTGGTAAAGTAGCCGATCTTGGGGCGATCGGGCAAGCAGAGTATTTGATTTTGCAGAAAAAAATCATTTTCTCGCTGCGGTGGTGAAAAAAACTGCGTCGGGGGTGGAGGGCCATTGGGGCGTGAAACATTTTTTTCCGGCTTGTTGCTTGACACCGGGGCCCAACGGCGGTATTATTCCCGCTTTTGCATGGGCCGCTTTGGGTGGTGCCCTCCGGGACGGTCCGCCGTCCCCGTTCAGGCAGCCATGGTGGCTGGAAAGAACATTATTTTTTCAAGGAGATGTAGCTTTGGCCAATCATAAATCGGCAATGAAGAGAAATCGGCAGAACGTGGCGCGTCGCGAACGCAACCGGGCCAACCGCACCAAGATCAAGACTCTGGTGCGCCGGGTTAACGAGGCGGCGAGCGGCGACTCCCCGGAACAGGCTCGGGAGGCACTGCAGGTTGCGGTCCCGATGCTGGATCGGGCGGCGAACAAGGGTGTTATTCATCGCAATACCGCAGCCCGCAGGGTGTCCCGTTTGAGCCGCCGGGTCAATGCTTTGTCCCGAAATGCCTAGCTCCTTCCGGCTTTGACCTCTTTTTAGTTGCGCTTGCAAGCCATGGCTCCCCCGCACGGGTTGACCGTGGCTTTCTTGTTTCTTGGTACAGGAAATCCCCATGCCGCGGCCGGACCTGGAACATTTTAAACAACTTGCCGCCGGGCACGCTCTGGTGCCGGTGGCCCGTGAACTGATTGTCGATCTCGACACTCCTCTGACCATCTTCACCAAGGTGGCCGGCAGTCAGTCCCACGCCTTCCTCTTCGAAAGTCTGGAGGGCGGCGAGAAGTGGGGCCGCTACTCCTTCATCGGTTTCGATCCCCTGCTGATTTTTGAAAGCCGGGGGGAGGAGATTCTGCTGCGTCGGGCCATCTCCGGCGACCCGGAAACCGATTTCAGTGAGGAGCGCTTCCGCGGCGATCCCCTGCAGGAACTTGAGAAACTGCTCTCCCGGCTCAAACCGGCCATGGTCGATTCCTCACTGCCGCGCTTTTGCGGGGGGGCGGTGGGTTTTCTGGGCTACGACATGGTTCGCTTCATGGAGCGGCTGCCTGCAGTTAATCCCCCCCTGGCCGGTTTCCCCGACAGCAGTTTTCTGATCCCCCGCATGGTTCTGGTTTATGACAATCTGCGCCAGCGTCTAACCGTGGTCAACTGGGTGGCGGTGACCCCGGAAGCCGATCTCGACCGGCTTTACCGGGGGGCCAGGGCCCGGATCGAGCAGGTGGTGGCGGCCCTCGAGCAACCCGGACCCGCCGGACTGCTGGGCGGGGAGCCCGGAGTTGAAACGCCGCTGCCCGAGTTCAGCGCCAACATGAGCCGGGAGAATTTCATCGCCATGGTGGAACGGGCCAAGGAGTATATCCTGGCCGGCGATATCATTCAGGTGGTGCTGTCCCAGCGCTTCCAGGCCTCAACGGCGGTGCCGCCGCTCAAGCTCTATCGGGCCCTGCGCCATATCAATCCCAGTCCCTACCTCTTCTATCTTAAGCTGGGCGATCTGGTTCAGATCGGTTCCTCGCCGGAGATTCTGGTGCGTCTGGAGGGGGATGATATCGAACTGCGGCCCATTGCCGGCACCCGCCCCCGGGGGCGTGACCTGGCCGAGGACCTGGCCCTGGAAAGGGAGCTGCTGGCCGATCCCAAGGAACGGGCCGAGCATCTGATGCTGGTTGATCTGGGCCGTAACGATGTGGGCCGGGTGGCCCGCTACGGTTCGGTGGAGGTGCGGGATCTGCTGGTGATTGAACGTTACAGCCATGTGATGCATATCGTCTCCGGAGTCCATGGCAAACTGGCGGCCGGTAAAAACCAGTTTGATGTGGTGCGGGCCTGTTTTCCCGCCGGCACCGTCTCGGGCGCCCCCAAGATCCGGGCCATGGAGATCATCGAGGAGCTGGAGCCCCAGCGCCGCGGCCCCTATGCCGGGGCGGTGGGCTATTTCGGGTTCGCCGGCAATATGGATCTCTGTATCACCATCCGCACCTTCGTGATGCTGGGGGAAGAGCTCTGGGTCCAGGCCGGGGCCGGGATCGTTGCCGATTCGGTGCCGGAATCCGAGTACCAGGAGACGATCAGCAAATCCATGGGCCTGCGGCGGGCTTTACAGCTGGCGCAACGGGAACAGCCGGGGAGGGTGGCGTCATGATTGTGGTGATCGACAACTACGATTCCTTTACCTATAACATTGTCCAGACCATCGGCGGAATGGGGGCGGAGATGACCATTTTCCGCAACGACGAGGTGGATCTGGCCGCCATCGAGGCCTGCCGGCCCGACCGGCTGCTGATCTCTCCCGGTCCCTGCACCCCGGCCCTGGCCGGGATCTCCATCGCCGCCATTCGTCACTTCAGCGGCAAGCTGCCGATCCTGGGGGTCTGCCTGGGCCATCAGGCCATCGGCGAGGCCTTCGGTGGTAAAATTGTCCCGGCCTCCCGCCTGATGCACGGCAAGACCAGCCCGGTCAGCCACGATGGCCGGGGGGTTTTCCGTGGTCTGCCCAACCCCTTCGAGGCGATGCGTTACCACTCTCTGATGGTGGAGGAGGCCAGCCTGCCCGCCTGTTTCGAGATCACCGCCCGGACCGACCAGGGCGAGCTGATGGGGCTGCGCCACCGCGAGCTGGCGGTGGAGGGTGTGCAGTTTCACCCCGAATCGATCATGACCCCGGCCGGGGTCGCTCTGCTGAAAAACTTTATCGATCCGGCTTATCCCAATCTGGGCTAGGCTGTCCATAGTAAGGAGGAGCCATGATCAAGGAAGCGATTGCCAAGGTGGTGGGCGGACGCGATCTCGACGAAGCCGAGATGGTGGTGGTGATGAACGAGATCATGGAGGGGGAGGCCACTCCCGCCCAGATCGCCGCCTTTATCACCGCCCTGCGCCTGAAGGGGGAGACGGTGGCGGAGATCACCGGAGCCGCCCGGGTGATGCGGGAGAAGGCCACCCCGGTGACTCCCTTTTCCGCCGCTGAACTGGCCGCCGGTCAGATTCTGGTCGATACCTGCGGTACCGGCGGCGACTCCTCGGGCACCTTCAATGTCTCCACCACCACCGCCTTTGTGGTGGCCGGGGCCGGATTGCCGGTGGCCAAGCACGGCAACCGTTCGGTCACCAGCTCCTGCGGCAGCGCCGATGTGCTGGAGGCCCTGGGGGTTGATCTGGGTCTGGCCCCCGAGATGATCGGGCGGGCGATCCGCGAGGTCGGGATCGGTTTTATGTTCGCCCCCGCCCTCCATGGGGCGATGAAGCACGCCATCGGGCCCCGGCGGGAGATCGGGATCCGCACCATCTTTAATATCCTGGGGCCGCTGACCAATCCGGCCGGGGCCAACGTGCAGGTGATGGGGGTTTATGACCCCGGCCTGGTGGAGACCCTGGCCGCGGTACTGGGTCGCCTGGGCTGCCGTCGGGCTCTGGTGGTCTGCGGCGAGGGCAATGTCGATGAGATCACGGTGACCGGCCCCACCCGGGTCGCCGAATACCGGGATGGGGAGGTGGTGTCCTACATAATCGAGCCGGAGCAACTGGGGATTAAGCGGGCCACCATCGCGGAGATTCGCGGCGGGGCCGATGCCGCCGAGGCGGCGGTTCAGGTCCGGAAGATTCTGGCCGGTGAGCCCGGCCCCCGTCTGGATATGGTGCTACTCAACGCCGCCGCCGTTTTGCTGGCGACCGGCCGCTGCCCCGATTTGGCCGCCGGCATCGAGCTGGCCCGGGCGGTGGTGGCCGACGGCGCCGCCCTGGCCAAGCTGGACGCCCTGGTGGATTTTTGTCGCCGGGCGGGGAATATTGCATGATTTTGGATCGAATTGTGGCCCGTAAGCGGGAGGAGGTGGCGGCGTTGAAACGCCGGGGTCTGCGCCCCGCCGCCGAGAAGCCCGATGCTCCGCGGGGGTTTATGGCCGCCCTGCTGGCCCGGCCCGGTGAGGTGACCATCATCGCCGAGATCAAGAAGGCTTCCCCATCCAAAGGGGTAATTCGGCCGGATTTCGAGCCGTTGGCCATCGCCTCCGCCTATCGGCGGGGTGGCGCCGCCGCCATTTCGGTTCTCACCGACCGCGATTTTTTTCAGGGCTCCCTGGATTATATCGCCCAGGTCCGGGGGCGGGTGCCGTTGCCGGTCCTGCGCAAGGATTTTCTCATCGACCCCCTGCAGTTGGAGGAGGCCGCCGTCTGCGGGGCCGACGCCATTCTCCTGATCGCCGCCATCCTGGAGGCTGCCCAGTTGCGTGATTTGCGACAGCAGGCCGAGGAGCTGGGAATGGACGTGCTGGTGGAGATCCATGATCAGGCCGAGGCGGAAAAGGCTCTGGACGCCGGGGCTAGACTGATCGGGGTTAATAACCGCGATCTCCGCGATTTTTCCATGGACATCAACACCACCTTCCGCCTGCGCCGCTTGATCCCCCCGGAGATACCCCTGGTCAGCGAGTCGGGGATTCGCGATCACGCCGATATTCTGGCCCTGGCCGAGCATGGAATTTGCGCCGCCCTGGTGGGGGAAACCCTGATGCGGGCCGATGATCCCGGTCAGGCCCTGCTGGCCCTGCGGGGCCGGGAATAAGGGGAGGTACCTGTGGACGGGCGAACCCGAATAAAAATCTGTGGGATGACGGAACTGGTGCGGGTGCGGGAGGCGGTGGCCGCCGGGGTTGATGCCCTGGGCTTTATCTTTGCCCCGGCCAGTCCCCGCCATCTGGAGCCCGAGCAGGCCAGGGAACTGATCGCCGCTCTGCCCCCCTTCGTTGATGCGGTGGGAGTTTTCGTCAATGAGGAACCGGGGGTGATCCGGGATATCGTGCATTATTGCGGCCTGACCGTGGTCCAGTTGCATGGCGACGAGGATCCCGCCTTCTGCCGGGCCATGCCGGTGCGGGTTCTGAAGGCGATCCGGGTGGGTGAGCAGAGTCGGGCCGCCGACCTCACCGCCTACCGGGGCGTGGTTGGGGGATTTGTCCTGGATACCTTTCAGCCGGACCTGGCCGGCGGCACCGGCCGGACCTTCGATTGGCAACTGGTTGCCCAACTGGCCCCCCCCGCCCCGGTTATTCTGGCCGGCGGTCTGACCCCCGACAATGTCGCCGATGCCATCGCCGGGGTTCATCCCTTTGCGGTGGATTTCAACTCCGGCCTGGAAACCGCTCCCGGCCGCAAGGACTCCACCCTTTTGCGCCGGGCCGTGGCCGCGGTGCGCCAAGCTGATAACCTCTCCTGATTTTTTCGCTTCTCCTGTGGTCTCCCTTTCCGGGTGGTAAGTTTTTTAGCTTGTCAGTACCGGGTTGCCGGCCGATAGTTTTTTTGAACCCTGCATGGTTGCGGGCGAACGGTTGACCACATAAATATTTACAGAAGAAGCAGGGTTGCGTATCCTCCGTAAAGTATTTGTGAAGGTGGAACGGTGCGGGTGTCCCACGGGAGAGACTATGGCGAGTGAAAAACTGTTCAAGGGTGGGCTGCCGTTCCAGGGTGGGGCCTTTCTTCTGAAGGTTTCCAAAGAGCGTTTACTGGCGGCGGTGGTCGCTGCCGAAAAGGAGCGATCCGTTCCTCTGGACCGGGAAGAGTTGCTGCGGGTGCTGGCCGCCGAGGGGATTGTCAACGAGGTGCTGCCGAAGCCGGTGGCGCGCCCGGATGGCTCCCTGGTTGTGGCCCAGGGGTTGCCTCCCCGCCACGGTGAGGACTCCAAGGTCAAAATGCATCTCAAGCCCTCGGTGGTCCGGATCCCCAAGATGAAGGATCCCGAGCGGGATCAGGTTGATTTCCGCGAACTGGGCAGCATTGTCAACGTCGACAAGGGCCGGCTGCTCCTGGAGATTATCCCCCCCACCCCCGGCACCCCCGGCAAGGATCTCTTTGGGGTCGAAATTCCGCCCAAGCCCGGCAAGGAACGCAAGCTCAAACGCGGGCCCGGGATCACCGTTTCCGATGATGAACGCAGGGTTTTCGCCGATTGCGACGGCAAGTTCGTGATGATCGATGGCAAGCCCGCGGTCTACCAGGAGCATGTGGTCAAGGGCGATATCGACATGTCGCTGGGCAATATTGCCTTCGGCGGCAAAAAGTTGGTTGTTCAGGGGGAGGTGCCACCCGGATTTTCCATCAAATGTCGGGGGGATGTTGTGATCCGTAAGGGGGTTCACAACAGCCTGGTGATGGCCGGCGGCAAGCTGACCGTGGAAGGCAGCGTGGTGGGCGAGGAGACGGTGCTGCGGGCCAAGGGTGATGTGGAAGTAGCCTTTATGGAAAACGGCCCCTGTGTCGAGGCTGGCGGCAACCTGGTGGTGAGGGAATCAAGCATCCAGTGCCAGGGCCTGGTGGGCGGCAACTTTTATGCCCGGGGTAAGGGCGTGGTGGTGGGCGGGAAATATATTGTCGGCGGTTCGGTTTATGTGCGCGACCTGGGGACGGATGCTGAAATTCAAACCTATCTCCATATCGGGGTGGTCCCTTCGCTGCAGGGGCGCAAGCAAAAAGTGGACTCCGATCTGCGTCTCTGGGCCGAGCGGCTCAATGAGATCATCAAGAATATCAGCGCTCTGGAAAAGATGAAGAAGGAGCAGGGGGGTGGTTTCCCGGAGGAGCGGGTTGCCATGCTGCAGAAGTACAAGACGGCCATGCCCAAGGCGATGGATCGGGTCAACGACCTCACCGATCAGGCCAATGCCCTGGAGAAGGAGTTGGAGCAGATGGTGGCCGAGAGCGTCTTTGTTTACGGGACCTTGTACCCCGGCGGGGTGATCAGTATCGGCAGCGCCACCCGTTTCGTCACCACCGTGGAGGAGCAGTGCGTGGTTTTTTTCGACCGGGAAGTCCGCCAGATTATGATCCGTAAGATGAGCGCCGAAGAACAGGCTGCCGGAGCCGACAATTAGGCCCGGATAATCGCCAGCATCTCTTTTACCGCCCGCTCCAGTCCCACCATGATCGCCCTGGCCATGATGGCATGGCCGATACTCAGCTCCTCGATGGTGCCCAGGGCGGCGACCCGGCCGGTATTGAGGTAGTTGAGGCCGTGGCCGGCGTTGACCCTCAGGCCGGCGGCCAGGGCCTCTTCCGCCGCTGCTGCCACCAGGGCGAACTCCTGATCCTGTGCGGCTTCACCGACGGCGTCGCAATAGCGCCCGGTGTGAATCTCCACGAAGGTGGCGCCGATCTCGGCCGCCGCTGCAATCTGGTCCCCGTCCGGGTCGATGAAGAGGCTGACCGGGATTTTGGCCCGGTTAAGATCCTGGATCACCTTGGCCAGCTTCTTCCGTTGGCCGGCGACGTTCAGCCCCCCCTCGGTGGTCAGCTCCCGCCTCTTTTCCGGCACCAGGGTGACCATATCCGGTTTCACCTTGAGCGCCATGGCGATAATCTCCGGGGCGGCGCCCATCTCCAGATTCAGTTTGCTCTTCACCGTCTGGCGCAGCAGCAGCAGATCGCGATCCTGGATATGGCGGCGATCCTCCCGCAGATGGATGACGATTCCCGCCGCTCCGGCCAGTTCGCAGAGTCCGGCGGCCAGCACCGGGTCCGGCTCGTTGATCCCTCTGGCCTGGCGCAGGGTCGCCACATGATCGACATTGACGGCAAGCTGTATCATCTTGTTGTTCCTCTCTTCGCTGCTCAGTTGTTGTAACAGTTTTTGCTCGGCTGCTTCCATCGCCGCCGCCTCCTGGGAGGAACGCTCATGGTCGTGCCCCAGTAGGTGGAGCAGGCCATGGGTCAGCAGCCAGACCAGGCGGCGGTCCAGGGCGGTAGCCGTCGCCGTCGCTTCCCGGGCGGCGGTGTCCAGCGAGATCACCACATCCCCCAGTAATTCCGGTCCGGCAACGGCTCCGGCGGGATGGGGGGCGGCATCCGCCGTTTGCTGGGGGAAGGCCAGGACATTGGTGGGCCGGTCCTGATTCCGGTAGCGGGCGTTGAGTTCCCGCATTTCGGCGTCATCCACCAGCAGGATGCTCAATTCGGCCCGGGGGCGGCGACAGAGGCGGAGCAGCAAAGCCGCCCGTTTTTGCAGCCGGGCCAGTTCCCGGGGGGCGATGCTCCCCCCCTGGTGGTTCAGGAGAACGGTCATCTTTTGCGTCGCTCCTGTTTGGCGTAAGCCAGGATAATCTTCTGGACCAGGGGGTGGCGGACCACATCGATATCGCTGAAATCGCAGAAGCTGATGCCGTCGATCCTGTTCAACAGCCGCCGGGCCTCCACCAGGCCCGATTTTTTCTCCGGCGGCAGATCAACCTGGGTGATATCGCCGGTGATCACCGCCTTGGAGCTGAACCCCAGCCGGGTCAGAAACATCTTCATCTGTTCCGAGGTGGTATTCTGGGCCTCGTCCAAAATCACAAAGGCGTTGTTCAGGGTGCGACCCCGCATAAAGGCCAGGGGGGCGATCTCGATCACCCCCTCCTCCAGCAGTTCCGTCGCTCGGCCGGGGCCGAGCATATCCTGGAGGGCGTCCTGGAGGGGGCGCAGGTAGGGGTTGACCTTCTGGGCCAGATCGCCGGGAAGAAACCCCAGTCGTTCGCCGGCTTCCACCGCCGGCCGGGCCAGGATGATCGATTTGACCTGGCGGGCGGCATAGGCAGCCGCCGCCATGGCCACCGCCAGATAGGTCTTGCCGGTCCCCGCCGGGCCGATGCCGAAGACGATGTCGTGATGGCGGATGGCGTCGATATAGTGCTTCTGGTTGACGCTCTTGGGCGAAACCACCTTATGTTCGGCGGTGATATAGACCTTGTCCAGGAAAATATCCTTAAGCGCTGCCTTTGGCGATGACTCCAGCACCCGCATGGCATAGGCCACATCGGGGGGGTAGAGCGGATAGCCGGCCCGGATCAGATCGTAAAGTTTGTGCAGGGCCGAAGCGGCCAGGGCGACCGCGTGCTCCCGGCCGTTGAGAGTAAGGGTGGTTCCCCGCACCTGAATTTCAACCCCGCCGGTCTCCTCGATGATCTTCAGATTGCGGTTGAGATCGCCATAGAGGAGCAGGGCGAGGTGATTGTCGGCAAAAGTGATCTCTTCTCTGGTCAAGTTGCGGCGACTCCCGGCATTAACAGTTGACGGCGGCGGCGACCAATGCTGTTTATCCCCCCGGATTAACGGCCCAAGGCCTGGTCGATCATCATCTGGATCCCCTCCGGGCTGCGCTGGCTGACCGGCTGGCCGTTGACGAACAGGGCCGGGGTGCCGCGAACTCCGGCCTGCTGGCCGTCGGCGAGATCCTTATCGAGACGACGGGCCAGCTCCGGGCTGTTGATGTCGCGATCGAAGCGGGCCATATCCAGTTTCAGGTCCTGGGCGATCTCCCGGATTTTTGCCGGGTTTAACTCCTTCTGGGCGGCGAAGATCCGGTCATGCATCTCCCAGAATTTGCCCTGGTTCTGGGCGGCCATCGTCGCCATGGCCGCCGGCCGGGCCTGCTGGTGGGAGGGGAGGGGGAAGTGTTTGAAGATCACTTTCACCTGGTCGGGGTTGCGCCGCATCACCTCTTCCAGCAAGGGCTTGACCCGGGCGCAGTAGGGGCACTGAAAGTCGCTGAACTCGACGATGGTCACCGGGGCATTGGCCGGCCCGAGAAAGGGGGCGCCGGTGATATCGATGGCCACCGCGAACTGGAGGGCAATCTCCTGCACTTTGGTGCCCCCGGCCAGCAGCAGCCTTTCCGGAATCCCGGCGGCCTGCAGGCCCACGGCGCTGATCCGCTCCACCTCAAGCCCCACCGGAATAGCGCCGACCAGCTTCCCGGCCTGATCGTACACCTGTACCACCCCATTTTTGGTCAGCAGATAGATCCGGCTGCCGTCCAGGGATGAGGCCATATCCAGGATCTTCTCCGCGGTGGTGATGGTCTGGCGGGTTTCCCAGGAAACCTGGGCGGCGGCCTGGTAAGCATGGAGGTTCAGGCTGACAAGCGAGAGTAGTAAAAGAGTAAAAAAACGACGAGATAGCATGATAAGCTCCTTTCTTCGGGTGGTTGTCCGGTTTGCTGGTTATGGCCGAAAACAAGCCGCCATTATATAGGTTGGGTCAAAATGCGCAAGCGTTGTAACCGTTCCCTTTTCAGCTTACGGGTTCGGGGTCGGTCAGGCGGTCGAGCAGGATCGCCAGGTGGACCACCCGGGCCGGGATCAGCTTTTGGGCCCGGGCCTTTTGCCAGTGGAGCAGGCAGCCGGAGCAGGTGCTGGTGACGATCTCCGCTTCGCTTTGCCGGCACTCCTGGGCCAGTTCGGCCAGGATGGCGTTGGCCTCGGCCGGGTGGGCCAAGTGGAAAAGGCCGCCCTGGCCGCAGCAGCGGGGGCCGCGGGGCAGTTCGACCAATTCCGCTGCCGGCCGGCTTGTCAGCAGTTGCCGGGGGGGATCGGTTATCTGCAGTCCGAAACGCAGATGGCAGGGGTCGTGGTAGAGGATTTTCAGCCGCGGTTGGGCGGTGGGGGCGACGGGTAACGGTTGTTTGCCGGCGGCTTCATGCAGAAAGAGGGAAAACTCCCTGATCCGGGCGGCAAACTCCTCGGCCCGGCCGCGCCACTGCCGGTCTTCGGCCAGCAGCTCCGGATAGCGGCTCAGGTGGGAGGCGCAGGAGGCGCAAGAGACCACGATGGGAGCGGAACCGGGATGGGCGGCGATATTGATCCGGGCCAGCCTTTTGGCCTCTTCGATCCGGCCGCTGCTGTGGGCCGCCAGTCCGCAACAGCGCCAATCGGCCGCCCGGCGGGGTTTTTCCTGCCCGGCCTTTACCATTAGAGAGCCGACCGCCCGGTCGATGGCGGGGTCCAGATAGGCTCCGTAGCAACCGGAAAAAAGGTAGACTGGCGCGGTTTCCGGCCCCGACCCGGGGCTGAAAACCGGCGCCGGCTCCGATGGTGGTTCCACCGCGGTTTGCGGTTCCGGTTCCGGAGGCAGGCCCAGGCCAAGGCGCAGTTGCAGGCCGGAGTCGGCGGGGATTTGGTCCGGCTTGAAATGTCGGGCCAGGGGGCCCAGGATCTGTAGAAGTTTGGGGCTGGAAAGCAGGCCGCCGGCCAGACGGCGCAACAGGACATGTTCGCCGGCCCTGCGGTGCAATTGGGCGCGGGCGGCAGCCAGTTGTTCGGCCACCGGGATCTTGCGGCTGCAAACGGCGCTGCATGCCCCGCAGAGCAGGCAGCGGGAGAGAATTTCCGCGTAGGTTGCCGAGGCGGCGTTGGGGTCAAGCATCTCCAGCAGGTGGAGCTTGCCCCGGCCGGTGTGGTATTCCCGCCCGGTGACCCGGTACACCGGGCAGACCGTGGAGCA
This sequence comes from Desulfurivibrio sp., assembly GCA_047921155.1. Taxonomy (GTDB): domain Bacteria; phylum Desulfobacterota; class Desulfobulbia; order Desulfobulbales; family Desulfurivibrionaceae; genus Desulfurivibrio. The sequence continues at coordinate 22,648 of JBLRWU010000009.1, forward strand.
GGCCCCACATTTGGCGCAGGCGGGAAGCTTGCTGGAACCGGCAGGTGACGCGGGTCGCTCTTTCATCGCTCTCCGGGGGTGGCTATCCAGCTTGTACCGGCCGGTAATCGTTGGGCGGCACCCCTTAGTGCTGCCAAAGCAGATAGGATTTGATCAGGGGATCGAGGTTGCCATCCAGGACGCTGTCCACATTGCCGGTCTCGTGGTTGGTGCGGTGGTCCTTGACCAGCCGGTAGGGCTGCATCACATAGGAGCGGATCTGGCTGCCCCAGGCGATCTCCTTCTTGTCCCCGTGGAGATGCTGCTGCTCCTCCTTGCGGCTGGCCCTTTCCCGTTCGTAGAGCTGGGCCTTGAGCATCTTCATGGCGGTGTCCTTGTTGCGATGCTGGCTGCGCTCGTTCTGGCACTGGACCACGATCCCACTGGGCATGTGGGTGATGCGGATCGCCGAGCTGGTCTTGTTGACGTGCTGGCCGCCGGCCCCGCTGGCCCGGTAGGTGTCGATCCGCAGATCCTTGTCGTTGATCTCAACTTCGATATCGTCGTCCAGCTCCGGGAAGATAAAGACCGAGGCAAAGGAGGTGTGTCGCCGGCCCCCGGCATCGAAGGGGGAGATTCGCACCATGCGGTGGATCCCCATCTCCGAGCGCAGGTAACCGTACGCCCAGCGGCCCTTGACCATCACGGTGACGCTTTTAATCCCCGCCTCGTCGCCGGGCAGGGTGTCGACTATTTCGGTGGTAAACCCCTTGGTTTCAGCCCAGCGCAGGTACATCCGCAACAGAATTTCCACCCAGTCCTGGGCCTCGGTGCCACCGGCCCCGGCATGGATGGTGAGGATGGCATTACTAAGGTCATGCTCGCCGTTGAACATGCACTCCAGTTCCAGAGCCTCGATCCGGTCGTCCAGTTTGGTCAGGCTGCGGGCCACCTCCTGCTCCACCTCGCGGTCACCTTCGGCGACCGCCAGTTCAAGCATAAGCTCGGCATCTTCCCGGGCGGCGTTTACCTCCTCGAAGGAATCGACGATGTTCTGCAGGGCTCCCTGCTCTTTCTGGATGACGGCGGCCTGGTCGGGATTTTCCCAGAAGCCGGGGGCCGCACTGCGATGTTCAAGCTCCTGGATGCGGAGCAGCTTGTTGTCCAGGTCAAAGATGACTCCGCAGGGTAAGGAGGCGGGCCTTGAGATTGGCGGATTTTTCCCTCAGTTCGGCGGCGTTGCTGATACTCATGTCGGTGTCCTCTGACTTTCCTGGTGATTGGTCCTCGGCGGCTTCAGAGCCGTCGTTTCGTCGTTTAAAGCCGTGCATCTTAACATAAAACCGCCTGAAAATGCCAGCAATAAGCAACAACAGACAAAGGGGAGCGAAGAGATAGCCACCGCTGGTAAAAACGCTGCTCCGGCCGGGCTGGAGCGGCAGCGACAGGGCGGCGCTGCGCTGATCGGCGACAAACAGCTCGGTGGCCTGGCGGATCCGGCCGTCGGGGGTGATCAGGGCGCTGATTCCGGTGTTGGCGGCCCGGGCCAGGGAACGGCGGTTTTCCACGGTTCGCAGCACCGCCATGGAAAGATGCTGGTGGGGGGCATTGGTGGGGCCGAACCAGGCATCGTTGGTGATGTTGACCAGCAGGTCGGCCCCGCCGGCGGTCATCTGCCGGGCCAGACGGGGGAAGATCGCCTCGTAACAGATCAGCACCCCCAGGCGGCGCTGGTTGCAGTTGAGCAGCACCGGGCCGGGGCCGGGGGTGAAATCGCCCAGGGTTTCAACGATGGGGGCGAAAAAGGGGAGCAGGCGGCGCAGGGGGATATATTCGCCGAAGGGTACCAGGTGTTGTTTGTGGTAGATTCCGGCCAGGGGATCCTCTTCCGGCCCGACGGGGGCCAGCAGCAGGGCGCTGTTGAAATAAAGGGTATGGCCGGCGGCGTCCCGTTCCCGGTGGGGGGCGCCGACCAGCAGGCAGCTCTCCAGGCTCGCCGCAAAATTCTCAACCCGGTGGAAAAGTTGGTGTTCCAGAGGGAAAAAGGGCAGGGCGGTTTCCGGCCAGATTATCAGTTCGGGCCGGGAGATTGCCGCCTGTTCGCTTAATTCTAGATAGCGGTCCACGGTGGCGGCCTGGTGGCCGTAGTCCCATTTATCCTCCTGGGCAATATTGCTCTGGACCACACTGACCATGATGGAGGGAAAGGCGGTCTGTTCGAATTGGGCCAGGCGAAAAGTCCCGTAGGCAATCATGGCGACCGGCAGCAGGGCCGGCAGCAGCAAAAGGGGGTACTCCCTTCGCCGCCACTGCCGGGCGACCAGCAGGGCCAGCAGGGCGTTGACCAGGATGATGATGAAGCTGATCCCGTGGTGGCCGGCCAGGTCGGCGGCCTGAATAATCAGGGGGAAGCGGTATTGACTGTAGGCGATATCCTGCCAGGGGAAGCCGGTTAAGAGCCAGGCCCGGAGCAGGTCCAGCCCGATCCAGATTACCGGCGCGGCCCACGGCATGACGAGCAGCGCCGTCCGTCGTCCGGTGGGGTGGGGGTTGGTTCCCCAGGGGGTGAGAAAAATCAGCAGGCCGGCCAGCAGGGCGAGATAAAGGCTCATGTAAAGGGCCAGCAGCACCAGGGCCAGGGCCGCCACCGAGGGGGCCACTCCGCCGTGCTCCCCCAGCACCACCATGATCCAGCGCAGCAGAGGCAGATAGTAGATCAGGCCGGTCAGCAGGCCCAGCAGGGCGGCACGGGGCCAGGGAACTCCTCGAATTGCCAGCAGCAGTGGGAACAGGGCAAACCAGGCGATCAGTCCGTGGCCGCCGGACCCGGGGGAGGAGAAGTAGAGCAGCAGGCCGCTTGCAATGGCCAGGGCAAGCCGGGACACTTTGGTCACTCTTTCTGCTGAATTTTAACCGTGATCACCCGGCGCTGATCCGCCGCCAACACCTCAAAAACCAGGGAGCCGATATTGAGGGAGATGCCGGCCCCCGGCACCCGGTCGAGATGATGCAGGATCAGGCCGCCCACCGACTCGTAGGGGCCCTCCGGCAGTTCGACGTCGAAAAACTCCTCCACCTCCTCGATGTCGACTTTGGCGTCGGCCAGCACGGTGCGGGAGTCCACCACCTTCCAGCGGCGGGTGGTGCGGTCATGTTCGTCGCTGATATCGCCGACGATCTCCTCGACGATATCCTCCAGGGTAATCAACCCCCTCACCCCGCCGAACTCGTCGGTGACCACCGCCAGGTGGGTTTTACTCTCCTTGAAATATTTGAGCAGTTTGATGATCTTGCGTTTTTCCTGAACAAACTCCACCGCCTTGGCCAGGGTGCCGGCGGTGGGCTGCTCGTCGCATTTCAAACAGTAGGGCAGGATATCCTTGGCGTGGATGATTCCGATCACCTGATCGGGATCATCCTGGTAGACGGGAATGCGACTGAAACCCCGGTCGATGATCAAGCGGATCAGATCGGCCAGCGGGGTACCCGCCTCGGCCATCACCATCTCGGTGCGCGGAGTCATGATCTCGTAGGCCTGGGTATCCTTCAGCTCCATGATCCCGGCGATCATCTCCCCCTCCTCGGGGGTGATCAGGCCATGCTCCTCGCCCTCATCCAGGATCTCCTGAATCTCCTGTTCAATCTCTTCGGTGGTATCGGGGGATCTGTCGATACCGAGCAGGTTCAGCAAGCGGCGGAAGATTGATTCTTCCGCCCTGGGCGATGGGGGCTGGTCGGATGAGTTGGGCATTTTGGCTGGTGGCAGTGGCTGATTGAGGGTGATGAGTGGCTCGGAAACCGGTTGACTTGCTCCACCTTATAGCGTTTTTTACCCGGCTCGGCAAGAGATAAGGAAGGCCGGAACCGGGTTGGAGTTGCCGACTCGCCGGGGCCGGGGGCACAAAAAAATTGACGACCGCCGGCCAACCGGTTATATCGAACCCCGATTTCAAACTTCCCTTTCGCGTCAAAATCGTGTAAGGATAGGGAAATTAAGGAAAAGTAGTCAAGCAGGAGTTTGCAACTCTGTTTGCTCTTTTCCTTTTCTTTTGACCGGAGTTTACCGGATCTGAATAGAGGAGCACTGTGAAGGATAAGGTACTGATCGCCAATCGAGGTGAGATCGCCCTGCGGATTATGCGAGCCTGCCAGGACCTGGGGTTGGACTATGTGGTGGTCTATACCGCCGCCGATGAACACTCCGAGCATGTCCGGCTCAATCTCGACAGCAAGGGTAAAACCCGCCGGGCCTGGCGGGTGGCCAGCTACACCGACCCCAACGATATTCTGGCGGTGGCCGATCACACCAAATGCACGGCCATCCATCCCGGCTACGGTTTTTTTTCCGAGGACTTTCGTTTCGCCCGGCGGGTGACCATCCGCGACCGGCCGCTGAAATTTATCGGTCCCACCTGGGAGGTCATCAAGGAGCTGGGTGATAAGATCAACACCAAGCGGGTGGCCAACCAACTGGGGATCCCTACCATCCCCGGCACCGATGGCCCGATCTACAACGAGATTGACGCCGAGGAGATCGCCCGCCAGCTTCTGGACGACCAGGCCGAACGCAATATCCATCGCCCCTCGATTCTGGTCAAGGCGGCCGCCGGCGGCGGCGGGATGGGGATCGAAGAGGTTCACGAGATCGAGCAGTTCCGCCGGGTTTACCGCCAGGTTCAGAACTACGCCAAGCGCCAGTTCGGCGATGCCGGGGTGCTGATCGAGCAGTGTCTGCGCGACTACAACCATCTGGAGGTGCAACTGCTCTGCAGCCGCCACGGCGAGCGGGTCCATTTCGGCACCCGGAACTGCACGATCCAGAGTACCGGTCGCCAGAAACGGCTGGAGGCCGCCCCCGGTTTCGATCCCACCTGTTTTCCCTACGAATTCGACGGCCCGGCGGTGCTGGAACAGATTGTTGAATATTCGCTGAAACTGGCCTCCCATGTCCGCTATGACAACGTCGGCACCTGGGAGTGGATCGTCAGCCGTGACGGCCGGCCCTACCTGCTGGAGGTCAATACCCGCATCCAGGTGGAGAACGATGTTTCGGCCCGGATCAGTTATATCAACGAGCAGCACCCCAACCTGCTGCGGGAACAGATTCGCCTGGCTCTGGGCGACAAACTGGGCTACAGCCAGAACGATATCCAGTTTCGCGGCACCAGCATCGAGTTGCGGATCGTGGCCGAGGATACCCAGCGCGGCTTTGCCCCCTGGATCGGCACCATCTCCCGTTTTAATTATCCGGAGTATGAGTGGTCCGCGGTTTACACCCATGTTCCCACCGACCGCCCCTATGCGATCCCCAGCGATTACGATCCCAACCTGGCCCTGGCCCTGGTCTGGGGCGACTCCATGGCCGAGGCCAAGGATCGGGCCCGGCGTTTCCTGAACGAAATGGTCATCGAGGGCAGTAACTCGGCCGGCCTGCCGATTGTCACCAACCTTCAGTATCTGGCGGACAATATGGATCGCCTCCTGACCTTTTAATTTGGATGGTTTGAACTAGATGGAACACTTACGCAAACGCTTGCTCAAGGTCGAAGAACGGACGGTCTATCTCGGCCAGATCAAGGAGGGCCCCGAATGGGGCAATCTCCCCGCTCTGCACGAGAGTTTGAAAGAGGTGCGGGACTTCTTTTATGATTTGAGCCATGAGGCTCTGGCGGAAAAGATCGGTACCCTGGAGGAGGCGGTCTCCTTTCTTGAAGCCCGCTGCGAAGAGAGTTTAAGCTCCATGGAGCGGGTTCGGATCGTCCGCAGCCCCTTGCGGTTTTCCCTCAAGGATCTGCTGGAGAACGTCTACGAGGAGTACACCGAACTCGGCGGCGAAGAGGACGCCAATATCGACCCGGCCCTGGTGGCGGCCCGGGCCAGCATCTGCCGGCGGATCAAGAACAAGACCATCATGCAGCAGGTGATGGTGATCGGCCACGAGAAGGGCCACGGCGAGGAGTACCGCAACGGCGGCAGCACCAAACCCTGGGGCAACGAAAAGGCCCTGCGCTATATGCGGGTGGCGGAAACCGAGGGGATTCCGATCCACTTCTATATCTTTACCCCCGGCGCCTTTCCGGTGGAGGAGTATCCGGGAGCGGCCCAGCAGATTGCCCGAAACCTTTATGTGATGGCTAAACTGCGGGTGCCGATGGTTGCCGTGACCTCCGAGGGTGGTTCCGGCGGGGCCGAGGCGGTGGGGATGGGTGATATGCGCCTGATGTTCTCCCACGGTTACTATTCGGTGATCTCCCCGGAGGGGGCCGCCGCCATCGAGGGCAAGGTGAAGGAGGGCGACAAGCTGCCCAAGGATCTGGTGGAAACCTGTGCCGACCGGCTGGCGATCACCGCCGCCGATAACCTGCGGCTGGGCACCATCGACCGGATCATTCCGGAGCCGATCCTGGGGGCCAAGCGTGATGATTTTGCCTTTTTCCGCCGGGTAAAGGCGGAGATGATCCGGGCCACCGACGAGGTGGTCCTCAAGACCAAGAGCCTGCGCGCCTTCCGGGCTTATGAATTGAAGCTGGAAAAGATTGGCGAGGTCGGCCTGGATGACGAGCCGCGAATCGATGTCTCCTGGGAGTTGGCCAACGACGAGATCGAACGCCTGCTGCAGTTGCGCTCCCGCAAGTATCGGGAGATGGCCCGGCAGGGGTATCAGGAGAAGCTTTCCCCTTACGCCGCCCTCTATAACCGGGCCGGGCGGGGGTTGGCCAAGCTTTACTACACCTTTCGTTACGATATCCTCAAAACCCAGCACAAGCAGGTCAAGAAGGTGATTCAGGATGTCTCCGGCGAGAGTTCGGTGCTGATCAAGCAGGTTTCCGCCCCCTTCTCCGCCGCTTACGATTTCATTGCCCGCAAACCGGGGGGGCGTCCAGCCCGCAGTGGCGCGGTTTGGAGTGGCGTTGAAGAGGAGCAGGGAGAGATCTACACCTCCTCGCTGGCCAATGAAGATCGTACCGTCACCTGTCCCAACGCCGACCGCCATGGTTGCAAGGATCTGTGGATTCCCGATCTTTATGGCGAATTCTGCGGGGTCTGCGAAACCTGTGGCCACCATTTCCCCCTGGAATACCAGTGGTATATGCGCCACCTCTTCGAGCCCGATTCCATCAGGGAGTTCAATGCCGACCTGGCTTCGATCAATCCCTTGAATTTTCCGGGAATCGACAAGAAGCTGGAACTGGCCCGCAAGAAAACCGACCGGCCCTGCGCGATGATCACCTTCGATGCCCGGGTGATGGGGATCGATATCGTGGTGGCCATGCTCTACAGCGATTTCCGTAACGGTACGGTGGGGTCCGCGGAGGGGGAGAAGTTCGTCCGGGCCTGCGAGATCGCCAAGCTCAAGCGTCGGCCGCTGCTTTCCTATGTCCATACCACTGGCGGGATTCGCATCCACGAGGG
>JBLRWU010000010.1:0-29678 GCA_047921155.1 Desulfurivibrio sp.
CCGCGAAGGCGGCCGGACGGTGGGCGCCGGAGTCATCAATAAGATTGTCGCCTGAATATAGCGATTGGGAAAAAATAACATGATCAATACACAAAAGATTCGGATCCGTCTTAAAGGATACGACCATAAGCTGATCGACCAATCCACCAGTGAGATCGTGGAAACCGCCAAGCGGACGGGGGCGGCAGTGGCCGGCCCCATCCCCCTGCCGACCACGATCAACAAGTACTGCGTCCTGCGGGGGCCCCATGTGGACAAAAAGTCCCGGGAGCAGTTTGAGATGCGGACCCATCGGCGACTGCTGGATATTCTGGAGCCGACCCAGCAGACCATCGATGCCCTGATGAAGCTGGAGCTTTCCGCAGGTGTGGATGTCGAGATCAAGCTTTAAGAAGCCTCAACGCTTATTTACCGGACAGGTGTAACGATGTCTAAGAACATGGGTTTGCTGGGCAAGAAAATGGGAATGACCCGGATCTTCACCGAGACCGGGGTAGCGGTTCCCGTAACGGTGATCGAGGCCGGGCCCTGCGTGGTTTTGCAGAAGAGAACCGAAGCCAGGGAGGGCTACAATGCCATCCAGGTCGGCTTTGGAGCCCGCAAGGAATCGCGGCTTAACAAGGCGGAAGCCGGCCACGTCAAGGCGGCCGGCAAGGGTGGATTTTACCACATCATGGAGTTTCGGGTCGCTGATCCCGAGGCCTACCAGGTCGGCCAGGAGATCAATATCACCGATCTGCTCAATATCGGTGACCTGGTTGATGTTCGGGCCCGCAGCAAAGGGCGCGGCTTTCAGGGTGTGGTCAGGCGCTATGGTTTCAAGGGCGGTCGGGCTACCCATGGTTCCAATTTTCATCGAGCCCCCGGCTCCATCGGCTGCAGCGCCTGGCCGAGCCGGGTTATCAAGGGCAAGAAGATGCCGGGACAGATGGGGGACAAGTTTGTTACCAAGAAAAACTGCACCATCATCGATATCCGGCCCGAGCAGAATGTGATTGTACTCAAGGGTGGAGTCCCCGGCGCCAAGCAGGGACTGGTTCAGATCTACATGAAAGCGTAAGGTCGAAGCGACTGCGTCGACACCAAGGTTAATTGCCCAGGGGGTACCGATAATGGCGGTAACAGAAATATACAATATTAATAAGGAAAAGGTTGGAGAGCTTGAGTTGAACGACGAGCTTTTCAAGGTTGATGTCAACCCGCACCTTCTCCACGACATTGTGCGGATGCAGCGGGCCAACCGGCGTGCCGGCACCGCTTGCACCAAAACCCGTTCCGATGTTAGTGGCAGCGGCAAGAAGCCCTGGAAACAGAAGGGCACCGGCAAGGCCCGTTCCGGCAGCCGCAAGTCGCCGGTATGGCGGGGTGGCGGGACGGTGTTCGGACCCCAGCCCCGAAGCTACTCCTTCAGGATGCCGCGCAAGGCGCGGAAGCTTGGCCTGCGGATGGCCTTGAGCTCCCGTTTCGGCGATCAGATGCTGGTGGTGATGGACGACTTCCGGCTTGACGAGATCAAGACCAAGAAGTTCATCGAGGTGATGGATAACTTCGAGATCAAGAACGCCCTGATCATTGCTCCCGAGCGGATCGAGACCCTGGAGCGCTCTTCGCGTAACGTGCCCGGCTTTAAGGTGATGCCCCCGGAAGGGCTTAATGTTTATGATATCCTGCTGCACAAGCATATCATCCTGTTGCAGCCCTGTATCGGCCAACTGGAAGAGAGGTTGCTGTCATGAAAAATATCTATGAAGTGGTCAAGCGTCCCCGGCTGACGGAAAAAAGCATGGGATTGCAAGAGGCCCACAATCAGATTGTGCTGCAGGTTGATCGCCGGGCCAACAAGGACGAAATTAAGAAGGCGGTGGAGAGTCTCTTCAGTGTCAAGGTGGAGAAGGTGAGAACTGCCAGTATGCCCGGTCGTCGCAAACGGATGGGCAAACATGTGGGTACCACCAGCGACCGGAAGAAGGCATTCGTGACCTTGAGCGGCGAGAGCAAGCTCGACTTCCTGGAAGAGCTGTAAGGTCGAAAAAAGGCTTTATTGAAACAACAACTCGGAGTTTCACATGGCACTGAAGACATATAAACCGACATCACCGGGACGGCGTACCCTGGTCACCGTGGTCAGGGATGAGCTTTCCAGCGAGCGCCCCGTTAAGGGACTGGTTAAGACCCTGAATAAAAATGGCGGCCGCAACAACTACGGTCGGATCACCTCCCGTCATCAGGGCGGCGGCCATAAGCGCAAATACCGGATGATCGATTTCAAGCGGGATAAGGTCGGGATTCCGGCCAAGGTCGCCGGGATTGAGTACGATCCCAACCGTACCGCCAATATCGCCTTGCTGCAGTATGTGGACGGCGAAAAGCGCTATATCCTGTCACCCACCGGGGTTAAGGTTGGTGATGTTATCGAGGCCGGCGACAGCGTTGATATTAAGCCCGGTAACTGTATGCCCATGGGCAACATGCCCCTGGGCAGCACCATTCATAATATCGAAATGAAGATCGGCAAGGGCGGACAGTTGGTCCGTAGCGCCGGCGGCTCAGCCCAGTTGATGGCCAAAGAGGGCGATCATGTTTTGGTCAAGCTGCCTTCCGGCGAGGTGCGCCGCTTTCATCGAGCCTGCCGGGCCAGCATCGGCCAGGTGGGCAATATCGAGCATGAGAGCCGCAAACTGGGCAAGGCCGGCCGCAGCCGTTGGCTGGGCCGGCGTCCCAAGGTCCGTGGCGTGGCGATGAACCCCGTTGATCATCCCATGGGTGGCGGCGAGGGCAAAAGCTCCGGCGGTCGCCACCCCTGCACTCCGTGGGGTATGCCGACCAAGGGTTACAAGACCCGGGGTCGTAAGAGCAGTGACAAGGATATTGTCAAAAAGAGATCCTAAGATAAGGGGGAGCTGAAGTGGCACGCTCGATTAAGAAAGGACCGTTTATCGATGACCACCTTTTGCGAAAGGTGGAGAAGGCCAGGGACGAGGGGTCGCGTAAGGTTATTCAAACCTGGTCCCGCCGTTCCGACATTATTCCGGAGATGATCGGGCTTACCTTTGCCGTTCATAACGGCAAAAAGTTCATTCCGGTATTTGTGACCGAAAACATGGTCGGCCATAAGCTCGGAGAGTTTTCCCCGACCAGGACCTACTATGGTCACGCGGCGGACAAGAAAAAGAGATAAACTTGCCTCAGGCGAGATAAGAGGAGTGGATGGCGATGGAAGCTAAAGCGCTGGCCCGGAATATCAGGATTTCTCCCCAGAAGGCCCGTCTGGTGGCCGATATGGTGAGGGGCAAACAGGTAGAGACCGCACTGAATACCCTGCGATTCATGCCCAAGAAAGGGGCCCGGATCCTGCGTAAGGTGATTGAGGCGGCGGTGGCTAATGCCAGTCAGAACGAGGCCATTGATGTGGATAACCTTTACGTCAAGACCGTTTTTATTGACGGGGGGCCGACCCTGAAGCGGATTCGGCCGATGCCCATGGGTCGGGCCGGGCGAATCCTCAAGCGAAGCAGCCATATTACGGTTGTACTCGACGAGCAATAGACGGTCGACAATAGATTAAGCTACGGCGGGTTCATTTAACGGCGTCAATATCGCCACCTTGTCAACGGAGGAAAATTTTGGGCCAGAAAGTCAATCCAATCGGTTTACGTCTGAATATCGTGCGTACCTGGGATTCCATTTGGTACGCCGACCGGGATTATGCCAGGAATTTTCTTGAGGACCAGAGCCTCAGGAAGTATCTCAAGAAACGCCTGTACCATGCCGGCATTTCCCGGATTCAGATCTCCCGGACCGGTGAGAAGATCCGGATCAAGCTGCACACCGCCCGTCCCGGCGTGGTGATCGGCAAGAAAGGCTCCGAGATCGATATCCTCAAGGGTGACTTGGAGCGCCGTACCGGCCGCGAGTGCGCCCTGGATATTCAGGAGGTTCGCCGGCCTGAAGCCGATGCCCAGTTGATCGCGGAAAATGTCGCCCAGCAGATGGAAAGGCGGGTGGCTTTTCGCCGGGCAATGAAAAAGGCGGTAAATATGGCCTTGAAGTTTGGCGCCAAAGGGATTAGGATTGCCTGTTCCGGTCGCCTTGGCGGGGCGGAGATGTCCCGCCGGGAATGGTATCGTGAGGGCCGGGTTCCCCTGCACACCTTGCGGGCCGATATTGATTACGGCCTGGCTGAGGCCAAGACCACTTACGGGATCATTGGCGTCAAGGTCTGGATCTTCAAGGGTGAGGTACTGGCCGACGAGGATCAGCGGCAGCTTGACGAGCAGGCATAGCCCCCGGGATGACCGGGCCCGTTCTGCTCTTCTGTCGGTTTATTCAACAGCACAACAGCTTAGGGTAAAGAGATGCTTAGTCCCAAAAAGGTTAAACATAGAAAGATGTTCAAGGGCCGGATGACCGGTGCCGCCCATCGGGGTTCCTCCATCGCTTACGGCGAGTACGCCCTGAAGGCGGTGGGCTGCGGGTGGATGACCGCCCAGCAGATCGAGGCCGCCCGTATCGCCATCAACCGTAAGGTTAAGCGTGGTGGTAAGATGTGGATTCGGGTATTTCCCGACAAGCCGTTCACCAAGAAGCCGGCCGAAACCCGAATGGGTAAAGGTAAGGGTAGCCCGGAGGGTTGGGTAGCGGTGATCAAACCCGGCCGGATTCTTTACGAGTTGGCTGGTGTTGACGGCGAACTGGCCCGGGAGGCCCTGCGGCTGGCAGCCAATAAGCTGCCCTTTCCCACCAAGATTATCGATATGGACAGTACGCTATGAAGATCAAAGATATTCGAGTCATGAGCACTGAAGAGTTGGATACGAAGGTACGCGAACTTTCGGAGGAGCTTTGCCGGCTCAAATTCCAGCACGGCATTCGCCCCCTGGAGAATACGGCCAAGATCAGTCAGACTCGCAAGGCGATCAGTCAGATCAGGACCGTGCTTCAGGAGGCGGCGGGCCGCTAGTTAGGCGGGCTGGCATTGTCATCCGTCGGCAGCAGTGCCGACAACAATATCATTCGGGATTCGACAAATGAGCACAGGACAAGGAACTAAGAAGACCCAGGTTGGTTTGGTGGTCAGCAACAAGATGGATAAGAGCATTGTTATCCAGGCCACCCGCCTTACCCCCCATAAACTTTACGGCAAATTCATGCGCCGTCATATCAAGTATCTGGCGCACGATCCCGAGAATGCCTGCAACATCGGCGATCGGGTGCTGGTCGAGGAGTGCCGCCCGCTGAGCCGCAGAAAGCGCTGGCGGTTGCGTGCCATTCTTGAGAAGGCGGTCTAGGGGCCCATTACGTAGACGAACTTGGGGTGTGCCGTACCCGGGGCAGAGGGATGGCATTTAACTGACTGCCGGATAAGCAGGTGAGATCATGATTCAGACACAGAGTGTATTAAGCGTGGCCGATAACTCCGGGGCCAAAAAAGTAATGTGTATTCGGGTACTCGGAGGAACCGGTCGTCGCTATGCCAGTATCGGCGATGTGGTGGTGGTTTCCGTCAAGGAAGCCATTCCCAATGCCAAGGTTAAGAAGGGCGACGTGGTTAAGGCGGTGGTGGTTCGCACCAAGAAGGAGATCCGCCGGGTCGATGACACGGCCGTTCGCTTTGACGAAAACTCCGCCGTGCTGGTCAACAACGCCGGCGACCCCATCGGCACTCGTATTTTTGGGCCGGTGGCCAGAGAGTTGCGTCCCAAGGGATTTATGAAGATCGTTTCCCTGGCTCCCGAAGTTCTCTAGTATCGATATTGACGGTCGGGGCGCCAGGCAACTGATCCCCGGCCTCCTCTCAAATTTGAGGCGATGAAGAAGATGCACAACGCGAAGACACATTTGAAAGTGAATGACCGGGTGGAAGTGATCACCGGTCGTGACAAAGGCCGGGTCGGCAAGGTGATCAAGGTTGATCGGAGCCGGGGACGGGCGGTGGTGGAGAAGATCAATATGATCAAGCGCCACACCAAACCCACCCAGATGAACCAACAGGGCGGCATTATCGACAAGGAAGCCCCGGTGGCGGTTTCCAATTTGATGCTGATCTGCCCCAAGTGCGCCCAGACCTCCCGGGTCGGTCGTAAAATGCTGGAAGACGGCACCAAGGTCAGAATCTGCAAGAAGTGTAAAGAGTCGGTTGAAGCCCAGGCTTAAGGGTTCGAGCGTCACTTGCAACTTGATATAATTACCACTCCGCGCTGGAGGCGTTAGAGCATGGCTGGAATCAAGCAGTTTTACTTCGATGAATGTGTGCCGCAACTGATGCAAGAGTTTGGCTACGGCAACATTATGGAAGTACCCAAGTTGGAGAAGATCACCCTCAATATGGGTTTGGGTGAAGCGGTCCAGAATCCCAAGATCGTGGAAAGTGCCAGCCAGGAGCTGAGCATGATCGCCGGTCAAAAGGCGGTGGTCACCAGAGCCAAGAAGTCGATTGCCACCTTCAAGCTGCGGGAGGGGATGCCCATCGGTTGTCGGGTGACCCTGCGCGGGGATCGGATGTACGACTTTCTGGCCAAGCTGGTGCATGTGGCTCTGCCCCGGGTGCGCGACTTCCGCGGGGTATCCTTCAAGGCCTTCGACGGCCGGGGCAACTACTCGGTGGGGATTAAGGAACATATCATTTTCCCCGAGATTGACTATGACAAGATCGACAAGATCAAGGGTTTGAATATCGCCATTACGACCACGGCCAAGACCGACAAGGAAGGCCGTTTTCTGCTCAAGGCGATGGGCATTCCTTTCAGAAAGTAACACCTAAAGCAACGCAAGGGCGGGAGGCTTCAGTTGGCAAAGAAATCGATGATCGCTAAGTGTAATCGGAAACCTAAGTTCAAGGTTCGGGATTATAATCGCTGCGGCCTGTGTGGCCGTCCCCGGGCTTTCTACCGGAAGTTTGGAGTGTGCCGCATCTGTCTGCGCTCCCTGGCTTCCAAGGGTGAGATTGCAGGGGTAACCAAGTCAAGCTGGTGAAACCGTGGGTTTGCCCATGGTAGTTGATGCGAAAATGCGCCGGGCGCGAAGCACTATTCCGGCTTTTTTATTACTAACAGGTAACGGGAGTCTGAAGCAATGGCGATGAGTGATCCGCTGGCCGACATGCTGACCAGGATACGCAATGCCGGGATGGTTGGCCATGAAAGTGTCGATGTGCCGATGTCCAAGGTCAAATATGGTCTGGCCTCGATCCTTAAACAGGAAGGGTTCATCGGCGATTATCAGATCATCGAGGACAATAAGCAGGGGATGATCAAGATTCAGCTCCGCTACGACGAGCGCAACGAGCGGGTCATCACCGGGATCCGCCGCCGCAGCAAGCCCGGCCGCCGAGTTTACGTCAAGCATGATCAGATCCCCAAAGTGATGAGCGGTTTGGGAGTGGCGATAATCTCCACCTCTAAGGGGATCATGACCGACAGGCAGGCCCGGGAACAGCAGATCGGTGGCGAACTGCTGTGTGAGGTTTGGTAAGCTTGCCATCTAAGTAAGAGCGATGACAGACCGGCGGACCGGTTTCTGTTTGATTAAGGAGCGATACAATGTCCAGAATAGGCAATCAGCCGATTGATGTCCCCGGCACAGTCAAGGTAGATATCAAGGGCTCCCATGTCACCGTGACCGGACCCAGGGGTAAGCTTAACCGTCAGATCCGGCCGGAGATCGCGCTGGAACAGGCCGATGGCCGGATCCAGGTCAAGGCCCGCGACAATTCCCAGCGGACCCGGGCCTTCACCGGATTGACCAGGACCCTGATCAACAACATGGTGATCGGTGTCGAGAAGGGCTTCCAGAAGAAGCTGCTGGTTGAAGGCGTAGGTTACCGGGTCGAGGCCAAGGGCACTACGTTGAATCTCAGCGTTGGTTACTCCAACGTGGTGGCTTTCGCGCTGCCCGACGGCGTCTCGGCCGGGGTTGAGAAGAATGCCGTGACCCTGGAATCGATCGACAAGGAGTTGCTTGGTCAAACGGCGGCGCGGATCCGTGAAGTGCGCAAACCCGAACCCTACAAGGGTAAGGGGATTCGTTACGAGAATGAGTATATTGCAAGGAAGGCCGGCAAGACTAAGTCCAAGTAATTGACTGCACCTTAACAGTTACGGCATCAGCCGGGTATCGTTTCAACCTTGGTGGTATAGGCGAAAAAATGGCAAAGATGAACAGCAGGGCAATGGCCCGTAGCAAGCGCGTTAAGCGGATCAGGAAAAAAATCACCGGCACGGCCGAGCGTCCGCGGCTGCGGGTTTTCAAGAGCGCCCGCCATATTTACGGGCAGCTTATTGATGATACGGCCGGCCACACCATTGCGGCGATCTCCACCTGCAGCAAGGAGTTTGCTCCCGGTGGCGAGAGCAAGGGTAAGACCGCCCTGGCCAAGGAGGTCGGCTTGCGGCTGGCGGCCCTGGCCAAGACCCGGGGCGTGGAAAAGGTGGTTTTCGACCGTGGCGGTTACATCTATCACGGCCGGGTCAAGGCCCTGTCCGACGGCGCCCGCGAAGGCGGCCTCGATTTTTAATATCATTTAAACTTATATTGCTTGGGGGTGTACCTTGGCGGAATACAAAAGCGGCAATAGCGACGATCAACTGATCGAAAAAATTGTCTTTATCAACCGGACGGCCAAAGTGGTCAAGGGCGGTCGGCGTTTTAACTTCAGCGCCATCGTGGTGGTCGGCGACGGTCAGGGCCGCGTGGGCTACGGGCTGGGCAAGGCCAATCAGGTGCCGGAAGCTATCCGCAAGGGCGTGGAAAAGGCCCGCAAGGATATGCAGCTGGTCTCGGTAAGCGATGTGAGTATTCCCCACGAGATCATGGGTAAGTTTGGCGCCGGTCAGGTGCTGCTCAAACCCGCCGCGGCAGGTACCGGCGTGATTGCCGGCGGCCCGGTGCGGGCGGTGCTGGAAGCGGCGGGGATCCATAACATCCTGACCAAGTGCATCGGTTCGCACAACCCCCACAACATGGTCAAGGCGACCCTGGATGGCCTGCGTCGTCTGCGGAGTCCGCGCCGGATCGCTGCCATGCGTGGTAAGAAAGTAGAAGAAATCACCAGTTAAGTATTATAAGCTCGCCGAGGAATATCATGGCTACCACTGATCTGAAGCTGACCCTGCGCAAAAGCGCCATTGGCAGCACCGCGAAAATTCGTCAGACCCTGACCGGTCTCGGCTTGACCAGAACCAATAAGACCATCGTCCGTAAGGATACCCCGGAGTTGCGGGGCATGGTCGCCAAGGTCCGTCACCTGGTGGACGTGGAGGAAATTCAATGTTGAACCTGAGCAATCTTTCACCGCATCCCGGCGCTCGTAAGCAGAGAAAAAGATTGGGCCGTGGCCATGGTTCCGGCTTGGGCAAGACCTCCGGTCGTGGACACAAGGGCTACAAGGCCCGCTCCGGCAGCGGCATCAAGCCCGGCTTTGAAGGCGGCCAGATGCCCTTGCAGCGTCGGCTGCCCAAACGTGGTTTCCGCAACCCCTTCCGTAAGCATTATGCGGTGGTTAATCTGCGTGATCTTACCGATTTCGCCGCTGGCAGCGTGGTTGATCGTGCCGCTCTGCAGGCCGCTGGTCTGATCTCCGCCAAGGAGCAGTTGGTCAAGGTGCTGGGCGATGGTGAGTTGACCGTTTCCTTGACCGTGACCGTGGATAAGGTAAGCGAATCCGCCCGCGGCAAGATTGAAGCCGCCGGCGGCACCGTAAGCGCAGAGGCCCAGGGGTAATTTATGCAGGCAGGGGTAAGCAGTGCCGCCAATATCCCGGAGTTGCGCCGGAGGATCTTTTTTGTTCTGGCCATGCTGGCGGTTTATCGGGCCGGAGTTCAGGTGCCGACGCCCGGAATCGATGGTGAGGCCATTGGTGCATTCTTCGACCAGGTTGGCGGTCTCTTCGACATGTTCAACATGTTTACCGGCGGCGCCCTGGAGAATTTCTCCATTTTTGCCCTGGGCATCATGCCCTACATCAGCGCTTCGATTATTTTTCAGCTGCTCACCGTGGTGGTGCCCTACCTTGAGGCTCTCAAAAAGGAGGGCGAGTCGGGCCGCCAGAAAATAACCCAGTACACCCGCTATGCCACCATCGGCCTGGCCCTGGTCCAGGGGATGTTTATCAGTATCGGCCTGGAGGGGATGAGTGCCCCCGGCGGGGTGCCCATTGTCATTGATCCGGGCTGGGGCTTCCGCCTGATGACCATGCTGACCCTGACCTGCGGCACCGCCTTTCTGATGTGGCTCGGCGAGCAGATCACCGAGCGGGGCATCGGCAACGGGATCTCCCTGATCATCTTTGCCGGTATTGTCGCCAGTATGCCTTCGGCTCTGGTCAACACCTTCCGGATGGCCGGAACCGGCGAGCTGGCTTTGGTTTTCCTGCCTCTGTTGCTGATTATGGTCCTTGGGGTTACCGGTTTTATCGTTTTTGTTGAAACCGCTCAGCGGCGGGTGCCGGTGCAGTACGCCAAGCGGATGGTTGGCCGCAAAATGTACGGTGGTCAGCAGTCACACTTGCCGCTTAAGGTTAATATGGCCGGGGTAATTCCGGCGATTTTCGCCTCTTCGATCATGATGTTTCCCGAAACCGTGGGTAACTTTATTCAGATCGATTGGGTCCAGCGGGCCAGCGCCATGATGGCCTGGGGCAGCCTGCCCCACACCATTGTATTTGTCGCCTTTCTGGTCTTCTTTTGCTTCTTCTATGTGGCGGTTACCTTCAATCCGGTGGATGTCTCCGAGAATCTCAAGCGCAACGGGGGCTTTATTCCCGGGGTGCGGCCGGGCAAGAAGACCGCTGATTTTCTGGACAAGGTGATCACCCGGCTCACCGTGGTCGGCGCCATCTACATGAGCGCCATCTGCGTATTGCCCACCGTGCTGATTAATGAATTTAACGTGCCATTTTACTTTGGAGGCACCGCGCTGCTGATCGTGGTGGCGGTTTCGATCGACACCATTGGCCAGATCGAGTCTCACACCATGATGCGCAACTACGACGGCTTTTTGAAACAGGGCCGCTTCAAGGGTCGGAGGTAGCGGGCCGATTTCATGGGAGGCAAGACGATTGTCCTGAAGTCGGCTGAAGAGCTGGAGATCATGCGGCAGGCCAACCAGTTGGTGGCCGCGACCCTGACCATGCTGAGCAACCGCCTTCGGCCGGGGGTCAGCACCGCCCAACTGGATGCCTGGGCCGAAGAGTTTACCCGCGATCAGGGTGGGGTGCCGGCCTTTAAAGGCTACCGGGGGTTTCCCGGCAGCCTTTGTGTTTCGCTCAATGAGCAGGTGGTACACGGAATTCCCTCGAAAAAGGTGGTGGTTCGCGAGGGAGATATCGTCAGTATCGATTTCGGCGTTAAATGGCAAGGTTTTTTTGGTGATGCCGCCGTCACCCTGCCGGTGGGCAGCGTTGCCCCCAGGATTGCCGAACTGCTTAAGGTCACCAGAGAATCGCTCAAACGGGGCATCGGCCAGGTTCAGGTGGGCAAGCGGATCAACGATATCTCCAAGGCAGTCCAGGAGCATGTCGAGAGCCACGGCTTTTCGGTGGTTCGTCAGTTTGTGGGGCACGGGATCGGCAGCAGCCTCCATGAGGCGCCGGAGATTCCCAATTACATCAGAGAAGGCGGTTCTCCTCGTCTGATGAGCGGGATGGTCCTGGCCATTGAGCCGATGGTTAATCTTGGCACCCACGAGGTGAAAGTGTTGCGGGACGGGTGGACGGTGGTAACCAGGGACAGATCACCCTCCGCCCACTTTGAGCATTCGGTGGCGGTTACCGAAAACGGGCCTTTGGTGTTGAGCGGGGCCGCCGACCTGATTGTGATCTAAATTTTATTCGGGTATTTGCCGGAGCTGGTTTAAAAAGTTGTCGGCAAATTTTTTTTTTAAGGTATAATTACCAATTTTCCGTTTGCGGGCCCCAGTGGTGCCGCCAGGTAAGAAAGCAGCTTATGGCGAAAGAAGAGCCGATTACGGTTGAGGGTACCATTGTCGAGCCGTTGCCCAACGCGATGTTTCGCGTCGAGCTGGATAACGGACATCGGGTGCTGGCCCATATTTCCGGCAAAATGCGGATGCATTTTATTAAAATTCTGCCCGGCGACCGGGTCACGGTGGAGCTTTCTCCCTATGACCTTACCCGTGGCCGGGTGACTTTTCGGTCCAAGAACAAACGCTAGGGCCGATCGTTAAACACGAGGTGGAAGATGAAAGTACAGGCTTCGGTAAAGAAAATCTGCAGTGACTGCCGCGTCTTTAAACGTAAGGGCGTGATTCGTGTTTCCTGTAAGAACAAGAAACACAAGCAGCGTCAGGGATAATTTTATGGTCGGCACGCCGCCGATTTACAGACAGGCTGATGGAGGAGAACCTTGGCACGTTTAGCTGGTGTTGATATTCCCAAAAACAAGCATATGGAAGTAGCCCTTACCTATATTCATGGGATTGGTCGCTCTTCCGCCCGCAAGATTCTCGATCTGGCCAAACTGCCCCATGACCGGAGCAGCGACGATCTGACCGAAAGCGACATCGCCGAGATTCGGAAGGTCATTGAAGAGCAGTTCGTGGTCGAGGGCGATCGTCGCCGGGAAGTGGGCATGGATATTAAGCGTTTGATGGATCTCGGTTGCTACCGGGGGTTGCGCCATCGCAAGGGTTTACCCTGTCGCGGTCAGCGTACCCACACCAACGCCCGGACCCGTAAAGGCCCGCGTCGGGCAGCTGTTAAATCCAAGAAATAAACAGGAACTATTCAGGAGAAGCAATGGCTAAGGCTAAGACCGTGCGTCCTCGTAAGAAGGACAAGAAAAACGTCCCCGAGGGGATCTGTTTTATCAAATCCACCTTCAACAACACCATTGTTACCTTTGCCGACCCCCGGGGAAATGTGCTTTCCTGGTGCAGTTCCGGATGTCTCGGATTTAAGGGCTCGCGCAAGAGTACTCCCTTTGCCGCTCAGAACGCGGTGGAGACGGCGGTCAAGAAGGCCCAGGAACATGGTCTCCGCAAGGTCGAAGTGCGGGTCAACGGCCCGGGACCGGGCCGTGAATCGGCGATCCGTGCGTTGCAGGTGGCCGGACTGGAGGTCAATTTCATCCGTGATATGACTCCGCTGCCCCATAACGGTTGCAAGCCGCCCAAACGTCGTCGCGTTTAACCGAATACTGAAGATCAGAGCAAGACCATCAGCAGTTAAGGAGAATTCAAGTGGCCAGATATACAGGTGCGGTTTGCCGGCAGTGCCGGCGGGAAAAGCTGAAGCTCTTTTTGAAGGGTGACCGCTGTTATTCCGATAAATGTTCTTTCGAGCGGCGCTCATATGCCCCCGGCCAGCACGGTCAAGCCCGGATGCGTAAGGTTTCCGACTACGCTTTGCAGTTGCGGGAGAAACAGAAGGTCAGACGGATTTACGGCATGCTGGAAGGTCAGTTCCGTCGCTATTTTGTTGAGGCCGAGCGGATGCGTGGCGTTACCGGCGAAAACCTGCTTAAATTGCTGGAATCTCGTCTTGATAACGTGGTCTACCGCCTTGGCTTTGCCGGCTCCCGTAATCAGGCCCGGCATCTGGTACGCCACAACCACTTTCTCCTCAATGGGCACAAGGTGAATATTCCCTCCCTCCAGGTTAAGGTGGGCGATGTGATTACCGTAAGGGAAAAGTCTCGCGAAGTTGAAGTGATCAAGGAAAGCCTGTCGGCCATGGCTCGGCGGGGGGTTCCTTCCTGGCTGGAGTTGAACCAGGAGTCCTTTGCCGGGACCATCAAGACCGCCCCGGATCGTCAGGAACTGACCATGCCGATCCAGGAACAGTTGATCGTCGAGCTTTACTCCAAGTAACCCGGTCACATCGGCCGGGATAACTCCACGGCTGGCCGATCCAATCTCAGCCCAGGGAAGATCAGGATACAATGACGAAAGAGAAAAGCGACACCTTTTACCGTAACTGGCACGACCTGATTGTACCGGAACGTTTGGAGGTCGATCAGGATACCCACAGTGCCTCCTTTGCCGAGTTCAGCTGCCAGCCTCTGGAGCGCGGTTTTGCCACCACCATCGGGAACTCCCTGCGCCGGATTCTGCTCTCTTCGATCCAGGGGGCGGCCATCACCTCGGTCAAGATCGACGGGGTTTTGCACGAACTCTCGACGATTCCGGGAATCAAGGAAGATGCCACCGAAATCATTTTGAATCTCAAGGAGGTGCGGCTGCGGCTCAACACTCCCGAGGGCCGCACCGTGCGGATTGAGAAGAAGAAGAAAGGGGTGGTCACTGCTGCCGATATCATCGGCGACCATACGGTTGAGGTGATGAACCCGGACCAGCATATCTGCACCATCACCGGCGACGGTAAGTTCGTGGCCGAGTTGGAGGTGCGCTGGGGCAAGGGTTATGTGCCGGCCGAGAAGAACAAGAGCGAGGAGCAGTCGATCGGGGTTATTCCCATCGATGCCATCTTCACTCCGATCCGCAACGTCAAGGTGATTACCAGCCAGGCCCGGGTTGGTCAGCAGACCGACTACGACAAGCTGACCTTAGAGATCAGCACCGACGGCAGTATTCGCCCCGAGGACGCCCTGGCCTATGCCGCCAAGATCCTCAAGGAGCAGATGCGGGTCTTCATCAATTTTGATGAAGACGCAGTGGTGCCGCTGCCCAGCGACAGCGCCGGCGGCGAGAAGCCCAAGCTCAATGAAAACCTGTACCGCAGCGTTGAAGACTTGGAGTTGTCGGTGCGCTCCGCCAACTGTCTGCGCAACGCCGAGATTCGTCACATCGGTGAGCTGGTCCAGAAGAGCGAGGCGGAGATGCTCAAGACCAAGAACTTTGGTCGCAAGTCCTTGAATGAAATCAAACAGCTTCTCTCCGAGATGGACCTCTATCTGGGGATGAAGATCGACGGTTGGGTAGCCCCTCCGGTCGAGCCGGAAGTGGAAGAGTAGATCAACGAGAATAAACCTCCCGAGAGGATTGAGTCATGCGACATGGTAAAGCCGGCAATCGCCTATCCCGTACCACCCCTCATCGCCAGGCGATGATTCGTAACATGGTTACCTCGCTGCTTCAGCACGAGCGGATTGTGACCACCACTGCCAAGGCCAAGGAGGTCCGCAAGGTGGCCGACCAGATGATCACTTTGGCCAAACGTGGCGACCTCCATGCCCGCCGTCAGGCGCTGTCGGTGGTCCGTGACAAGCAGGTAGTGGCCAAACTTTTTGATAACCTGGTGAAAGAGTATATGGAACGTCAGGGTGGTTACACCCGGATTATCCGGACCGGCAATCGCCTGGGCGACGCTGCCGACATGGCCATTCTCGAGCTGGTGAATTACCAGGAAGGAAAGGAAGCGGCGGGCGAAGCAGCAGTGGCGGCTCCGGCGGCGGAATAGGCTCGTGGCGGCTTAAAGCCATCGAGCACCAGGCTGGCCCTGGTTAAGACATTTAGCACCATAGACAAAAGCCGGCACCTGTTGCCGGCTTTTGTCGTTCAGGCTCCGGGGATTATCATGAGCGCAAGCGGCAGCTTTGAATCCAGTAAACCAACAGGCAAGATCGCCATTATCTGCAACGGTGGGGAGAGGCTGATCCCGTCCGGTCTTTCGGTGGCCTCTTTTATCACCAGCCTGGGGCTCAATCCCGATATGATGGCGGTGGAACTTGACGGCCGGGTGCTGGACCGGGCGGCATACGAAAAAACCCTCCTGGCTGCCGATGCGCGGCTGGAGTTGATCCGTTTTGTGGGAGGCGGTTGATATGTTGGAGATTGCCGGGCGCAAATTTCGCTCTCGACTTTTTACCGGAACCGGCAAATTTGCCTCATCGGCCGTGATGAAGGCGGCGCTTACCGCCTCGGACAGCGAGATGGTCACCGTTGCTCTGCGTCGGGTGGATCTCAACGATCCGGCCGACGATATCATGAGTCATCTGGATCGCAAGCACTTCTTCTTTCTGCCCAACACCTCCGGAGCCCGTGACGCCGCCGAGGCGATCCGCCTGGCCCATCTGGCCCGGTCGGTGGGCAACACCAACTGGTTGAAGCTGGAAGTTACCCCGGATCCGCGCACCCTGCTGCCCGATCCGGTGGAAACCCTGAAGGCCACCGAAGAGCTGGTCCGCGAGGGTTTTGTGGTCCTGCCCTATATCAACGCCGATCCCATCCTGGCCCTGCGCTTGCAGGATGTCGGAGCGGCGGCGGTAATGCCGCTGGGCTCCCCCATCGGCACCAATCAGGGGTTGCTGACCCGATTCCAGGTGGCGATCATCATTGAGCAGGCCCGGGTGCCGGTGGTGGTGGACGCCGGCCTTGGCGCCCCCTCCCACGCCGTGGAAGCGATGGAGATGGGGGCCGATGCCGTTCTGGTCAATACCGCCATCGCGGTGGCCGGCGATCCGGTGCGGATGGCCCGCGCCTTCGCCGCCGCCGTCCATGCCGGCCGGGAGGCTTACGAGGCCGGCCTGGGCCGGCGGGTCAGCACCGCTGAAGCCTCCTCCCCCGAGGTCGGCCTTGATTTTCTCCACGGTTGATCCTGTCGTGCCAAGCCTCGCAAAGACCATGCCCCCCCCCGCCGTTGCTGCGCCGCCCATCGCCGAGCCGCTGTTCAAACTCCCCGATTTTACCACCCTGGGCCAACAGATCGGCGCTTGCAGCCAAAGGGATGTTGAGGCCGCCTTGGCCCGGGAAAAGCGAACCATCGCCGATCTGGCCGCCCTGCTCTCCCCGGCCGCCGAAGCGCTGCTGCCCGCCATGGCCAGGCAGTCGGCAATCATCACCCGGCAGCGCTTCGGACGGGTTATCCAGCTTTACGCCCCTCTCTACCTCTCCAGCTACTGTTTTAACCGCTGCCTCTACTGCGGATTTTCGGTGGATAATGAGATTCCCCGCCGGGTTCTCTCCCTGGCGGAGGCCGAGGCCGAGGCCAGAATTTTAAGTCAGCGCGGTTTTGAACATATCCTGCTGGTTTCCGGCGAGGCCCCGGCCAAGCTGGGGGTCGATTACCTGGAGGAGCTGGCCCGTCGGCTGCGGAACGATTTTGCCGCCATCTCCATCGAAGTTCAGCCCATGCAAGAGGAGGAGTACGCCCGGCTTTTCGCCGCCGGGATCACCGCCGTGGCGATCTACCAGGAAACCTACGACCGCCGGACTTACGATGAGGTCCATCTGGCCGGGCTCAAGGCCGATTACGATCGCCGCCTGGAGATCCCCGCCCGGGTGGCCAGGGCCGGAATGCGCGAAGTCGGCCTTGGAGCCCTGCTCGGCCTGGCCGACTGGCGGGCGGAAGGGTTGGCTCTGGGGATGCACCTGGCCTGGTTGCGACGGCTGGCCTGGCGCACCGGGGTCACCGTCTCCTTTCCCCGCCTGCGTCCGGCCTCGGGCAGCTTCAAGCCCCGAGTAATGGTCAGCGAAAGAAATCTCAGCCAACTGCTGTTCGCCCTGCGCCTCTTCGATCCCGATGTGGGCCTGATCCTCTCAACCCGCGAGGAGCAGCGCTACCGCGACGGGATGATCGGGCTGGGTCCCACCCGCTATTCCGCCGGTTCCTGCACCATTCCCGGCGGCTACGGGGACAGCGCCGCTGATGGTGAGCAGTTCGCCATCGGCGACCATCGCGATCTGGAGGAGGTGGCGGCGGCGATCAGGGCCAAGGGCCATGACCCGGTGCGCAAGGATTGGGATGCAATATTTCAACAGCATTGAGGGCTAAAATCCATTACTCTAATCGGCGCGAATTCTTAAACTAAACTTGGAGGGCAGATAGCATGGCTGACTTGAAGAAAATGTACACCACCATCCTGGGCGATCACTTTCCCCTGGATATGACCATCACCTTCGGCGACCAGACCCTGCAGTACCGCAAGCGCACCTGGAAACTGGCCCAGGATGACGGCAGTGTCGAGGAGCGGGGGATCCGCTACGGCGAGAACCCCGACCAGGAGGCCGCCCTTTACGAGCTGGTCAACGGCAACCTCACCCTGGGTGAGTGCCGCTTTATCGAACCGGGCCACGGCCTGGTCAGCGGGATTGCGGCCGCCGATATGTTGCAGGTGGGCAAGCACCCCGGCAAGATCAACCTCACCGATATCGACAACGGTCTCAATATCATCAAGTACCTGATGGACCGGCCCGCCGCCGTAATCCTCAAGCACAACAACCCCTGCGGCGCCGCCTACGGCCAGGATCTGGCCGATGCCTTCAGCCGGGCCAACCGGGCCGACCGGATCGCCGCCTTCGGCGGGGCCGTGGTCCTGAACCGCCCCTGCGACAAGGCCACCGCCGAACTGCTCAGTGGCAACTACCTGGAGGTGGTCTGCGCTCCGGAGTTCGAGGCCGGCACCCTGGAGATTTTAAGCCAACGCAAGAACCTGCGGGTGGTGCGGATCAACCGTCTCGATAAATTGGCCGATTACGCGGCCTACCGCTTCGTTGACTTCAAGAGCCTGATCGACGGCGGCCTGATCGTTCAGCAGTCGGCGGTCAACTCCATCCGCAGCCCCGCCGACCTTAAGCCGGCAGTGACCACCTACAAGGGTCAGGAGTACAAGGTAGAGCGCGAGGCCACCGCCCGGGAGATCGATGATATGATCTTCGGCTGGGCAGTGGAGCACGGAGTGACCTCCAACTCGGTGATCTACGTGAAAGATGGCTGCACCACGGGGATCGGTACCGGCGAGCAGGATCGGGTCGGGGTGGCCGAGATCGCGGTCCACAAGGCTTACATCAAATACGCCGATATCCTCTGCTTCGACACCCACGGCATCCCCTACGCTGATCTGGCCCTGGAGATCGAGCAGGGTAAGCGCGACAAGGCCGACAAGGAGGAGATCGACGCCAAGACCAAGGCCGACAAGGCCGGCCTGCCCGGCTCGGTGATGATCTCTGATGCCTTCTTCCCCTTCCGCGATGGGGCCGATGTCGGCATTCGCCAGGGGATAACCGCCATCCTTCAGGCCGGCGGTTCGGCTCGGGATTTCGAAACGATCATCGCCTGCAACGAGGCCAAGCCCCAAGTGGCGATGAAGTACACCGGTCAGCGCTCCTTCAAACACTGAGGCGCGGCAAAAGCCTGGTCATTACCCCCGTTCCTTGAAAGGGGGCGGGGGTAATGGGGCTTCAGGTCACCCTAGCCGGTTGACAGCGTTTCACGAGCAAAACCTGCCTGGGTACTCTCGGTCGTGGCCGGAACCTTTTTGGCAACGACCACCCGCCGTCCCGCAGTGGCTCCGATCACGTAACCGACGCCCCAGCCAAGCAGTGCGGTTCCGAGGATATATATCGTAGCGGAGACCACCAGCCCGAGTACCATCGATACCGCCAGGATTACTTTGGGCAGGGTCTCCACTGGCATGGTGCCGTAAATCAGGTCGATGATTTTAAGACCCATGGCACTTCCGAGAAACGGTCCGGACAACAGGCCGAGCAAGACAAAGAGTACCACTCCCGCACCCACCCCAATATTCCATCCCGTTTTTGCTGCCGCATTGCTCTTCATGGCTCTCCTCCTCAGGTTGTTTGTTTCTCACCCCGCTTTTTTCTCGTCTGCGGCGTGAAGGGCCAAAATATTCCCTTTGGGTTGCCGGGGCGTGCAGGGCTCACCGGTTCCGACCAGGTTTGGTTATTTGACAAGGTGGTCAAGCCCGATATAAAACACCTGAGGATAGTTGTGTGATTCGGGCTTCAAAACCGCCACCCTTTCCCGCAGGATAATTTGCTGCACCTCGCTGTCGGGGTCGTTGAGCATCCCGATTTTCCGGGCACCGAAGGCACAGGCGTCCACGCAGGCGGAGTTCATTCCCTTGGTAATCCGGTGATAACAGAAGGTACACTTATCGATTACCTCCCATACGGGATGGAAATAACGGGCGCCATAGGGGCAGTTGGTGATGCAGAAACCGCAGCCGATACACCAGGACCTGTCCACCAGAACCACCCCGTCACTGGTCTTGTAGGTCGCTCCGGCGGGGCAGACCGACACGCAGGATGGCTTGTCGCAGTGGTTGCAAAGCTTGGGCACGAAGTAGCCTTTGCTGATCTCCTCGTCGGCTATCGGCTTTCCCAGGGGAGTATTGGTAATGAACCCACCCCTGGCCTGGCCGGGGGAATCTATGGTTACCCGCCCGCTCTTGCGCTGAACGTATCTTTCCACCCAGGTTCGGGCCACGTTGCTTTCGTAGGGAGTATTGTTCTCCAGTTTGCAGGCCTTGACGCACAGGCCGCAACCCACGCACTTGGTGGTATCGACCACAAAGCCCCAACGCTTGGCCTTGTCACCCGTAGTCAGGGCAACGGCCTCGGAAGGAGTCAGCATCTTCAGGGCGCTCAGCGGCAGCGTCATGCCGGCAACCGTGACCAACCCAGCCTTTTTCAGGAAATTCCGTCTGTTCTGTTTCATGCTAGAATCCCGCTTTGTGAACATTGTGACAGATGGTGCATGCCGTTTCCGCATGGTGTTCAGCCGGTACGACCATTTTCAGGATCAAGGGATCTCCCGATAGCCCCGCATGTCGGTCGGGTCGGTAGGGGAGGTAGGAGTGGCAGCGCAGACACAACTCCCGGCTCCGGTCAACGGTAAGCTTGGCTGGGTCCATGGGGTGCTCTCCCGCCGCACCGTGACAGCTTTCACACTGAAGCTGGGCGTGGCCGTAATCAAGGAGCATCCGATACTGGGGGGCGTGACAGCCCTGGCAATAGCTTTTGCCCCGGTGGCTGACCGGCCAGTCCCTCCATTCCTGCTGGTTGTCCACCCGGTGCCACTGGTAGCGGTAATCACCGTCCACTGCGGCGAATGAGGGCACCACCAGCTTGCGGGCCATGGTGTGGCCAAATACCGCCACCACGGCGACCAGAATTAGTGCGATCGTTGCCTTTCCGGTTGTATTCAGGTACTTGTCGATAAATTTATTCATAATCTGCCCTTCTTTTGCTTTATGTTTACGGCAATGGACCTGTTATTCCTCGGCTTTTAACGGGAGGTATCTCATGCCCAGGATGTAGCCTGTCCAGACTACGCCCAGCAGTCCGATGGTGGTTGCAATTTCGGCAACCGTCGGTACGTAGGTGGCAAAGGTCGCCAAGGATCCTCCCAGATCGCTGTCAAAGGGGGCGACCCCGAGGTACGGCACAAGCTGTCCGATAATGATGAAATCGTAACGCCCGATATAGATACCGACCAGCACCAGCAGGGCTGCCAGCGCCATCTTGTTCAGGTCCTTGAAGCGGGCCCGGACGATGATGATAATGGGCAGCACATAGCCCACGAGTACTTCCACCATCCAAAAGTTGAGCGCATATTGGCCGTACATCAGCAAAGAGGCCTCGGGTTTGCCGAAGTAGTAGCCGGTTTTGGTTTTCCAATAGAGGAAGAATAGCCCGATGGCAAGGAGATAGACCAGCATCTTGCCTACAACCTCCAGGGTGGCCCGCAACTTTTCTCCGATCTGCTGACCGGTTGCTTTGTAGGTAAGTACGCTGACCAGGATGATGATTGCCGAGGAAGCAAACAGGGCCGACAACAGGAAGTAGATGGGGTAGTAGGGGCCATGCCAGAAGTCCCGGGCGTAGGCCAGGCCGAAGATTGCTCCGTGATAACTGTGTACGACCACGGCGGTTAGAAATGCCGCCACCGCAACCACCTTGACCAGGGGGTCATGGTGGCCGCGCTTGATAAGCAGGTAGAGTTCGGTTACAATGAGCACCAGGTAAAGGTTGATACTTACGGCCACCACCCCCATGGGTGAGGTCAGGTGGGGGGTCAGCATCATGAACATCGCGTTGATTGGTTGCCGGGCATCCAGAACGACGTTGGACGCCCCGGCGACGATAATTAGAATGGCAAGAAAAAGAGCTCTCCTGGCGATGGCATCGAATTGCTTAAGGCCGAGTACAATGCCGAAGGAGGCGATGTAGCTGAGCCCGATGCTGGAAATGGCGAAGGCGTAGTTGACGATGAAGATGTTCCAGGGCACCTCCTTGGTGTTGCCCAGAGTATGATGGCCGACCACAAAAATCTGGAACAGACCGAACAGTAGACAGCCCAGCATCAAGGCGCCGAGGGCCATGCCGATGGGGAACCAATTGGGGGGCGAGGTGTCAGCCGCCGTTACTTCAGCCGCCGTTACGCCATCCGTCGTCGTGTCGAACTCGAATCCAGGGCGATCCATGGTCTGCGATTCTGCGACCCCCAAGAAAGTCGAAAGAAAAAACGGTTTCTTCATGATCGATCCTTCTCCTTGATTTATGGTCCTTATGCGAAACGCCCTCCTGAAATTTGGGGGCAGGCCAACAGTTCGCGCCTCAAGATCCCGTTGCCGAAATTAAATATTGACTTACTCCTACATGTGTGGTACATAAAACGGTCTTGCTCAACTGATTATGCTTCGGCCAGATCTTTAGTGGCTACAGTCGATTGCAGCCGAAAAGAGGTCCGGCTAACAACCGAAATAGCAATCTAGGAATGAGACCTGGAAACCCTTAAAAAAACGCTCTCATCGGGGGATCGAGCCGCATTCCGGTGATCGACCCCTTGTAACAGTGTGTCATAAGACATAAAAGAACAACATGTTGACTATGGTCAAGTAAAATCTTTGACCATAGTCAACAAAAAAAATCGGCAGGTTGCTTTTTGACCATTGAATCTCTACATGAAAGGCTGCAACATGTGCTGGCGCAGTTGGGGTGGAGCCAGGAGTTCCTGGGGCAGGAGATCCACTCCGATCCCGCCACCGTCAGCCGCTGGCTTAACGGCAGGGTCAGGCCGAGCAAGACCACCCTGGCCCGCATTGCCCATGCCACCAAAATTGATTTTAAATGGCTGCTGAGCGGCGAAGGGGAGATGCGTCCCCACGACGAAACGGAACCGAGTGGCCAGAATATTCGCGAACTGCTGAGAATGACATCCAAGATTCTCTCTTCAGCCAGCGAATATCGGCAGCCGCTCTCCGATGACATTCGGATGTTCTACCGGGCGATGAATACCGAGGAGGAGATGCGGGGATCGGAACAGGAAGTCGTCGCTCTGCGGGCCGAACTGGCGGAGTTGAAAGACATGGTTCGGACCCTGGTGGAGGAGTCCTCATCTCCCCGAAAGGGCCGTCTTTCGGGCCGGAAACAGCGCTGATCCTCACATTGCAGGCCTCTTCCCCGCAGCAAACATTTCCGCAAATCATCAACCGACAGGTGGCCACCACATGACAACCTCCCCTTTATTGCCCATGGCGGATCTGCAGCAGAATCCCGGGCAGCAGGTCTGTTGAGGGCCGCGAACCCGGCCCCGGGCGGACCGTTCACCATTTGAACAGCATTTTGTCACCGGCCGGGTGGAAACCCCGGTCGGCGCGGTGCCGCAAGTAAGCGCCACGCTTTCCCGCAGGGATCGGCTGGGCACCATCCTGGTGCGTTGCGGGATCAGGCGGATGTCCTATATCGTGGAGCCGGGGCTGTACGCCCTGCACAACCCCGGCCCCGACTCCCCGGTCCTGGTGAGCGCCAACTACAAGCTCAGCCTCGATCACCTGCGGCGGCAACTGGCCGGAATCGACGCCTGGCTGCTGGTTCTTGAAACCGATGGGATTAACGTCTGGTGTGCGGCGGGCAAGGGCAGTTTCGCCAGCCCCGAACTGGTGCGCCGCCTGGGTGCAAGCGGACTTGACCGGCTGGTCAACCATCGGCGCCTGATCGTGCCGCAACTTGGCGCGCCGGGAATCAACGCCCGGCTGGTGGAGAGATCCACCGGCTTCAAGGTGCTTTTCGGCCCGGCCATGGCCGCTGATCTGCCCGCCTACCTCGCCGCCGGCAACCAGGCCACCCCCGCCATGCGCCGCAAGGATTTTCCCCTGGCCGAACGGGCGGTGCTGGTGCCGGTGGAGTTGGTCCTAAGTCTCAAGTGGCTGCTGCCGCTCTCCTTACTGCTGCTGTTGTTGACCATGTTCGGCGGGGTCAAGGCTGCTCTGTTCGCTCCCTGGCTGTTGGCCGCCCTGGTCAGCGCCGTCCTGGCCGGTCAGCTCTTAACCCCGCTGTTGCTGCCCTGGCTGCCGGGCCGGGCCTTTTCTCTGAAGGGCCTGGCGGCGGGCCTCTTGGTCGGGGCCATCTTTCTGGCCGCTCGTTACCCGGCCGCCCTGGCCGCCGGCAGCGGGCCGCCCCCGGGTCTGGAACTGCTGGCCTGGCCGCTGCTGATCGGCGCCGGGGCCTCCTTTCTGGCCCTGGAATTCACCGGCTCCTCCACCTACACCTCACTTTCCGGCGTCAAAAAAGAGCTCAGGCTGGCCTTGCCCTGGCAGATCGGTGGCGGCCTAGGCGGCCTGCTGCTTCTCTTGGTCGGCTGGTTTCTCGCCTGACTTTGCCAAACCTGGAGGCCAACCCCATGAGCGAACTGAAATACCTGGCCGGAGTCAACACCCTGGAGTTCTTTCCCGAGCGCTGCATCGGCTGCGGTACCTGCCTGGATGTCTGTCCCCACGCGGTCTTTATTCCGGTCGCCAATGACCGCAAGGTGACCCTGCGTGATCGCGACGCCTGTATGGAGTGCGGCGCCTGCCGCCATAACTGCCCCACCGGCGCCATCATGGTCGAGATCGGGGTCGGCTGCGCCCAGGGTATCCTGGCCGGCGCCAAGCCTGCCGAGAACTGCTGCTGATCCGACGAAAAACGGATCGAATATGACAGGAAAATGGTTTCAGGATAACTTCGTCATACCTTCAATTACTGCCCCTTGGCGGACAATCTCCACCCTGAAGGGTCTGGCGCCCTGGGTGTGGGTGGAGCAGCTCAGGCAGGGGTCGTAGCAGCGGATCAGGGCTTCGATCCGGTTGAGGGCGCCTTCGCTGAATTCTCCGTTTTTGACCAGAGCCCGGGCTGCCTGGAGGATGCCCTGGTTGATGGCCAGGTTGTTGTTGCCGGTGGCAATGATCATGTTGACCCCGCTGATCCGGCCCTGGTCGTCGATCCGGTAATGGTGGATCAGGGTGCCCCGAGGGGCCTCGCAGATCCCCACCCCCTCCGGGGCGTTGGCTCCCGCCACCGCCCGCACCCGACTGGCCAGAATCTGCGGATCAGCGAGCAGTGCCCCGATCATCTCCAAACCATGGATAATTTCGATCAGTCTGGCGTAATGGTAATGGAAGGCGCTCTGGGGCAGGCCGTGATTGGCTGTGGCCTGGCGAAAGCGGGCCAGGGCTTCGTCGGCCTGATCGGTGCCGCAGCTTGCCGCCAGATTGAGCCGGGCCAGGGGGCCGACTCGGTAAATCCCCTGTTCCGGGCCTTGGGGGCGGTAGAAGGGAGATTTGAGGTAGCTGTCCGATTCCACCGCCTCGGCGATTATCTCTTCATAACGGTTGGGGGGCAGGGCCTCGACCAGAGGCCGGCCGGCGGCATCCAAAAGGCGCAAAGGGCCGTCGTAGTATTCCAGTTGGTTCTCGGGCCCGGCCAGGGCCATAAAGCTGGTGGCCGGTGGGGTAAAGGCGGTGATCTCGGGGGCAAAGCGGGGCAGCAGCTCTTCCAGGCGGGTCAGGTTGCGGCGGGCTTTCAGCAGCATCTCCGGCAGTTCGGCCAGGATCGTTTCCCGGTTTTCCCGGCTCAAGGGGCGGCTGACCCCGCCCGGCACCACCCAGTTGGGATGAATTCGTTTGCCCGCCAGGCGCTCGATAAGCTGCTGGCCGAAACGGCGCAGGGCGATGCCGTCGCGGGCCACCTCGGGAAAGGCGGCGGCTATCCCGAAGATGTTGCGCTGTTCGGGGTCGCTATCCATCCCCAGCAGCAGGTCCGGCGACGAGAGATGAAAAAAGCTCAGGGCGTGGGACTGGACCAGTTGGCCGTAGTTGAGCAGTTTGCGCAGCAGCACCGCCGCCGGGGGGATCTGCACCGCCAGCAGCTGGTCGCAGGCCTTGGCCGAGGCCAACTGGTGGCTCACCGGGCAGATCCCGCAGGTGCGGGAGGTAAGCCCCGGCATCTCCTCCAGGGGGCGGCCCACGCAGAAGGCCTCGAACCCCCGCACCTGGGTGATATGGAGGCGGCACGCCCGCACCGAATCGTCGTCGTTAAGCTGGATCGAAATTCGGGCATGGCCTTCGATGCGGGTTACCGGGTCGATTGCGATGGTTCTGGCCAAGATGTTTTCCTCTGTTTTTCGTAACATTCAGCTCATGCCGAGGGTAACTGTTCAGCAGTGCCCCAGGTTGGGGCAAGCGGCCCGGTGCCGCGTACTGTTGGGTACGCAAGCCGGGCCGATCCCCCCAAGATGGGGTGCTGCTGGACAGTTACTGTTTTTCAGCCGAATTTAAGGGTCGGCAGCCCGCCGGGGTCGCGCTGCTCCAGGACGGCGGTCAGGGCTTGGACGATGGCCTTGGCCGACGGCGGGCAGCCGGGGAGAAAAAGGTCCACCTTGATCACCTGGTGCAGCGGCAGGCTGCGGGGCAGCAGCGCCGGGATATTTTCCCCGGGGATACCCGGGGAGTGATCGGCCTTCTCCCGGTAAATCAGCTCCAGCATCTCGTCCCGATCCAGGGTGTTGCGCATCCCCGGCACGTTGGCGGTCACCGCGCAGTCGCCCAAGGCCACCACCAGCTTGCTGCGGGCTCGGACCAGTAGGGCCTTTCGCCGATCATCGGTGGTGCTTACCGCCCCCTCGAGCAGGGCCAGGTCGACATCATCGGGGAACTCCTTGCGGTCCACCAAGGGGCTGTAAACCAAATCCAGCCGGGGGGCCAGTTCCAGCAGCAACTCGTCCATATCCAGCAGGGACATGTGGCAACCGGAGCAGCCGTCCAGCCAACTGGTCGCCAGGCGCAGCTTTTTCATTCCCCGGCCTCCTCTGCTTCTTTGCGCATGGCGGTGAGCAGCGGCAGAT
The DNA here is from genome assembly GCA_047921155.1 of Desulfurivibrio sp. Taxonomy (GTDB): domain Bacteria; phylum Desulfobacterota; class Desulfobulbia; order Desulfobulbales; family Desulfurivibrionaceae; genus Desulfurivibrio. The sequence continues at coordinate 26,819 of JBLRWU010000010.1, forward strand.
GGAGGTTGCGCTTGACCATCTCGCCGGCGGCCTTGCCCCGTTCAAAAAGGGCCCCGGTGGGGCAGACCTGGACACACTTGCCGCAGGAGGTGCAGGATTGGGCCTCGCCCCAGGGCTGGTTGAGATCGCTGATCACCTGGGAGTTCAGGCCCCGGCCCATTACATCCCAGGTATGGGCCCCCTCCACTTCGCCGCAGACCCGTACGCAACGGGTGCAGAGGATGCAGCGGTTGCGGTCCAGGGTGAAGCGGGGATGGCTGGCGTCCACCGCCCGCAGTGGATAAAGGCCGGGCAGACGGACATGGTCCACCCCCAGGCCCAGGGCCAGCTCCTGCAACTCGCAATGGCCGTTGACCACGCAGACTGCGCAGACATGGTTGCCCTCGCTCAGGATCATCTCCAGGATCAGCCGCCGCTGTTCCCGCAGCTCGGGAGTTTGGGTCCGGACCACCATCCCCTCGGTTGCTTTGGTCACGCAGGCCGGCAGGGGCCGGTTGCCCCCCGCTATCTCGACAATACAGAGCCGGCAGGCCCCCACCGGATGGAGTCCGGCCAAATGGCAGAGGGTGGGGATGGCGATCCCGTTTTCCCGGGCCACCTCCAGGATGGTCTGCTCCTCGCGGGCCCCGCAGTCGCGCTCGTCGATCTTGAGGGTGATTACCCTGCCGCCGCTCATTTTACCTCCCCCGCAGCTTTCGCCCCGGCCAGCAGCTGCTCATATTCGGGCCGGAAAAACTTCAAGGTGCTGAGGACCGGGTTGGGGGCGCTCTGGCCCAAGCCGCAGAGGCTGGTGCCCCGAACCATGGCGCAAAGCTCCTCCAACCGGGCCAGATCATCTCCATGGGCCTGGCCGGCGGCGATCTTTGCCAGCAGTAGCAGAATCTGTTTGGTCCCCACCCGGCAGGGCACACACTTGCCGCAGGATTCATCGACGCAGAACTCCATGAAGAAGCGGGCCACATCGACCATTCCGGCTCCCTGGTCCATCACGATCATCCCGCCGGAACCCATGATCGACCCTTCGGCCTGCAATGATTCATAATCCACCGGCAGTTCGAAATGGGCCGCCGGAATACAGCCGCCGGAAGGGCCCCCGGTCTGGACCGCCTTGATCCGGCCGCCGTCCGGGGCCCCGCCGCCCATCTCCTCGACGATCTCATGCAGGGTAATCCCCATGGGGACTTCGATCAGGCCGGTATTGCTGATTTTGCCGGCCAGGGCGAACACCTTGGTGCCCTTGCTCTTGGCGGTGCCCATGGCGGCGAACCACTCGGCCCCCCGGTCGATGATCGCCGTGATATTGGCCAGGGTTTCCACATTGTTGATCAGGGTGGGGCAGCCCCAGAGGCCGTGTTCGGCGGGGTAGGGCGGCCGGGGGCGGGGCTGCCCCCGCTTGCCTTCGATGGAGGCGATCAGGGCGGTCTCCTCGCCGCAGACAAAGGCCCCGGCTCCCAGGCGGATCTCCACCTTGAAATGGAAGGCGCTGCCGCCGATATGGTTGCCCAGCAGGCCCAGTTTTTCCGCCTGGGCAATCGCCTTGCGCAGCCGGGCCACCGCCAGGGGGTATTCGGCCCGGACGTAGAGGTAGCCGAAATCGGCTCCCAGGGCGTAGGCGGCGATGGCCATTCCCTCCAGGACCCGGTGGGGGGCGCTTTCCAGGACGCTACGGTCCATAAAGGCCCCGGGATCGCCCTCATCGGCGTTGCAGATCACATATTTACGGCCGCCGGGGGGCACACTCGCCTTGGCCACGGTGGCCCACTTCAGGCCGGTGGGATAACCGCCGCCGCCCCGGCCCCGGAGGCCGCTGCGGGTGATCTCGTCGATGATGGCGGCGGGTTGCCGGTGGTGGAGGCAGTCGAGCAGGGCCCGGTAGCCGCCGGCCGCCAGATAGGATTCGATCCGTTCCGGTTCGATCTGCTCGAACCGGTCGAGGACCACCTTGACCTGGCGGCTGAAAAAGGGGTGGCCGGGATCGCAAAGTTTGGCGGCCAGGGCCGGTTTGGCCGCCGGTGGGCTTTGGCCGGGGTGGGGGTCGGCCAGGGAGGCGATCAGTTCGGGGGCATCCTCGGGGCGCAGTTGCCGGTAGAGATTTTGGGCCGGTTGCACGCTGACCAGCGGCCCCCGGGAGCACAAACCCATGCAGCCCACCCCGTCGGCCCGGCAGGAGATGGCCGGATTTTTGGCCAGCTCGTCCCGCAGGGCCTGCAGCAACTCGCCGCTGCCGCAGGAGAGGCAGCCGCTGGCGGTGCAGACGCCGATCCGTTGCCGTTTTCCCGCCACCGCCTCCCGTTCGCTTGCGGCCAGTCGGTCCAGTTCGTCGGGGGTGCTCATGGCTGACTTTCCCCTTCAGCGCCATTGAGGTTGCGGAGATATTCCAGCACGGCGGCGGTCTCGGCCTGGCCGATCACCCTGTCGTCCACCACCACAGCCGGGGCCTGGCCACAGGCTCCGACGCAGCGGGCAGTGAGCAGGGATAGCCGGCCGTCGCGGCTGGTCTCTTCGGCCTTGATCCCGAACTCGGCGCTGATCTCCTTAAGGGTTGTCTCCGCCCCCTTGATATAGCAGGCGGTGCCCAGGCAGACCACGCAGGTATGGCGGCCCTTGGGCTTGAGGTGAAAGAAGTGGTAGAAGGTGGCCACCCCGTAAACCTTGCTCAGCGGCAGGGTCAGGGTGGCGGCGATGGCCCGCATCGCCGCCTGGTCGATATAGCCGTAGGATCTCTGCACCGCGTGCAGGGCCTCGATCAACCCCCCGGCCTGGTAGCCATTGCGGCGCATGGCGGCTTCCACCCCACTCCAGCGTTGGTCGCTTACCTTGTGACCCCTGTGTTCGCTTACAGACTTGGTTTTGTTCATTA
>JBLRWU010000011.1:0-29415 GCA_047921155.1 Desulfurivibrio sp.
ACCAACTATCGACTTGTAACCGTTCAGCAGTGCCCCGGGTTCGGGCAAGCAGCCAGGCCATGTTGCGGCCCAGGTCGGCCATGGTTTTCAACCCTTCGGGGTCGTTGTTCACCTCGCCCGGCTCCCTGCCGACCCCGATGTTCCAGTAGGAGGAGCCCACCACGATCATCTGGCCGATCAGAAAGAAGGCGTTGAGTGAGCTGAAGACGTGATAGGCTCCGGCCCGGCGCACTGCCACCACCCCGGCCCCGGCCTTGCGCTTGAACATGTCGTTATTAGCCCGGGCCACCATGCCGCAACGCTCGATCAGGGCTTTCATCCCCGCCGAAACATCGGCAAAGTAGGTGGGAGAGCCCAGGATGATGCCATCCGCCCCCTCCATCTTGGCGATGCAGTCGTTGATGATATCACTCTCCACCGCGCAGCGCCGATCCTTTTTCTTGAAACACTGATAGCAGGCGATACAACCGCTAACCGGCTTGCCCGCCAACTCCACCAGTTCGGTCTCGATTCCCGCCGCTGTCAACTCGGTCAACACCCCGTTAAGCAGGGTCGCCGTATTACCGCCCTTCCGGGCACTGCCACTGAAAGCCACAACCTTCATCAGCCACCTCCTGTTATCAGTTAGAACTACCTATAATTAAACCTTGATACCCCAGATATCTTCGGCATACTCCCGGATGGTGCGATCGGTGGAAAATTTCCCCATCCGGGCCACATTGAGAATCGATTTGCGGGCCCACCCCGCCTGATTCAGAAACTCCTTCTCCACTTCACCCTGACAGCGCAGATAATCCTCCAGATCAAGCAGCATGAGGTAGGGATCATCGGGGCTGAGCAGAGCTTGAACAATGGGGGTAAAAAGCGCGGTATCCCCCCGGCTGAACTCTCCGGCGGCGATGGCGTCCACCGCCGCCCTGATCTCCGGGTTGCGACCGTAGACCTCCTCGGGAACGCGCTGGGGATCGCGGCGGACCGCCTCCACCTCGTCAGCGCCCATGCCGAAGATAAACATATTTTCCCGGCCGATCTCCTCACACATCTCGATGGTGGCCCCATCCATGGTGCCGATGGTTAAGGCGCCGTTCAGGGCGAACTTCATATTGCCGGTGCCGGAGGCCTCGGTCCCGGCAGTGGAGATCTGTTCGGAAAGATCGGCGGCGGGAATGATCTTTTCCGCCAGGGAGACTCCGTAGTTGGGAATAAAGATCACCTTGAGCCGGTCGGCCACCCGGGGGTCGCGGTTAATGGTCTCCCCCACCGAGTTGATCAATTTGATGATCAACTTGGCCTGGGCGTAAGAGGGGGCCGCCTTGCCGGCAAAAACCACGGTCCGGGCCGGAGCCTGGTCGCCAAGCCCCTGCAACAGCCGGTGGTAATGGATGATAATATGGAGAAGATTGAGGAGCTGGCGCTTGTATTCGTGCATCCTCTTGACCTGGACATCGAAAAGCGAATCGGGATCCACCACAATCCCGCAAGTGGTCAGGATCAGGGCGGCCAGCCGCTGCTTGTTGTGCCGTTTGACCGCCAGCCAGCGGCGCTGAAAGGAGCTACTGCCGGCCAGCGGCTCGAGATTGCGCAGGAAATCCAGCTTGGTCACCCAGTCACCACCGATACTTTCGGTGATCAGGGAGGCCAGAGCCGGATTGCTCTTAAGCAGCCAGCGGCGCTGGGTAATTCCGTTGGTCTTATTGTTGAACCGTTCGGGATAGATCTCGTGAAAATCTTTAAATATCCTGGTTCTCTGTAGATGGGTATGGAGTTCGGCCACCCCGTTGGTCGAATGGCTGCCGATGATGGCCAGATGGGCCATCCGCACCTTCCGCACCGGCCCCTCCTCAATCAGGGACATGCGGCGCAAGCGCTCTTCATCACCGGGATAGCGTCCTGCCACCTCCTCCAGGAAACGGCGGTTGATCTCGTAGACAATCTCCAGATGGCGCGGCAGAACCCGGTGGAAAAGATCCACCGCCCAGGTTTCCAGGGCCTCGGGCATCAGGGTATGGTTCGTATAACCAAATGTTTTTACGCAGATATCCCAGGCTTTTTCCCAGACCATCCCCTCTTCATCCAACAGGCGCCGCATCAGTTCGGGGATGGCGATGGCCGGGTGGGTATCGTTAAGCTGAACCGCAATCTCGTCGGTAAAACGCCCGAAATCGTTGCCGTGCTGCTTCTTGTAACGGCGCAGAATATCCTGGAAGGTGGCGGCAACGAAGAAATATTGCTGTTTGAAGCGCAACTCCTGCCCCTCGCGGATATCGTCGGAGGGGTAGAGTACCTTGGAGATGGTTTCCGATTCCACCACACTCTGAACCGCCGCCACATAATCGCCGCGATTAAAGGAGACCAGATCCAGATCACGGGAGGCCTTGGCGGACCACAACCGCATGTTGATCACCGAATCATTGCGGAAACCCGGCACCAGAATATCGTTGGCCATCGCCATCACTTCACGGGTGTCCACCCACTCGTGGCGCAGATTACCCTCGGCGTCGAGATACCGGTGGACCCGGCCGTGGAACTTCACCGGGTAAAGATTCCAGGGCCGATCATACTCCCAGGGCGTGCCGTAGCGCAGCCAGTTATCGGGGTGCTCCACCTGGAAGCCGTCAAGGAGGCGCTGATAAAAAAGACCATACTCGTAGCGAATCCCATAACCGTAGGCGGGAACACCCAGGGTGGCCATGGAGTCCATGAAACAGGCGGCCAGCCGGCCCAGGCCGCCGTTACCCAGGGCCGCATCCTCCTCCTCCTCGCGGATCTCATCAAGATCGTAACCCATCCGTTCCAGGGCGCCGGCAAACTTGTCATAGAGGCCGAGATTGATCAGACTGTTGCCCAGGGAACGGCCCACCAGAAACTCCAGGGAGAGGTAGTAGACCCGCTTGCGGTTGTGGGCATAAAATTCCTTCTGGGTTTTGATCCAGCGCTCGATCAAAAAATCGCGCACCGTGTAGGCCAGGGCCTTATATGTCTCCCGATTACCGGCCCGTTGCGGATCACGGCCCAGAAAACTGAGCAGATGGTGGTTGATGGTGTTGAGCAGGTCGTCATCGGCCAGGCTACCGCCGATGCTGCAATAGGGCCCGGTGGGGGCGGGATGGTCGCGCAGGGGAATATCACGTTCCTGGCTCGGCATTGGTCGACCCTCCTCCAACTCTTTCCATGCTTCGTCTCCCGCCAAGTTAACGTGATCGAAACAACATGGTCAATCGATTTCCGTGACCGTCGAACCACGCCGGGCCATAAACCGTTCCACCCAGGCAAGGGCTTCCTCCCGGTCGTTCACCGCACCCTCCACCCGGGCCTGAACCAGCCCCGCCAGAATCTTTTTAAAAACCGGACCGGGCCGCAGGCCGCAAAGAGTTTGCAGATCGTGACCGTCGAGCAGTGGCGGCAGGCTCAGCACTGGCCCGATCCGCTCCCGGGCCACCCTGGTCACCTCGGCGTAGAGAGAGGCCAGGTTCCGCTCCATATCCGCCGGCTTGCCGGGCCCGCGTCCGGCAAGGCTGTCCGCCATGGCCAGGAGAAAAAGCGCGGGAAGATCGTCCCCCAGGGCCCGGACCAGGCGCAGGCAAGCCCGAACGGTGATCCCCTGGCGCCAACGGGCGTTGGCCAGATGAAAGGGCCACATATGGTTGGCCACCAGAAGTCGCACCAGTTCTCCGCGCCTGCGGCTGAAACGCAGACGGCGGGCCAACCCCCGACAAAGTTCGGCGCCGATCCGATCGTGGTTGTGAAAGGTGATCCTCCCCTCCCGCAACCGGAGGGCGGCGGCCTTCCCCAGGTCGTGGAGCAGCGCCGCCCAGCGCAGGGAAAGTTCCCGGTCGGGGTGAGCCGGGTCGGCCAGCCAGGCGGCGAGTTCGCCATGAAATTCCGGGAAAAAATCGGCCGGGTCGGCCAGCACCCGCTCCAGGCTGGCCACCGCCTCGATACAGTGATCGGTCACAGCAAGATGATGGCTGTCGGGCTGCGCCAGGCCGACCCCGGCCGCCAGTTCCGGCAGCACCTGGAAAAGCAGGCCGGAATCCGGGGCGGACCCGGGGGCGACGACCGCCATGGCGGCCAGGGCCTCCGCTCCCCGGGGAGCTGCCAGAATGGCATCCATTTCGGCCCGCACTCGCTCGCCGGCCACCCTCGCGATCAGACCGGCGGCGACCCCTTGAGCGATCAGCTCCACGGTTTCAGGGGCCGGACAAAAACCGCCGGCGGCCGGCAACTCCAGGGTGGCCTGGAAGCGGTAGGCCCGCAAAAGGCGCAGAGGATCGGCAACAAAAGCATGGGGGTGCACCGCCCGGATCACTCCGGCCTCCAGGTCCCGCCGCCCGCCGTGGGGATCGATCAGCTCCCCCTGGCGGCCACTCTCCCCGGTCAAAAGCAAAGGAATGGCCAGGGAGTTGATCGTAAAATCGCGTTTACCGAGATCCTCCTCGATGGTCACCGCTCCCTCCCGAAATCCGGAAAAATCGAGATTCAGATCGCGCCAGACCACCCGGGCCACGTCGTGTTCGGCATCGAGCAGCACAAAAGCCCCGCCCAGTTCGGCGGCCAGACGCCGGGCAAACTCCACCGCCCCGGCGGGCAAAGTGAAGTCGAGATCCCGGCTGTATTGGCCGCGCAACCAGTCCCGCACCGCCCCCCCGGCGATATAGAGCGGGGGTTGGAGCTGGTCGGAGGCGCCTTTGGGCAGCCCGCCCCGGGTGGCGGCCAGGGCCGCCGTCACCCGGGGCGGGTAGGAGTGCAAACCGTAAAGGCCGAAGATGCCTGCCATGGCCTTACCTTGGAATAATCGCCCGCTGCAGCGCGGCCAGGGTGGTATCGAGGCGGCAGTGAACATCGTGGATATGGATGCTTTCAAAACCCACCGTCTCGATCTCCACCCGGCCGGCCGGCGAGAACAGCGGCCCCAGAATCTCGCCCGTCGCCCGCGCCGTTTCCCGCACCGCGTCTTCCGCAAACTGGGGCCGATGATGGGCGGCATAGACCAGCTCCGCTTCGTCTGGTCGCTTGAGCAGATCCTGACTCAGGTGCAGCGCGGCATGGAGACAGGCCAGCAATGTTTCATGGTCCGGCTGCTTTTCCCCGGCGGGCAGCGTCACCGCCAGGCGGGTACGGGAACGCTGGGAGTGGGTGGGTAGCGGCAGGGTGGGCTCGGCGGGGGAACCAGGGCCGACGCCACCAGCACCGCCGGCCTCGGGAAAGAGCAGCCGGTTGTAAGCCTGGGTGCAGGGGCAGGCGGTGATATGATAAACTCCTACCTCCAGCCGGACGGTGCAATCGAGGCCGGTTTCGCCGGAAGTACCCTCCACCGTCACCCCCAGCTCCAGACTGTCCAGCGAACTCAAATCACTGACCCCGGTTTGGCTCAGGCGCGGGAGAAGGCCCGAAAGTTCGACCCTCCCCTTAAGGGAGTGCTGGCCGGCCATGGTCAAGCGGGCCAGCTCCAGGGCATATTGCCGCAGATCGCTGAATTCGCGTTGATGCAGGGCGCTGATCGCCTCCTCCAGGCGAGACATGTGGATCCCCCGCAACTCGGCGGCCAGGGCCACCGAAAGCCGCAGGGCAAAGGGGAGAAATCCGGCGGGCAGCCTGACCCAGACGGTCTTGGCGCTGATCCCCACCTCGTCCAGGGCGATGGGAAAAGAGGGACGTTGCCGGGGTACGTCGGGGCAGTCACGCAATACCCGGCGGTGACTATCCGGGGCAAAAAAGGCGGTTAATGGCATCTTTTCCTCTCTCACAGGGCGGACAGCGCTTCCAAATCCTTGAGGTCGATATCCCCCTTGGCCTTGGCCTTGGGATAAAGGGCGCTGAGCAGTTTTTCATCTTCCAGCAACTCCTGGAAGCGGGCGTGAGCTTCGGCGAAATCAGCAGGGGCTGCCCCTCGGGCCAGCAGCATCTCCACCGCCACCGGGAACAGCGCCGGATCACGGGAATAGACCGCGTAAAAGAGCCGGTCCCTCACCAGGCGCCGGTTTTGTTCGTAGGGAGGAGGCTCCTTGGCCAGGGCCACCATCATCTGCTCGAGGGTGTACTCCTGCAGCAGGGCGAAAAGCCGGGGGGTGTCGTAGATATCGGCTGCTTCCACCAGCCGTTCGATGGCCCAGGCTGGAAGCGTCCCCAAAGCGGCACTGACCCGGAGGTCGATCTCCGGCTCCTCATTTTCCAGGAGCAGGCGAACATAGGGGGTAATTTCGTGGGGGACCAACACCTGGCGCTGCAGGGCCTGGAGCAGCCACGCCACCTGCATTTCAGGACTGCGGGCCACAAAGGGCATATAGCGTTCCAGCCACTTGGGGCCGGGTTTTTCAGCCGGCTGCTTCATGGACAAACCTCCTTTCTTTTCTGCATCGGACAACTACCCGTTCTTTACCATCCTTGGCCCCATTATGCCAGAAAACATCCAAGGTACGGAAATCACAGGGTAAAAAAATGATTTACATTGACCGTCTTCAGCGGCCGCGCTATCCTGTTGGGGTTGTTTCTCTGATATTCAATTCGAGCGGATGAGGAGTTCCATGGCTGATTCTGACAAACGCGCCATTAAAGCAAAAGAGAAGTCACCCCTGTTGATTATTCTGGCGCTGATGGCCCTGGCCATCCTGCTGGGCTTGCTCCTGTGGAAATTCGCCCTGCCTCCCCGGGAACCGGCGGTATCATTCACCCCGCCGCCAACACCAATCTCCGGGATTGAGCAACCCGCCGCAGCGGATCGCCCGGATGATGGCACCCGGCTCGCCCCGGCCCCGGCTGCCCCGTCAGACCCCATGGCGGAAGTTGCCCCGGAACCTCCGCCGCTGGAGATGGAGTGTGCCATTATCAGCCGCCGACTCGGTGATTTTTTCAGTGAACTGGACCAGCGCGACTATATTCGTTCCCGCCAGGAAAGCGACGGCACCCAGATCCTGCTGGGCCGCCTGATCGACCGGTTGCTGGCCAACCCGCCGGTGGTCAGCGGCGAAACCGACAGTCTCTTCGCCATTCTCAACAACACCGCCCACTTTTACCGGGTGCTGCAAAAAAACGACCTGCTGCTGGTCAAGGATATCCTGGACCACGAAGGGGCCGAGCTGGAAAATATCATGGAGCTCTTCTACCGCTGGTCCCTGATCGCTCCGGACTGCCCCCCCACCGGGATCGGTATCCACCTGCCCCTGGCGGCCACCTACGAATACGCCGGCTTCTTCCTTAATACCCTGGGCGGGCGCTCCTACCTGTTCCGCCGCGAATCGCGGGTCCGGTCGCTGGTCAAATACTATTCGGTGCTGATTCTCGACCAGGCCAACGATGCCGGCCTGAACCGCCACGGCCTGGATATCCGCCCCACCATCAACGGCCTGCTGGCCGAAATGCTTAACCAGGAATCCCTGCGGATGCGCGACAACTATCTCGCCACCCTCACCGAACTCCAGGATAAATATCAGCAACAGTACGGCAATTAAAAAAGGCCCGGCAAAACCGGGCCTTTTTTAATGGTGCCTGCACCGGCAGCCTATTTGACACCTCTGGTGTTGAAGTGGGTCGAATATTTCTTGTCGGTTCCCAGGATGTGCTTGTCCAGCCAATCCCTGAGGAACTGGGAAACCTCGGTGGTAAGATTAAGCTTGTTGGCCTTCAGGTCATTTTGCAGGGCCAGTACCTTGGCGGTCATCTTGTCGTGCTTGGCCTTGTGCCCGGCGTATTCCGGGTAGCCGTGGGTCTGCATCAGGCGTTCCTCGGTGGCAAAATGCCCGGCACAGTAAGAAACCAGCTTGTTGAGGATTTTCCCCAAAACATCCTTGGCCCGCTGCTGCATCATCGCCTCGTGCAACTCATTGATCATGGCCACCAGCTCCTTGTGCTGGTCGTCAATCTCCTTGATGTTCACACTGTACTCCTCTTTCCAGGTAAAAAGCGCCATCGCAATACCTCCATGGGAATATTTGAATTTGACCCCTGCTCCCCCCTTACCGACCGCTCCCCAAGGGGCCGCAGCAAAGGGAGCCATATACTATGATACCTATCCTCCTGATGCAAGAGGAATCATTCTTAAAAAGCCCCAGCCGAGCGACTATGCTGCCGGGCCGGGGCTGAAAAAAATAATTTATCGTCGCCTGCCGAGGATAAGCGGACTATAATGCGTTGTTCCCCTGTCCATCGCAGATCAGCGGTTCGGCAGGGCCAACGGCCCCAAGGAGGCGGCATTGGCGGAAAGCCTCAGTGAATATCAGCGGATTATCGACGAGTTGAGCAAAGCCGTCAACACGGGTGATCTGGACCTTTTCCAGGCCACCCTGCTGGCCTGGTTCGATCTCAAAGAGAGTGCCGCCTCGCCGGAGTTGCTCCGCGAGCCGATTATGGCGGTCTGCGCCCGCCCCTTTACACCGGCCACCTTCGCCGCTCTGCCTCCCCAGATCAAACTTTATGCCCTGAACGCCATCTTTCGGGAGAGTATCCTCCGGCTCCACGACCTGACTCCGCAATTGGAATTTCTGGACCAACCCGCCGCCCTGGCCAATGTTCCCGCCCGGTACCGCCCTCCCTTCATCTACCTGCAACTGGTGGGTCTGCTGCTGCAGGGGCAGATCGTCCGGGCGGAAACCATTTACCACCAACAGCAGCGAAAACTGGCGGGTTACGGCTTGCGAGGCTGGCTGCTGTTTCTGGCCGGCGACGAAACCCTGGCGATCCCGGCCTTCAAGAACGACCTGACCGTTCTGCGCCGCCGAGAAGCCAACCCATCCGCCTATTTCACCGGCTTTGAAGGCTTAATCCTGCCGATTGCTCTGCTGGCCGACCACACCCATCGCCACCTGCCGCTGCTCAAGGAGATCCTGACCGCTTTGGAAGTCAGCCAACCCCATAACCCCCTGCTGCCAGCCTATCGTACCTTCAACGGGGTTATCGCCATGCTGGAAAACCGCCCGGAGGCGGCCCGGCGCATTCTCTCCGCCCCACCTCCGGCGGATCATGCCATGGCCCTGCTCTACAACGGCCTGGCCCACCATTGGCTGGGCGGCGGCATCCCCCACCGTCTGGCCGGACCATTGCGCGATCTGGGGCAACGGGCCCGGCGGGGATCCTACACCTGGCTGGCGACCACCTTGGCCGAAATGCTGCCCCGCTCCCCCGCAACACCACCGGAGATTAAACCCTTGATCCGCTCCCTGGCCGGCGTGATTGAGAGCCGGGAACCCTGGCAGCACGCCCTGCTGGCCCTGGATCAGGATTTTCCCCACCCCGGCCCACCCCCCGGCGAACCTGAACGACGCCTGGCCTGGCATCTCGACTACCAGGCCGCCGAGCTTGATTGCCGCCTGAAACCGGTGATTCAGCATCGCCGCCCGGGAGGCGAGTGGAGCAAAGGTCGGCCCCTGGCCCTGCGCCGCCTGGCCGCCAGCGGTGAACTCAGCGACGGCCGGCGCCCGGTTCTGCTCGACCGCCGCGACCGCGCCCTGCGGGCCGCCATCACCAGGGAAGTGGGGCCGGGCGGCGAAACGTTCCGCCTGGACCCGGACCCCAATCTGCTGATCGGACACCCCCACCTTTTCCTGGCCGGCCATCCCCAGGTTCGGGTTAAGCTGGAAGCGGGGCGCCCTGTTTTGCTGATCGAAAAGGAGGACGACGAAACTCTGCTGGCCCGGCTGTTTCCCTTCCCCGACCTCAAACGGCATATTCTGATCCGCCAGGGCCCGGGGGATTTCCAGGCCATCTCCTGCGACCGGGGGTTACAGCGCCTGGCCGACCGCCTGGGCCCACAGGGCCTGCGCCGACCGGCCGCGGAGGGGGTTGACGGTCTGTTCGATCAGCTCGGGGAGTTACCCGCCAACCTGACCATTTTTTCCCAGCTGGACCAGATCCCCCTGGCCGCCGCGGCGGAAACCGCCGATGAGCGGGTGGTTGTGCAACTGCTGCCCGCCGGCCGAGGCTTGCGGTTGCGACTGCGAGTTCGTCCCTTGGGCCCTGATGGGCCCTGCCTGCCCCCCGGCCGTGGCGCCGCCGCGATCTGGGCCACCACCCAAGGTATTCGCCGCCGGATCAAGCGCAACCTCAGCGCCGAAAGCTCCGCCGCCGCCCAACTGGCAGCCTTGGGGGGCCTGGCCCCGGAAGACCGGGATCCGGCCATCAGCGAAGAGGAATCGGCAAGCTGGCTCTTGACCGATCCTCGCCAGTGCCTGGATTTTCTGGCCCGGCTGCAAGAGCGCTCCCCGGCCACCGTCCTGGAGTGGCCCGAGGGCGAGGGCTTTTCCCTCAGCCCCACCGCCGGGGTTAACCGACTCCATCTTAAGGTCAGCAAAAAGAACGACTGGTTCGGCCTGGAAGGCACCCTGCGGCTGGACAACGGCCTGGTCCTGGAGCTGGACAAGCTGCTGCGCGCCGCCAGTAGCAGCCCCGGCCGTTTTATCCCCTTGGGGCATGGCCGGTTCCTGAGTTTAAGCGCCGAGCTGCGGCGTAAACTGGATGAGATCGAAGCCTACGCCGAAATTCGCCGGGGCGAGGTGCGCATGCACCCGCTGGCCGCCCACCTGCTGTTGGGTCAGGCCGGGCCGGCCGAAGCCCAAGGTCGCGGTCCGGGGCCGCGCCTGGAAGCTGACCAGGCCTGGCAGGATTTTCTGACCAGGCTGGCCCGCACCGACTCGCAACCGGCCCCCCTCCCCGCCGACCTCAACACCGAGCTGAGACATTATCAACTCGAGGGTTATCAATGGCTGCAACGCCTGGCCGAACTGGGTTTCGGGGCATGCCTGGCCGATGACATGGGGCTGGGCAAAACCGTCCAGGCCCTGGCGCTGCTGCTGAGCCGGGCCGCGCAAGGGCCAAGCCTGGTGATCGCCCCCACCTCGGTCTGCCGCAACTGGCAGGAGGAGGCGGCCCGCTTTGCCCCCACCCTCAGGGTCATCACCTATGACGGCCCGGATCGTCAGCGACTGCTGCGCGATTTCGGCCCCTTCGATCTGGTGATTTGCAGCTACAGCCTGTTGCAGCGCGATGCGGCAGCGATCACCGGCCCCCGCTGGGGCACCATCGTGCTGGACGAGGCCCAGGCGATCAAGAATTTCCTGGCTAAACGCTCCCGGGCGGCCATGGAGCTTAAGGGCGATTTCAAGCTGATCACCACCGGCACCCCGCTGGAAAATCACCTTTCGGAGCTGTGGACCCTCTTTCGCTTTATCAACCCCGGCCTGCTGGGTTCCCTGGATCATTTCAGCAAGCGTTTTATCACCCCCATTGAGCAACACAACGATGCCACCGCCCGCAATCGCCTGAAAAAGCTGTTAACCCCCTTTGTGTTGCGCCGCCTAAAGAGCGAGGTCCTGCAGGAGTTGCCACCCCGCACCGACGTTACCCTGAGGGTGGAGATGGGCCGGGAGGAGAACGCTTTTTACGAGGCCCTGCGCCGCCGGGCCCTGGTTAATCTGGAGGCCGGCCATGAACGACGCGACTCCCCCCTGCGGATTCTGGCCGAGATCATGCGGCTGCGCCGAGCCTGCTGCCATCCCCGGCTGGTACTGCCGGATAGCCAGTTGCCCTGTGCCAAACTTGATCTTTTTGCCAAGGTGGTAGCGGAATTACTGGAAAACGGGCACAAAATTCTGGTATTCAGTCAGTTTGTGGATCACCTGAGCATCGTCCGCGAATTGCTGGATCGCCAGGGGGTGCGTTATCAGTACCTGGACGGGTCCACCCCGGCGGCCACCAGACAGCGGCGAGTCCGGGCCTTTCAACAGGGCCGGGGCGATCTGTTCCTGATCAGCCTGCGAGCCGGCGGGCTGGGGCTCAATCTCACCGCCGCCGATTATGTGATCCACCTCGATCCCTGGTGGAATCCGGCGGTGGAGGAGCAGGCTTCGGACCGGGCCCACCGGATCGGCCAGAAAAAACCGGTAACCGTCTACCGTCTGATTACCGTAGGCACCATCGAGGAAAAAATCCTGGCCCTCCATAAACAGAAACGCCGGCTCTCCTCCGACCTGCTGGACGGCAACCGGATGGGACCACCCCAGAGCAGCGCCGAGCTGCTGGCCCTGTTGCAAAACCGCTGAAGCGGGAGGCAAAACGTGAAGCTTAGTCTTACCTGGAAATTGATCATCGGGTGCAGCCTGACCCTCCTGGTTACCCTGGGCGCCACCTTCTATATCATCAATCTCCGCCAGGAGCAGCTAATCATCCGCCAGGCGGAGAACGAGGCCCGCACCATCTTCCGCCAGATCATCATCACCCGCAAATGGGTGGCCGATCATGGCGGGATCTTCGTGGAGAAAAGAGATAACCTGCCTTGGGCCAAGAGCCCCCCCTTGATCCCCGACGCCGAGATCATCGACCAGCATGGCCGCCGCTTCACCCGCGAAACCCCGGCCATGGTCACCAAAGCCCTGGCCGACTACGCCAAGGAGGAGGAGACTTACTGGTTCCACATCACCAGTCTCAACCCGATCAACCCCGCCAACCAGCCCGATGATATGGAGCGTCGCGCCATGATCGCCTTCGAGCAGGGAAATTTGACCGAGTTCATCACCATGGAAACGATCAACCGGGATGTGTATCTGCGCTACATTTCCCCCCTCTACGCCGAAACCGTCTGCCTCGGCTGCCATCACGGCTACCAGGCCGGTGACCTGCGGGGGGCCATCAGTGTCTCCCTGCCCTTGAGCGACACCCTGGCCGAGGCGACCCTGAACAAGCGGATCCTCTTTATCTCGATGCTCATGGTGGTGGGGGTGCTGAGCGTTGCCCTGCTCTTGATGATCCGTTTTGTCGTGCTGCTCCCGATGCAGACCCTGGCGGCGGCCATGCAGCGTTTTTCCAGCAGCGGCCACCGGGATGACGCCGTTATTCTGGCCACCGGGGACGAGTTCGAGGATCTTTCCCGCTCCTTTTCCCGGATGGCGACCAAGCTCAGCGAGTACCATTTCGAACTGGAAGAGAAGATCCAGATTGCCACCCGTGATCTGGCCCTGAGCAACCGGCAGCTCACCGAAACCAACCGCCTGCTGACCACCGCCGGTGAACGCAAATCCGACTTTATCGCCCGGGCCTCCCACGAACTGCGTACCCCCTTGACCGCAATCAAGGGGGGGATTGAGTACGTCACCGCCCGCCTGGCCACCATGAAACCGGGGGCCGGAGACCATGATCACCACGAAGAGGTGCTGGATTTTCTGGGTCTGATCCGCAATAACACCAACCGGCTGATTCGGATGGTCAACACCATGCTGGATATCGAGCGGATTGAAATGGGCACCGTCTCCTCGCTGAACTGGACCGAATGCGACCTGGCCCTGATAATCCGGGAGAGTATCGCCGAATTCGCCCCCACCGCCGCCACCCGCCAGGTGAGGATCAGGGAGCGCGCCCCTCAAAGCCTGCCGGTGCTGGCCGACGAGGACCGGCTGCGCCAGGTATTGACCAACCTGCTGGCCAACGCGGTCAAATTCGCTCCGGAGGGTTCGGAGATCACGGTCAACCTGAGCCAGGAACCGAACCTGCTGACCGTGGAGGTTTGCGACCGAGGACCGGGGGTGGCTTTCGGCGAGGAGGAGAAGATTTTCGAAAAATTCTATAAACTGGGAGACAAGGAGGGCAGCGGCCTGGGACTGGCGATCTGCCGCAGTATTATCGAAGCCCACGGCGGCACCATCGGGGTAAGAAAAAACCCAGAGGGACAGGGAGCCTGTTTCCGCTTCAAACTGCCGCACAAATAAAAGGGAGAGGGGGAGAGACCCATGGATGAACGAAGCCTGCCGGCCACTCTGCTGGCCATCGATGACGACCAGGATATTCTCAAGGTACTCAAGGCCAATCTGGAGTTGCACGGCTTTAAGCTGCAAACCGCCGCTTCGCTGGCCGAGGCCCGGAAGTTACTGGAAGCGGGGCGCCCCGATCTGGTGATCCTGGACCTGATGTTGCCCGACGGGGACGGTCTGGAATTTTGCTGCTCTCTGAAATCGCTCCACCCCCAACTGCCGGTGATTATGCTCACCGCCCGGGACAAGATTTCGGACAAGGTGGTTGGTTTGGAGTTGGGGGCCGACGATTACATGGTTAAACCCTTTGAAACCAGCGAATTGCTGGCCCGGATCAAGGCTCGGTTGCGCTCGGCGGTGACCCCCGCCCAGGCCAAACAGACCCTGCAAGCCGGCAACCTGGAGATCGACCTGCGCAACCAGACGGTGACCATTGACGGGGCCGAGGTCTATCTCACCGCCAAGGAGTTCCAGTTGCTCACCTGTCTGGTGGAACGCCGCAACAATCTGGTGACCCGGGACGAGATCCGCAAGCGACTGTGGAGCGAATCCAAGATCTACTCCTGGAGCCGGGTGATCGACGTCCATATCCAGCATCTACGCCAGAAGATTGAGCAGACTCCGGGGAAGCCCCGCCATATCATCACGGTGCCGGGCCGGGGGTATCGTTTCGAAGAGTGAACCGGGATCCCGGTTCACCGGGTGATCAAGCTGACATTGCCGGTCAGCAGATAACTGCCGGCCTCAAGGTCATAATCGAAGTTTTGACCCCGCACAAAAATCTCCGCGGAGCTGATCTCCACTCCGGCCCGGCTGCTCACCCTCCCCTCCCGTTCGTGATAACTCAGGGCGGGGGTGGTCAGACGCAAATGCTCGGCCTCGCGTAACTGCACATTATCCTCCAGGTGGAGAACCTCGGCGGCGGTATCGTAGAGGCCACGCTCGGCGGAAACGAACAGGTGCTCCCGATCCTCCCGAAACATCACCGCGTCGATCGCCGCCAGCAGCAAGTTGTCACTCTGCTGGTCGGTGCGCAAGCTCGGAGTATCGATCCGCAACCGGCGGACCCCGGCTTCATCCTGATAGAAACGAACCTTTTCCATGCTGAAACGCTGGGGTGGCGCCTCCGCCCGGGCGGGCAGGTCACTCTCCTGCAACGGCGGCGGGGCCAGAAATGCCCGCACCCCTCCGCCGTACAACGGCCAACCCAGCAGTAACAACAGGGGAATCAGCCACAAAAGATTGCGGATTCCGTGCATCATCGTTTGCTTCCCCCTTCGCCTTCCCAGAAGTGTAAAGTAGAGTTCGAGCGCTTATTTTTGGACGGCGGGATGCTCGGGGCAGTATCGGGCCAGCAGCTTTTCATGCTCACCCCGCGCCGCGATGATCAACTCGCACAGCTCGCGCACCGCACCCTTGCCCCCCGGCCGGCGGGTCACATAGTGGGCCACCGCCTTGACCTCGGCCACGGCATCGGCCGGGGCGACGGCGAACCCCGCCCGAACCAGCAGGGGCAGATCAAGCCAATCGTCCCCCATATAGGCGATCCGGGAGGGCTGCAAGCGCTGTTCGCGCAATATCTGCTCGTAGGCCACCAGCTTATCCCGCGCCCCCTGGAAAAGGTGTTTAAGGCCCAGGTCCGCGGCCCGCCGCCGCACCGCTTCGGAACTGCGGGCGGTGATTATCCCCACCTCCACCCCGGCCTCCTGCAACAGCCGGATTCCCAGGCCGTCCCGGGTGGAAAAGGCCTTAAATTCGGTCCCGCTGTCGGTATAAAGGATGGAGGCATCGGTCATCACCCCGTCCACATCCAGCAGCAGTAAAGAGATCTCCCGGGCCCGGGGCAGGCAACTCTTCCAGGCATAGCCGCGCTCTTCCGGCCCTTCAGCCCGGCTCGCCGCCCGCTGCCGCAGCCCGGCGGTTATCTCGCAATCGGAAGGATAGCTGTCGTTTGCACTCATCCGGATACCTGAATCATCAAGATCTAGCCGGCAACGGGAGTGTCGACAAAGGGGGCGACCGCCCGGCGGACGGCGAGGAGTTGGCGCAGAACCCCTTCCACTTGAGCCAGGGGCAGGGAGTTGGGACCATCGCAGCGGGCGTGGTCGGGATCGGGATGGACCTCCATAAAGAGACCATCCACCCCGACTGCCACCGCCGCTCGGGCCAGGGTGGGAACGAATTGGCGCTGGCCGCCGGAGCTGGCGCCGGCCCCGCCGGGCAACTGGACGCTGTGGGTGGCGTCGAAGATTACCGGGCAGCCCAGCTCCCGCATCAGCGGCAGGGAGCGCATATCCACCACCAGATTGTTGTAGCCGAAGGTGCTGCCCCGTTCGGTGAGCAACAGGCCACCGCCGCCGGCGGCGCGGATTTTGGCCACCGCATGGGTCATATCCCAGGGGGCGGCGAACTGCCCCTTCTTGAGGTTGACCGGTTTGCCGCTGGCCGCCGCCGCCACCAGCAGGTCGGTTTGCCGGCAGAGGAAAGCGGGAATCTGCAACAGGTCCAGCACCTCGGCGGCCGCCGTCACCTGGGAGACTTCATGGATATCGGAGATCAGCGGCAGATCGAATTCACGGCCGATGGCGGCCAGAATCCTCAGCCCCTCCTCAACCCCCGGCCCCCGGAAGGAGGCCAGCGAGGTGCGGTTGGCCTTATCAAAGGAAGCTTTGAAGATCAGGGAGACCCCAAGGCGGCCGCAGACCTCCTTCAGGGTGCCGGCGATCTCCCGCATCACCGCCTGCTCCTCGATCACGCAGGGTCCGGCGATCAGGCAGAGAGGCTGCCCCGGCCCAATCAGAAAACGTTCGCCAACAGCCACACTTTGCATAATCCTAACCTTGGTGCTTGATGGCCGCCTCGATAAAGGCCGCAAACAGGGGATGGGGTTTCATCGGCCGGGACTTGAACTCGGGATGGAACTGGCAGCCCAGAAACCAGGGATGGTCGGCCAGTTCGACGATCTCCACCAGTTTGTCGTCGGGGGAGGTTCCGCTGATCACCAGACCGGCCTCAACCAGTTTTTCGCGATACTCGTTATTGAACTCGTAGCGGTGGCGATGGCGCTCATCGACCTGCTCCACCCCGTAGGCGGCCCGGGCGAAACTGTTTTCCCGCAAACTGCAGGGGTAGCTGCCCAGGCGCAGGGTGCCGCCCAACTCGCCACTCTCCTCCCGGACCTGGACCCGGCTGGTCCGGTAATCGTACCACTCCTTGATGAAGTAGATCACCGGATGGGTTGAGCGGGGATTGAATTCAGTGCTGTCGGCATCGGCCATTCCGGCAATATTCCGTGCGAACTCAACGGTCGCCAACTGCATGCCCAGGCAGATCCCGAAAAACGGCACCTTCTGCTCGCGGGCATAGGTGATGGCCATGATCTTGCCCGCCACGCCCCGGCCGCCGAAACCGCCGGGGACCAGGATGCCATGGCAGCCGGCCAGCAGTTGCGCCGCCCCCTGGGCCTCGATATCCTCAGCACTGACGTAGTGCAGCACCACCCGGGCATCGTTGGCCACTCCGCCGTGGACCAGGGCCTCATGCAGGCTCTTGTAAGACTCCCTCAACTCGACATACTTGCCGATGATCGCAATCGACACCTCGCGAGCCGGATTTTTGATCTTCTCCACCAGCTCCTGCCAGGGCTCCAGCCGGGGCGAGCCGGTCCAGATGTTGAGCAGTTTAAGAATCTTGTCGTCCAACCCCTCGGCGTGAAAACAGAGGGGAACCTCGTAAATATTTTCCACATCACGGGCGGTGATCACCGCATCACGCTCGACGTTGCAGAAGAGGGCGATCTTATCCTTCAATTCATCGCTCAAGGTCGCCTCGGTACGGCAGAGCAGAATATCGGGCTGGATCCCGATGGCCCGCAGCTCCTTGACGCTGTGCTGGGTGGGCTTGGTCTTGACCTCCCCGGCGGTCTTGATGTAGGGAACCAGGGTGACATGCATATAGATGGTGTTTTCCCGGCCCAGGTCGTTACGCAACTGGCGGATCGCTTCAAGAAAGGGCAGGGATTCGATATCGCCGATGGTGCCGCCGATCTCGACAATGGCCACATCGACCTCATCCTCAAGCTGCCGAACCGCCCGCTTGATCTCGTCGGTGATATGGGGGATCACCTGGACGGTGCCGCCGAGGTACTCGCCACGCCGCTCTTTGCTGATCACCGTGTGATAGATCCGGCCCGAGGTGTAGTTATTGCGCTGGCCCAGGCTGACCGAGGTGTAACGCTCGTAATGGCCCAGATCCAGATCGGTTTCCGCCCCATCATCGGTAACATAAACCTCACCGTGCTGGAAAGGGTTCATGGTGCCGGGGTCGACGTTGATGTAGGGATCAAGCTTCTGGAAGGTGATCTTCAACCCCCGGCTTTCCAGCAGGGCGCCGATGGCGGCAGCGGCCAGCCCCTTGCCCAGCGAGGAAAGCACCCCGCCGGTGATGAAAATAAACTTGGTACGCGATCTCTGATTGGCTGGTTTCATGCGTCTTTTGGTGGAGTCTGAGGTTAATAACAGGCAAGGCGCCCGGAGGTTTGCGGTCCGGGCAAAAAACCGTGAAGATCCAACCGCCGACTATAGCACCAAGTCGAGGGAAGGCAAAGCAAAAAGCCGGGACTTTTTCCCCCAAGCTGGCTAAAGTAGGCTCCGGGCCAAAATCTGGCCCAGCGGCGCAGAATCCAGCCGCAATATCGTCGACGTCGCTGTCAGTCAGCAGTTAAAACGAAACCGAGGGGAGCATGAAATTCCACCCAACCCGCCGGGCGGCCACGGCCTTGATGCTGGTTCTGGCCCTGCTGCTGGCCGCCTGCGGCAAGCAAACCGCCCTCCTTTCGACCCCAACCGGCAAAACCAGAACGGAAGCCCCCTCCCCCGAGCCTGCCAAGCGAATACCGGAAGCCGCCCGCATCCCGGCCACCCAGCGGCCCTACCAGATCAAGGGCAAAACCTATTATCCCATCCCCTCGGCCCATGGTTTCACCGAAACCGGCATCGCCTCCTGGTACGGGGCCAAATTCCATGGCCGCCGCACCTCCAACGGTGAGATTTACGATATGCACGCGGTCAGCGCCGCCCACAAAACCCTGCCGATGAACACTCACCTGCTGGTGAAAAACCTGGAAAACGGCAAGGAGATCACGGTGCGAATCAACGATCGGGGGCCCTTTGTCCGCGGCCGAGTCATCGACCTCTCATACCAGGCGGCCCGCCAGTTGGGGATGGCCGACCAGGGTTTGGCCCGAGTGCGAATCACCGCCCTCGGGGAGGCGGTTCACTATCTGGAGGATGGTCGCAGCCGGGAACGTTTCGCCACCACCCCGGACTTTGAACACGGGGAGTTTTACGTCCAGGTGGGGGCCTTTACCCAACCGGACAATGCCACCCGGCTGCAGCAGCAGCTCGATGCCTGGGGCCGCAGCGCCGTGATCCGGGAATATGACCACGGCGGCCAGCGCTTCTACCGGGTCCAGGTCATCGCCGGCAACACCCTGAGCGGCGCCCTTCGCATGGAGCGGGTGATGATGGAGGCCGGCTTTCCGGACGCCTTCGTGGTCGCCCGCTGACCGCTTACCCGCGACTTGCCAAAGAGGGCGGAGATGCTTATAGTCTGCGCCGGGCAGGGGTACACGGAATAATCAAGAAGTTGCAGAGTACAAATTGAGGATATTCAACGGCCATGGACTACTACGAGACACTGGGTCTGGGCAAAGGCGCCGACCAGGATGAGATCAAGAAAGCCTACCGCAAACTGGCCCTGAAATACCATCCCGACCGCAACCAGGGCAACAAGGAGGCGGAGGAGAAGTTCAAGCAGATCAGCGAGGCCTACGCGGTCCTCTCGGATCCGGAGAAGCGGAAACAGTACGACACCTTCGGCGCCTCCGGCTTCCAGCAACGTTACTCCCAGGAGGATATTTTCCGTAACACCAATATCAACGACATCCTGCGGGAGTTCGGCATCAATTTGGGCGGCGGCGGCGGACGGACCACCTTCCGCACCGGTCCGGGAGGGGGCGGCTTTTTCGACGATCTCTTCGGAGTGGGCGGCGGCGGCATGGGTGGGCAGACCGGCGATTTCCGCCACTATCGCCCGGGGCCGCAGCCGGCACGGATGGTCAAAGGCAACGATCTGAGCCTGGAGCTGCCGATAACGCTGGAGGAGGTGCTGCAGGGGGGCGAGAAAACCATCGCCCTGGGGCACGGCGCCCAGGCCGACAAGGTGGCGGTGAAGATTCCGGCCGGGATCGAGAGCGGCAAAAAGCTGCGCCTCTCCGGCAGGGGCGCCCCCTCCCCCATGGCCGGCCCCCCTGGTGATCTGCTGTTGCAAATCCGGGTCCAGCCCCACCCCCTCTTCAGCAGGGAGGGGAGCAATCTGGTGGTGGAAAAAGAGGTTGCGCTCAGCGGCGCCATGCTGGGGGCCAAGCTTGCGGTACCCACCCTGGAGGGGCGCCAGCTCAAGGTCAAGGTGCCGCCGGGGATACAACCGGGATCGCGGCTGCGCCTCAAGGGCCATGGCCTGCCCTCCGGCCCCCGCGGCCCTCGGGGCGACCTGCTGGTGAAAATCAACCTGGCGGTCCCCAAGGAACTATCCCCGGAACAGCGCGAGCTGGCCGAACAACTGGCAGCGGCGGGGCTGTAACGGGGCAAGCGATCACGGGGCACCACATCTTGCGGCGATCGAGCCGGCTCACGTACTGATGTACGCATCGCCGTCTCGCTTGCCGCAACCTGTGGCGCCCCGTGTCGCTTGCAATTTATCAGTTGCTTATCTTGCGGTTTTGAAGGCGTCCCCGTCCTGGACGTTGACCCGGTTGCGCCCTCCCTCCTTGGCCATATAGAGGGCCTTGTCCGCCACGCATACAAGCTCCAGCTCAGGAATCTCCAAGCGCGGAATCACCGAGGCCACCCCGAAGCTCATGGTTATATGAGCGCCGGCGGCGGCCCCGACGTTGGGGATCTCCAACTGCGCCACCGCTTCACGGATCGTCTCGGCCAGATAGACCCCGCCATTGAGATCGGTGTCGGGCAGCAAGATAACGAACTCCTCTCCACCATAGCGGACGGCAAGATCCGAAAAGCGCATCAGGGGGCTCTTCACCAGGTCGGCAACCATGACCAGGCAATCATCTCCGGCCACATGCCCGTAGGTATCGTTGAACTGTTTAAAAGAATCGATATCAGCCATGATCAGGGTCAGAAAATGGCCGTTACGCATCGCCCGCCGCCATTCGGTTTGCAAGGCCTCCTGAAAACAGCGACGATTGGCCAGGCCGGTGAGGGCATCGGTCAGTGAAAGTTCGTTCAACTGTTTATTGGCCAACTCCAGTTGCCCCTTAACAAGCAGCAACTCTTTAACCTTGCGATCCAACTCGGCGCTTTTCTGGGCCAGCAGCCGCCGCTGGCGGTCAAGCTCCAGAAAAATTGCCACCTTGCTGCGCAGGATATGGGGGTTGACCGGCTTGAAAAGGTAATCCGCTGCCCCGGTTTCATAGCCCCGGAAGATATGCTCATCCTCCTTGCTGATGGCGGTGACGAAGATGATCGGCAGGTGGCGGGTCTGCTTTCTCCCCCGCATCAGGGTGGCGGTCTCGAAACCGTCCATCCCCGGCATCTGAACGTCGAGCAGCACCAGAGCAAACTCATGCTCCAGCAACCGGGACAGGGCCTGCTGGCCTGAGGTGGCGGTAATCAGATGCGCCTCCACCCCCTCCAGCAAGCTCTCCATCACCAGCAGATTGGCGGGCTTGTCGTCGACGATCAATATTTTCGGAGTACCCGGCATCACTTTTTCTCGTAAAGATTAACCAAGAAGGGACCGATCGCCCGCAGGGGCAGCACAAAATCCACCGCCGCCGCCGCGATGGCGGCAGTCGGCATCGCGGCGACTTCGGCAGTGGCCGGGTCCTGGACCACCGCCAGGCCGCCCCGGCGTTTAACCGCCGCCAGCCCCTGGCTGCCGTCATCGTTGGCTCCGGTCAGGATGACGGCGATCAGCCGCGGACCATAAACGTCGGCTGCGCTCTCAAAGAGAATATCGATGCTGGGCCGGGAAAAACGATGCCGACCCTCCAGAGAGAGGGCAAAACTGCCGTCATCCTCCAGCAGCAGGTGGTAGTTGGCCGGAGCCAGATAAACCGTGCCGGGGAGGGCCGTCTCCTTATCCTCGGCCTCCTTGACCACCACCTCACAGCGTTGATCCAGGTAACGGGCCAGAAAACCTTCAGCTTCCGGCCCCTGATGCTGCACCACCACCACCGGCACCGGAAAATCGGCCGGCAATCGGGCAAGAATCAGCCGCAGAGCCTCCAGCCCTCCGGCGGAAACCCCGATCACCACTGCCCGGTAGGGCACCGGCAACCCGGCGGCATCCGGCAACTTTTCCTGATCATTCATTAACTGCTTCACCCGAGTCATTGCAAGCGTTTCTTAAAAATCTTTTCGTCGGGATAAAGCTCGCTGAAGCTTTCACCTATCTTGAGCAATCTCAGGGATTCCTTGGAGCCAAGCCAGAGCAGGCCTCCGGGGCAAAGGCTTTCGTAGAAAGTTTGCATGATCCGCTCCTGCAGATCCCGGTTGAAATATATCACCACATTGCGGCATACCACAAGCTGAACTTCGCTGAAAACACCATCGGTTACCAGATTGTGATCGGCGAAAACCACCTGTTCGCGCAGCCGGCCCTTGAGCAACATATGTTCGTTGTCGGTCCGGTAATAATCACTCAACGACTCCCGCCCCCCGCTTTTCTGGTAATTGGTCGAGTACTGCCGGGCTAATTCCAGGGGGTAGATCCCCTCCCTGGCTTTTTTCAGGGCGACTTGATTGAAGTCGGTGGCATAGATCCGGCAACGGGGAAGCAGGCCCTCCTCCTCCAGCAGGATGGCCATGGAATAGACCTCCTCCCCGGTGGAACAACCGGCATGCCAGATTTTGACAAACGGGTAGGTCTTGAGCAGAGGCACCACCTCCTGGCGAATCCGCCGGTAGGCGGCCGGGTCACGGAACATCTCGGTGACATTGATCGACAGGTCGCGCAGCAGGTACTCGAAAAAATCCCGATCACTGAGGACCCGGTGGAGCATGGCCCCGAAATCGGCCATTCCGGACAGCCCCAAACGGTGGCGCAAACGCCGCCGGATATGAGCCCGGGAGTAGTCCCGAAAATCATAACCGTAACGCTGATAGACCCCCTCCAGCAGCAGAGAGATCTCCAAATCCTCGATCTCTTTCTCCCGGGTCTCGTCGCTTATCATCGATACATCCAGACCCGGAGCAGAGACAGCAGCCTTTCCGGATCCACCGGCTTGGCCAGATAGTCGTTGGCCCCGGCCGTCAGACACTTGTCCTTGTCGCCGCGCATCGCCTTGGCGGTCAGGGCGATGATCGGCAGGCCGGCCCAGGCCGGATTACGGCGAATCCGGCGCATCGCCTCGTAGCCGTCCATCTCCGGCATCATGATATCCATCAACACCAGATCGATCTCCGGATGCTGCTCCAGTTTGGCCATCGCCTCGTAGCCGTTGCGGCCCACCACAATCTCCAGACCGCTCTCCTCCAGCACACTGGAAAGGGCGAAAATATTGCGCATATCATCATCAACCAGCAGCACCGTGCGGCCATTGAGGGCCGATTCCCGGCTGTGCAGGGTCTTGAGCATCTCCTGCTGTTCACTGGGCAGACTTTTCTCCACCCGGTGGAGAAACAGGGTGGTCTCATCAAGCAGCCGCTCCGGCGAACGCGCCCCCTTGATGATGATGGAATTGGCGTACTGCTGCAAGCGCTCCTCCTCGTCGGGGCTGATCTCCCGGCCGGTGTAGATCACGATGGGGGTCCGCGAAACCTGTTCATCCTCCTTGATCCGGGTCAGCAGATCAAAACCGCTCATATCCCCCAGCCCCAGATCCAGGATCATGCAATCGAAACGCTCCCGGCGCAATAGCTGGTGGGCCTCCTCGCCACTGGCCGCCTCCACCACCTCGACATCCCCGCCGTCGCCGATCAGAGCCCGGATCGCCTGACGTTGCACCAGATCATCCTCCACCACCAGCAACCTTTTGACCGGGGTATCCAGTAGTTTCTCGATCCGACCAAAAACCTGCTCCAGTTTCTCCACGCTCACCGGCTTGGTTAAAAAGCCGATGGCGCCAAGCTGCATCACCTCGGTGGAGTTATCACTGGCGGAGATGAAATGAACCGGTATATGGCGGGTTTCCGGATTTTTCTTAAGCCGTTCCATCACCTCCCGGCCGTTGATCCCGGGCAGGCCCATATCCAAAAGAATCCCGCTGGGGCGGTAGTAGTCGGCCAGATGGAGGCCGGTTTCGCCATCCTCGGCCACCAGGGCCTTGTAGCCCTTATCCCGAGCCAGCTCGAGCAGCAGCGAGGCAAAAGAGCTGTCATCCTCAATAATCAACAGGCTCTTGTCCCCCCGCTTGAGAGAGCGGCGATCATCACGGACCATGGCGCCGTTAGGCTGCTCCGGCGGCGAAGATATCTCGGCGGGAGAGGTGGCTTCCTCTTGCTCCGCGGCGGATCCGGAGGCAGGAGCCGCCACAATCCGCCCCACCTCCCCGGCCCGATCCGCGGCCAACGCGGGGGGAGCATGAGAGGCGGCCGGTACGGCGGCCGGCCCGGCGGCCGGAGGTGCCACACCTTCCCGCCTTTCCAGGCGTTCCGGCAGCCAGAGGGTGAAGGTGCTTCCCTTGCCCTCCTGGCTGGCGATGGTCAGAATTCCGCCCAGCAACCGGGCCAGTTGCCGGGAGATCGAGAGCCCCAGGCCGGTGCCCCCAAACTTGCGGCTGGTGGTGCCGTCGGCCTGCTTGAAGGCTTCGAAAACCACCTCCAGCTTGTCGGCGGCAATGCCGATGCCGGAATCGCTGACCTGGAAAAATACCGCCTTTGCGGGATCCAGCCCCAGGCCGGCCGGCAACTCTTCCGGCCGGGGTCGGCCGGTCCTGAGGGTAATCCCGCCTTTTTCGGTAAACTTGAAGGCGTTGGATAACAGGTTTTTCAAGATCTGCCGCAGGCGGCTCTCATCGGTGAAGATGGCGCCGGGGGCTTCGGCGGCCAGTTCGTTGCTTAACTGCAACTGCTTCTGTTCGGCCAGGGGCCTGAAGGACTCGAGCAGCGAACGCAGGGTCGATTTGAGGTTGACGCTTTCCGGGTTGATCTCCATCCGGCCCGCTTCAATCTTGGAGAGGTCGAGCACCTCATTGATCAAATGCAGCAGATCGGAACCCGAGTTATGGACGGTGGCCGCGAACTCCACCTGCTTGGGCAGCAGGTTGCCCTCCTTGTTGGCAGCCAGCAGTTGCGAGAGGATCAGGATACTGTTGAGCGGCGTGCGCAACTCATGACTCATATTGGCCAAAAATTCCGACTTATAGCGACCGGAGGTTTCCAGGGCCCCGGCCTTTTCCTCCAGCTCCCGCCGGGTCCGCTCCAACTGGCGGTTGTTTTCGGCCAGGGTCTTGCTGCGCTCCTCCAGCTCCTCGTTACTGACCCGCAGCTCCTCCTGCTGAACCTGCAAACGCTCCTCGGAGGCCGCCAGGGCCCGGGCCTGCTCATGGAGCTCGGAGTTGGTCTGGCGCAACTCCTCCTGCTGAACCTGGAGCTTTTCCGCCTGCTCCTGGGTGGTTTCCAGGAGGCGGGCCAGCTCGTAGCGCACCTCGGTGGTGTGGATCGCCACTCCGATATTTTCCGCCACCCGCTGCAGCAGCAACTCCTCACGGGAGCTGAAGGCCCGGTGGGTGCCCAGCTCGATGACACAGCGCAGTTCGTTTTCGAAGTAGACCGGCAGCACCGCCAAAGCGGTGGCGGCGGTTTCGCCGATGGCGGAGGATATTTTCAGATAGCCCGGCGGCAGATCGTTGATGATCAACGGCCGTCCCTGCTGTAGCGCCCGCCCGATCAGCCCCTCATCGCGATGCACGGTTTCCCGGCCCCCCACCTCGCCGTCGGCGCCGTAGGTCTTGATCAGGCGCAGGGTGGCCTCATCCTGGGCCAGGTAGAAAGCGGCGGCCTGGACATCGAGAACCTCGACCAGCACCTCCAGAATATTGTGGGCCAGACTGAGGGAATCATGCTCGCCGTGGAGCCGGTCGCTGACCGCCGCCACCCCGTGGCTCAGCCAGCGATCCTCCACCTGCTTACCGGCCAGTTCCCGCAGAGTGGCGGCCATCTGGTTCAGGGCATGACTCAGGCGATCATCTTCCGAGCGCGGCTCGATGCCGATCCCGTAATCACCCTGGGCGATCGCCTCGGCCATGGCCACCACCCGCATCTCGTCGCGGATATCAACGATATACTCCACCGCCCCGATGATCCGGCCGTTGTCATCCTTGAGAGGGGCGGCGGTGTAACGATAGGGCGCCTCGCCCTTGGCGGTGACGGTTACATTCTCCCCGGTCAGCACCCGGTTCTGGATCATCGCCCGGGCCACCTTGCAGCGGTCGGAGTTGCAGTCGCGGGTACGGAAAATTTCGTGACATTTCTTGCCGATGCACTGCCCCACCGCCAACCGGGCCGCCCGAGCCCCGGCCTGATTGATGAAACGGATATTCATCTCCCGGTCCACCACCTGGATCGGAGCGGGAATGGCGTGCAGGTAACTGATCGCTTCGGCGTACTGCAGGTTGGCCTGGTGGAGGTCGGCCAGGATCCCGTTGAAGGCGGCGGCCAGTTGGTCGTGTTTGCTGCGGGGCTCCAGGCGCCGGCCCAGGCTGCCCTCCCGGGCCGCCCAGCAGATCTCCAGCAGATCACGCTGCCAGGCAACCAACCTGCCAAAATCGGCCACCGGCCCAGCAAAATCGCCAAGACCGACCTCCGGGGGGGCGGCCAAGTCCTCTTCGCCCCGAACAAAAGAGGCCAGCCAGGCGGCCAGCCGACCCAACTCCCCGCGAATCCCGAAGCTGAAAAACCAGGCAATCCCGGCGGCCACCGCCGCCACTGCCAGCAGAGCCGTGATCCAAACCACCGGAGCCGGGGCGCCGGGGAAATAAACCGCCAGCACCGTCAGCAGCACGGCGATCAGGGCCGCGGCCAGGGAGGCCAAAAAAAACCGGCCAAAAAGGGAGTTCTGCATCAATCACCCCGCGAAATTGGGTTGAGCCTCAATATGTCAAAACTGGATCCGGCAGAGTTTGTTGGCGCCTTCATCTTTGATAAATAACATTACTTTTTTGGAGCGCAAGCACCAGTTGCGGACATCCTGTTCGAAGGTGGGACAATCGGCGGTCACCTCCATAATATCTCCGGGCTTCATTTTCATGGCCATAACCGTCATCTTCAGGGTCGGCTGCGGGCACTTCAGCCCCCGCGCGTCAAGTTGTTGCACTGCCATTTTACACCTCCGTTCAATGTTCATCTTACTCCCAGTCCTTTGAGGTCGGCCACCATGGCGCTGACCACCTGCCGGTATTTTTCCCCCTCCGCCGCGGAAACATAATCAAAACGGCAGCGTTGCCGGGCGATACCCATCTGTTCCAGGACCCGGGCCAGCAGGGCCTGGCGACCGGCGGCCCGGAGATTACCCTCTTTATAGTGGCAATCCCCCGGATGACAGGCCAGCACCAGCACCCCGTCGGCCCCGGCGGCAAAGGCCCGGAAAATAAGTTGCGGGTCCAGCCGGCCGCTGCACATGAGCCGGACGACATGGACATTGGCCGGAAATGGTTCCTGCAACACCCCGGCCTTGTCCGCCCCGGCGTAAGCGCACCAGTTACAGAGAAAGCCGATGATCCGCGGCTCGTAGTCGGCCGCCCTCGCCACCGCTGTTTGCTGCCGGTTACTCATGCCAGCACCCCCTCGATCTCCGCCAGCAGCATCTCGTTGCTGAAATGTTTAGACCCGATGGCCAGCAGGGGGCAGGCGGCGGCGCAGGTGCCGCAGCCCCGGCAGAGTACCCGATTGATGGTGGCAACCTGCTTCTCCTCATCAAACGCGATGGCCCGGTAGGGGCAGATGGCCTGGCAGATTTTACAGCCGCTGCATCGCTCCGCATCCACCAGGGCAAAGAGCGGTTCCAGCTCCAGTTTGCGCCCCTCCACCAGTTCGGAGAGGGCATAGCCGGCGGCCGCGGCTCCTTGGGCGGTGGCCCGCTCGATATCCACCGGGGCCAGGCAGCCGCCGGCCAGGTAGATGCCCCGGGCGCTGCTCCGGCCCATCTCCAGGCGGCTGTGCAGGGGGGCCAGAAAACCGAAACCATCTTGAGCGATATCCAGCATTCGGGCCAGGGAGGCGCTGTCGGCCCCGGGGGTTACCGCCGGGCAGAGTACCACCATCTCGGCGGCAAAGCGACGGCCGTCGGCCAGCAGCAACCCTTGCCCCTGCCGGTCGGCCACCACCCGCAACTGCTCCAGCCGTTCATAACGGACCATGGTGGAGCGGGGATTGCGCCGGGCGGCCTGCCATAAACCGTGGGCCTCCAGGCCGGGAGTGGCGATCTCCTTGAAAAAATGGGTTACCTCCGTGTCCGGCAGGCGCTCCGCCAGCAGATGGTTGTACTTGAAGGCGTACTGACAGCAGATCCCGGAACAGTAGGGTTGATGCTCCTCATCCAGGGAGCCGACACAGTGGACGATGGCCAGCGACCGGGGCGGCTGGCCGGCGGCGGTGAGCAGTTCGCCGGCGGTGGGGCCGTTGGCCGCCAGCAGCCGCTCGAACTCCAAAGCGGTCTTGACCTCCGGCTCCCGGCCGTAAGCCAGTTCCGGGAAACGGCTGCAATCGTAAAGATCGGCCCCGGTGGCGACAATGATCGCCCCCACCTGGTGGGAGCTGGAACTTGCCCCGGCAGCAAAGTCGATCAGATCCTCCCCCATGGGGCAGGCGGCCCGGCAGCGCCGACACTCCGGCTCCGGGCCGAAACGAAGGCAGCGGTCGGGATCGATCCGGGGCACATTGGGCAGGGCGCCGGGGAAGGCGAAACGGATCGCCATTTCGGCCGGACAGGCCTCGATGCACTCGCCGCAGCCGATGCAGCGTCCCAGATCGACGTAACGCGGCTCTTGTCGAACCTTGACCAGAAAATTACCCAAAAACCCTTTCACTTCCGTCACTTCCGCCATGGTCAGCAACTTGATCCGCTCGGCATGGCGACCATGGAGAACCTCCCCCATCAGGGGTTCCAGCAGACAGGCGCCGCATTCCAGGCCGGGAAAGAGTTCTTCAAAGAGTATGGGCAGCCCGCCGATCCGCTGGCTTTTTTCCACCAGCAACACCTGCCGCCCGGCCTCGGCCAGGGTAAGCGCCGCCTTGAGCCCGGCGGGACCGGCCCCGATCACCAGGGCCGCCGGCGATACCTCCAACTCTTCCTGTTCCAGCGCCTGGTGCAGCGCCACCCGCCCCACCGCCGCCTTGAGGGCAAGCGTGGCCTTGGCGGCGGCCTGCTGCGCGTCCGCGCAAACCCAGGCGATCTGCTCTCGGATATTAACCATTTGCAGCAAAAACGGGTTGAGCCCGGCCCGCTTACACACCCGCCGGAAGGTCTCCTCATGCTCCCGGGGCGAACAGGCGGCGATCACCAGCCGTTCCGCGCCTTCCCGCCGCAGATCCTCGGCCAGAAACTCCTGGCCCTCCTCCGAGCAGAGAAAAGGGCAGGTTTTGAAGTAGGAAACCCCGGCCACCGCCGCCAGTTCCCGCTCGACCCGCCCGGAATCGATCTTCTCGCTGACGTTGCCGCCACA
>JBLRWU010000012.1:0-27587 GCA_047921155.1 Desulfurivibrio sp.
CGATCTCCTGTGGCAGGATTCATCAACTTCGAAAGATTCCCTAATCAAAGCTGAATATTTTTGCTCCATCCTGTGACCGTAAACACCACGGTGACCCGATTGGCGGGCATCGATCTGGCAAAACGGATTACAGGAGGATCATATGCGCAAGTTCATCAAGCTCATCAGCCACAACCCCGGCGGCCGCTTCGCCGCCCTGGCCCTGGCCGCCCTGCTCACCATAACCGGGACCGCCGGGGCGGCCTGGGCCCAGCGGATCGACCTGCTCGGGGCCGGGGCCACCTTTCCCGCCCCCCTGGTCACCGCCATGGCCGACCAGTACCGGACCAAAACCGCCGGCCGGGTAACCCTCAACTATCAGTCCATCGGCTCCGGCGGCGGCATCCGCCAGTTCATCGAGCAGACCGTGATGTTCGGCATGAGCGAGGCCTTCCTCTCCGACCAGGTGATGGCCGAGATCAAGAGCAGCACCGGGGGCAACGCCTTCAACCTGCCCATCACCCTGGCCGATGTGGTCCCCACCTACAACCTGCCCGGGGTCAAAAAGGGGCTGGTGCTCAACGGCGAGGTGCTGGTCGATCTCTTCCTGGGCAAGATCAGCCGCTGGAACGATCCTAAAATCGCCGCCCTCAACCCCGGGGTCAAGCTGCCGCCCCTGCCGGTGACCATCGTGCACCGCTCCGACGGTTCCGGCACCACCAATGTCTGGACCAGCTATCTGAGCCGGGTTTCCCCGCAGTGGGCCAGCCGGGTCGGCTATGCCACCAGCGTCAACTGGCCCACCGGGGTGGGCGGCAACGGCAACGAAGGGGTGGCCGGGGTGGTGATCAACACCCCCGGCGCCTTGGGCTACAACTCCCTCTCCTACGCCCTGCTCAACGAGATCAGCTACGCCTACCTGATCAATGCCAGCGGCAACCTGATCGAACCCAGCTACGCCGCCACCACCGCCGCCGCCGATATCGAACTGCCGACGGATACCCGGGTGCTCTTCACCAACACCCCGGCCCCGGACGGCTACCCCGCCGCCGGTTTCGCCTGGATGCTGGTCTATGAAAACCTGGATAAAAACCGGGCCATCGCCAATCGGGAGCAGGCTGCGGAACTGCTCAGTTTCCTGATCTGGGCCATTACCGACGGCCAGGAGCTTTCCGAGTCCCTGGGCTTTGCCCGCCTGCCCCAGGCGGCCGTCGACCGCAACCTGGCCATGATCCGCCAGATCAAGTGGCAGCAGGAAAAGCTGGGGGCCGCGATTTTGCAGGAGGCGGGCCTTTAAGCATTACTGAACCCTAAAGAAACTCTAACCAAAAACAAACATTTCCCCCCTATTTTCCCGTCCAGGTCCGGAGAGTGAGAGCTCCGGGCCTGGACCGCCTTTTATAATGACATCCTTAATGATGAGGAACCACAACTTGCAGGCCAACCCTACCGCATCCGAACTGATTCGCCGCACCCCGCCTCTGCTCTACCGCTGGCTGGGGGACCGGATCTTTGCGTTTCTGGTTACCTTGTTCGGGCTGGGCCTGATGGGACTGGCCATCTCGCTGGCGGTGGTCCTCTACCGGGAGGGGGCATCGGCGATCACCACCTTCGGCTTTTTCGGTTTTCTGACCGGCACCTCCTGGGACCCGGCCATCACCTTAACTTTCGGCACCCTGCCCTTTCTGATCGGCACCATCGTCACCAGCGTGGCGGCTTTAGCCCTCTCCTTTCTGCCGGCCATCGCGGTGGCGATCTTTTCCGCCGAATACGCCCCCCGCTGGCTGGCCCACATCATCGACGGCATGGTCGATCTGATCGCGGCGGTGCCCAGCGTGGTGGTGGGAATCTGGGGGATCTTCGTCTTCGCCCCCTGGATGCGGGAGAAGTTCTATATGCCGATCTATATGTGGGCGGCGGAAAACCAGCCCGACCTGCTGCCGATTCTGGGCAGCCCCATCGGCTACGGGATGACCACCGCCACCATCGTGCTGGCCCTGATGATCGTCCCCTTTACCGCCGCCCTGAGCCGCGATGCCATCCGGCTGGTGCCCGCTTCCCAGCGGGAAGCGGCCTGGGCCCTGGGCGCCACCCGCTGGGAAGTGATCCGGATGGCGGTGCTGCCTTATGCCCGGGGCGGCATCATCGCCGGGGCCATTCTCTCCTTTGGCCGGGCGATCGGCGAAACCATGGCGGTGGCCATGCTGATCGGCAACAAGAACACCCTGCCCTTCAACCTCTTCGGGCCGGCGGCCACCATGCCCTCGGTGATCATCAACGAATTCCGGGAGGCGGTGGAAAACCTGCACCTTGCCAGCCTGATGGCCATCGGTTTCTACCTCTTTCTGATCTCGCTGATCGTCAACCTGGTGGCCGCCTATATTCAACGTAAGATGATGGTTTCGGGAGGACGATCGGTATGAGTATCCGGGAGCTGCCAGCCCCCATCAGCCTGGGCCGCCGCTACCTGCGCGATCGTCTGATGCTGGGCCTGCTGGCCATCGCCACCCTGCTGGTGCTGGTGCCGCTGCTGATCGTGATCAGCTACGTGGTGGTCCAGGGGATCGGCGCCCTCAACTGGGATCTCTTCACCCAGGAGCTGGGCTCGCCGGCCCGGGCCCAAATGGGTCAGGCCACCGGCCTGGTCCACACCATCATCGGCACCCTGGTGGTGGACTCTTTAGCCCTGGTGCTGGCCGTGCCCCTGGGGATCGGGGCCGGAATCATGCTCTCCGAGTATCCGGACCACCTCTTGAATCCGCTGCTGCGGCTGCTCAACGACACCTTGAACGGAATGCCCGCCATCCTCAAGGGGTTGCTGGCCTTTGCCCTGATCGTCAAGCCCATGGGAACCTTTTCCGGGATCTCCGGGGCCATCGCCCTGACCTTCGTGATGCTGCCGATCATTGCCCGGGCCACCGAGAGCGCCCTGATGATCATTCCCTGGTCGATCCGGGAGGCGGGCCTGGCCCTGGGGCTGCCCCGCTGGCGGGTGATTCTTTCCACCATCGTCCCCACCGCCCGGGTGGGACTGGTCACCGGCATCCTGATCGCCTTTGCCCGGGCGGTGGGGGAAGCCGCCCCGCTGATGTTCACCTCGTTCGGCAACAACTATCTGCCCAGTCGCTTAAGCGGCTGGCTGCTGGGACCGGTGGATACCCTGCCGCAACGGCTCTACAGCCTGGCCATCAGTCCCTACAAACACTGGCATGAGATGGGCTGGGCGGCGGGCATCGTGCTGTTGAGCCTGGTGATCATCACCTTCATTGCCGCCAGACTGGCCGTCCGGCGCTAACAATTCGGGGAGTTTCAAGAATGGAAGCAAGCAAAAACCGGCAGCAACCGGGCCGGCCTGAAGAGATCCGGCCCGAAAAAATCCGCATGGAAACCCGCAACCTGACCGTGCATTACGGAACCACCGTCGGGGTCAAAGATGTCAGCATCCCGATCTACAACAAGGAGATCACCGCCCTGATCGGCCCCTCCGGCTGCGGCAAGACCACTTTTCTGCGGGCCCTGAACCGAATGCACGACCTGACCCGGGGGGCCAGGGTCAGCGGTCAGGCCCTGCTGGACGGCCACGATATTTACGCCCCCAAGGTCGATCCGGTGACCATCCGCCGGCGGATCGGGATGGTTTTCCAAAAACCGACCCCCTTCCCCACCATGTCGATCTTCGATAACGTGGTGGCCGGTCTCAAGCTGGTGGGAATTCGGCAGCGGGATATTCTCAACGAGGTGGCCGAACGGGCCCTGACCCAGGCGGCCCTCTGGGAAGAGGTCAAGGATCGGCTGCGCAGCCCCGGCGGTTCGCTCTCCGGCGGCCAGCAGCAGCGGCTCTCCATCGCCCGGGCCCTGGCGGTGGAGCCGGAGGTGTTGCTGATGGACGAACCCACCAGCTCCCTGGACCCGCAATCAACCATGCGGATCGAGGAGCTGATGAGCGAATTGAAAAATCAGGTGACCATCGTCATCGTCACCCACAACATGCAGCAGGCCACCCGGATCTCCGACCACACCGCCTTCTTCTTCGTCGGCGACCTGATCGAGTTCAACCCCACCAGCAAGATGTTCACCAACCCCGACCATGAGCGCACCGAAGACTATATCACCGGCCGCTTCGGTTAAGGCGGGAGGGCGGCTCAGGCGCTGAGCTTTTTGGCGATCCTGGCCACATGCTCGCCCTGGAAACGGGCCCCGGCCAGTTCGTTTTCCGAGGGGGTCCGGCTGCCGTCGGCCCCGGCAATGGTGGAGGCGCCATAGGGGGAACAGCCGGTAATCTCGTCGGTATTCATCTGGCCGGCAAAGGTGTAGGGCAGGCCGACCAGCACCATGCCATGGTGAAGCAGGGTGGTGTGAAAGCTGAGGATGGTCGATTCCTGACCGCCATGCTGGGTGTTGGAGCTGGTGAAGACGCTGCCCACCTTGCCCACCAGACTCCCATTGGCCCAGAGTTGGCCGGTGGCATCAAGAAACTGACGCATCTGACCGCACATGTTGCCGAAGCGGGTGGGGGTGCCGAAGATCACCGCATCGGCCGCCGCCAACTCCTCCACGGTACAGACCGGCACATCCTGCTGGTCGGCAAGCGACGCCTTGGCCCCCATCTTTGCCAGCACCTGATCGGGCAGGGTTTCGGGCACCCGCCGCAGGTTCACCGTCACCCCCTCCACGGCGGCGGCGCCTTGGGCCACGGCCTGAGCCATCCGGTGGATATGACCGTACATGGAATAGTAGACAATCAGCAGTTGCATGACCTATCCTCCTTCTCTTCGTGGTTGACCGGAGTCCTTCAGCCTTGGGGGAACTTGATCCTGAGGCTCTCCTTATCCTCCTCCCGTTCCAGTTTCACCTGCAGTTCTACCTCGCCGCTGCGCAGGCCGAGGACCAATAATGTTTTCTCCTTGTCGGCCTCGCTGTGTAAAATGGCCCGGACCAGAGCGATGATCTCTTGGAACAGCTCCGGGGCCGGAGCCGGGAACGACTCCTTGCCGTCGTCGCTCTGGATGGTCGCCGTGATCTTGCCCTTTTTCTGCTTCAGCGAGAGTTTGGCCGCCTTTTCGGTCAGGGCATGGAGCAGGGCCAGGG
The DNA here is from genome assembly GCA_047921155.1 of Desulfurivibrio sp. Classification (GTDB taxonomy): domain Bacteria; phylum Desulfobacterota; class Desulfobulbia; order Desulfobulbales; family Desulfurivibrionaceae; genus Desulfurivibrio. Next base: position 5,068 of record JBLRWU010000012.1, read on the forward strand.
CCAGATATTTGAGGGCGCCCTCCTTGGGATCGCCGGGATCGCCGGCGGCGGCCTGACGCAATTGGGTCGGGAAGTCCGTCTCCAGATAACAGTCGCACATCTCGATAAGTCTCTGGTGAAGATTGGGGTCGTGGAGCTGCATGGTTCACCTCGTTTAAGTTGCCGATTAGCAGGATGTAATGGTGATGGCATCACGCCGGTTATCCCCGATGGTATCATAAAACAGGGCGCCGGAAATCATAAAATTGCAGCGCCAGCGCGGGGCTCCGGCTATTACCACTTGAATCATCGAGGCTTTCCGGTTTATACCGACACCGGTAGCCTGCAACCTCCTGGGGGATTATCCCGATGACCGCAAAACCGAGCTCCGGCCAAAAACCGCCCCGCCAGAAAGCGGTGGCCCTTAGTTACGACACCGACCGGCAAGGCGCCGCCCCGCGCATGGTGGCCAAGGGCAGCGGCCTGCTGGCGGAAAAGCTGATCGAGCTGGCCCGCGAGCATGGAGTCCCCATCCACCAGGACGCCGATCTCGTCGAAATCCTCTCCCGCCTGGATCTCAACCAGGAGATCCCCCCCGAAACCTACCTGCTGGTCGCCGAAATTCTCGCCTTTATCTACCGCACCAACCAAGAGCTTGGCCCCAAGATGGCACGCTGATTGCATAGAGTTATCTCCGACACTGTGGCTAAAACCATTTGGAGGAGATGTTATGCAGATTCACAACCGCCTGGGGATGATTGAAGGGGTCGAAACCATGCTGGCCCAGGAGCGCCGCCTGGACCAGGTGGCCAACAACCTGGCCAACGTCGACACCACCGGCTATAAGCGCGAATCGGTGACCTTCTGGGAGATGCTCTACAACGTCACCCGGGACCGCCAGCGGGTGGGCAAGGGCCTGAATATCCTCACCGACCAGCAGCAGGGCAACACCCAGCCCACCGGCAATCCCCTCGACCTGGCCATCACCGGCGAGGGCTTCTTCCGCATCCAGACCGACCAGGGCGTACGCTACAGCCGGGCCGGCAATTTCGAACTGGACCCCTTGGGCCAGATGCGGCTCCCCGGCGGCGGCCTGGTGCTGGGGGACGGCGGCCCGGTGGTGCTGGACGATTCCGACTTCAGCGTGGACCGCCACGGCCGGGTCCTGGTGGACGGAGCCATGGTCAACCAGTTGGAGATCGTCACCGTCAATGATTTGACAGCCCTGGTCAAGGAGGGAAAAAATCTCTTCCGGCTCACCGAGGACGGCGAGGAGATGGCGGCGGTGGATTTCCAGGTACGCCAGGGTTTTCTCGAAAAATCCAATGTCAATACCATGGATGAGATGACCTCGATGCTCGAACTCTACCGCAACTACGAGGCCCAGCAGAAGATGGTCCAGGCGGTGGATGAGATGGACGATATGGCGGTACGCAGAGTAGGCAAATTAGGTTAGCAACAACCATAGTTTCGGCACCAACAAGGAGGAGTAACCCATGATCCGTGCACTCTATTCCGGCACCACCGGCATGCGGGGCCAGCAATTACAGTTGGACACCATCTCCAACAACCTGGCCAACGTCAACACCGCCGGCTTCAAGAAGAGCCGGACCCAGTTTGAAGACCTCTACTACCAGGAGCTGCGGGCGGTGGGATCGGAAACCATCGACGGGGGCCAGGTGCCCTCCGGCATCCAGGTGGGCCTGGGGGTGATCGCCACCTCCACCCAGAAGATCTTCACCCAGGGCAGCATCCACGAAACCGGCAACGACCTGGACCTGGCCATCGAGGGGCGGGGGTTCTTCCAGGTGATGCGGGACGGCGAGGAGTTTTACACCCGGGCCGGCGCCTTCACCCGTGATGCCGACGGCTTCATCGTCACCCAGAACGGCGACCGTCTGCAGCCGGAGTTCGTGATCCCGCCGGAAACCACCAGCCTGAGCATTGGGGCCAACGGGCTCATCGAGGCCAAGAACGCGGCCCAGGAGATCGTCGCCAACGGCCAGTTGACCCTCCACGATTTTGTCAATCCCGGCGGTCTGCGGGCCGAGGGCGGCAATCTTTTCCGGGCCACCGAGGCCTCCGGTGATCCCCGCGAGGCCGATCCCGGCAGCGAAGGGGTGGGGATGGTGCTGCAGCGTTTCATGGAGGTTTCCAACGTCGATGTCACCGAGGAGCTGGTCAATCTGATCATCACCCAGCGGGCCTTCGAGATGAACTCCAAATCGGTGCAGACCGCCGATCAGCTCCTGGAAGTGGCCAACACCCTGAAGCGCTAAGCACAACCCCTGAAGGAGTATTAACCATGAGGGTAAAACGTCTGTTCTGCTCCTCGCTGCTGATCCTGCTGCTGGCGGGCCTGGCCCCGGCTTCGGTCCGGGCCGCCGCCGTCATTAATCTGGGTTCCCCCGAGCTGGAGGCAATTTTTGCCGCCATCATCGCCAAGGAGAGCATCTGGCCCCGGGAGGAGTTGAGCATCAGCGGTTTCTCCGCCTTTCCCGAAAGCGTGGAGGTTCCGGCGGGGATCCTTGACTACCGCCTGGACAACCGCCCCGACCCCGGCCGCCTGGGCCGTCAGAGCCTGCAGGTTACCCTGCTGGTCAACGGCCAGGAGCAGGGGCGGGTACGCCTCAGTGCCAACCTGCAAAGGATGGGGGAGGTGGTGATTGCCTCCCGACGGATCAACCGGGGTGAAATTATCGCCCCGGGCGACCTTACCGTGCTGCGCCGGGAGGTCAGCATGCTGGACCCCAATTTTGTCGATGATCCCGGGCTGGCGGTGGGCAAACAACTGCGCACCAGCTTGCAGGCCGGGGCGATCATCTATGGCAACCTGCTGGAGAACCCCACCCTGGTGCGGCGGGGGGACCGGGTCAACATCGTGGCCGGCAACGGCCGGGTCCGGGTCAGCGCTCCCGGCGAGGTTCGGGACGCCGGGGCCCACGGCGATATGGTCCGGGTCCGCAACCTGATGAGCCGCCAGGAGATCCTGGCCCGGGTGGTGGACGGCGGCACCGTGGAAACTACGTTTTAAGGAGAATTCACCATGCGTAATCACCTTTTACTGCTGATCATTTTTTCCCTGACCCTGAGCGGCTGCGCCTCCCTCGGCGGCAACAAGTCGGCCGCACAGGAACCCTCCCAGCGCCTGCCGGAACGCTACGCCCTGCCGGAGAGCGAAACTCCCCGGGAAGTTGTCCGGGAAGGCGCGATCTATAACGGCAATCAAGGGCTCGATCTTTACCGGGACAACCGGGCCCGGGAGGTGGGCGATATCGTGCTGGTGCGGGTGGTGGAAACCTCCAGCGGCCGCAGCAACGCCAACACCAAGATGGAACGGGAATCCAGCGTGGCCGCCGGCATCGACTCCTTTTTCGGCCTGGGTGATTTCATCGACCGCTACGGCACCATCCAGGCCAAGATCAACAAGGATTTCGAAGGCACCGGCCGCACCTCCCGGGACAACAACGTCTCCGCCACCATCTCCGCCCGGGTGATCGACAAAACCATGGACGGTAACCTGGTGGTCCGCGCCTACCAGGAGGTCCGGGTCAACAACGAAACCCAGTTCATTATCCTCTCCGGCCTGGTTCGCCCCGACGACATCACCGCCGACAACGCGGTGCTCTCCAACCGGATCGCCGATTTCCGCATCGAATACAGCGGCAAGGGGGTGATCGCCGACGAGCAGCAACCCGGCTGGCTTTCGCGGGCCGTCGGGGTCATCTGGCCCTTTTAGTCTGGCATGAGTTGTGCAAGTTACCTTCGGCAACAACAATTACAGGTGGAACAATGAACCACAAAACCAGCAACAGTTACTTTCTGCAGACGGCCGCGATGGTTACCTTCGCCCTGATCCTGCTTGCCGGCGCCCTGGAAGCCCGCGCCTCCGTCCGCCTCAAGGACCTGGCCTCGATCCAGGGCGTCCGCTACAACCAACTGGTGGGCTACGGGATCGTGGTCGGCCTGGACGGCACCGGTGACGGCCGCAACGCGGTCTTCACCACCAACGGTCTGGCCAACGTCATGCGCAATATGGGGATCAGCATCGACCCCCAGCAGATCCAGGTCCGCAACGTGGCCGGGGTAATCGTCACCGCCCGACTGCCGCCCTTTACCAAGGCCGGCCAGCAGCTCGACGTCACCGTTTCATCCATGGGGGATGCCAGCTCGCTCCAGGGCGGCACCCTCCTGGCCACCCCCCTCAAGGGACTGGACAACCGGGTTTACGCCATCGCCCAGGGAGCGATGAGTATCGGCGGGGTCGAGGTACAGGGCCCCACTCCCCAGGGTCGGCAGCGCAACCATCTCACGGTGGCCCGGATCCCTTCCGGCGCCTCGGTGGAACGGGAAGTGCCGCTCTCCTTCGAGCAGCGCGACGAGATCGTAATCAGCCTCAACTCCCCCGACTTCACCACCGTCCAGCGGATGACCCAGGTGATCAACGGCCTCCTCGGCGCCGGCACCGCCCGGGCCCGCGACGGCGCCACCGTCACCCTGACGGTGCCCGAAGAGTACCGGGATAACGAAATCGCCCTGCTGGCCGCCGTCGAAAACCTGGAGATTGTCCCCGATATCGCCGCCAAGGTGGTACTGGATGAACGAACCGGCACCGTGGTGATGGGGGAAAACGTGCGCATCCGCGAGCTGGCCCTGGCCCACGGCAATCTCAACCTGCAGGTCTCCGCTCTTCCCATGGATCAGGAGATCCTGGTGCCGGGGGAGTTGCCCCGGGCCCCGGCTGAAAACCAGCGCCTGGTGCGGCTGGCGGAGGGCGCCACCCTGGGCGAGGTGGTCCGGGCCCTCAACTCGGTGGGGGTGGCCCCCCGCGACCTGATCGCCATCTTTCAATCGATGAAGGCCTCCGGCGCCCTCAATGCCGAACTGGAAATTATTTAACCCCGAGCAGAGAGAGGACACCATGAACGTAACCGCCATCAGCAGCCCCGAATTCAAGCAAACGGTCCCGACGACCGATACGGAAAGAGACGGGCGGCTCCGCCAGGCCTGCGCCGATTTTGAAGCGATCATTCTGGAAAAATTTCTCCGCATGGCCCGGGAGAGCGCCCCCAAGGACGGGCTGCTCAGCGGCGGCCATGCCGAACAGATGTACCGATCTCTCCACGATCAGGAACTGGCCCAGCAGATGGCGGCCGGACAGGGCATGGGCTTCGGCGACGTGCTCTACCGCCAGATCAGCCAACAACATTACAGCCGATGACCAGAGGATAAGAAGATGCGGCAAAAAATACCCAGTGGCATTTTTGACCTGATCGACCAGGAGTTCACCCTCTCCCGCGATCTGCTGACCATCCTGGAACAGGAGCAGGCCGCGGTGGTGGCGCTGAATATGACCGACCTGATCGCCCTCAGCCGCCGTAAAGCCGACCAGATCGAAATGGTGCGGGAGATCGACGAACAGTTGCGGCTCCAGGTGGAACAGTTTACCGGCCGGCCGGCGGAAAACGCGGTCCGGCTTTCCGACCTGGCCGCCATGACCCAGGGCGAAGAGAGGGTCCGGATCGACCGTCAGCGCCTGGAGCTGGTGGCCCTGCGCCGGGAGATCGCGGCCAAGAGTGTGATCAACCACCACTTTGTTGAAGACACCAAAAGACATCTGCGGGAAGCGATCTCGCTGCTCACCTCGTCGGTGGGCGACCAGCAACCCAACTACGGCAAGCCGGGGCAGATCGCCCGTCGCAGCAGCGGACGGCCCAGCCTGATCAGCCGGGCGATTTAAAGGAGGCCCACGAAATGTCCGGCATCACCCATGTCCTAAATATCGCCAAACAGGCGCTGCTGACCCATCAGATGTCGGTGCAGGTCACCGGTCACAACGTGGCCAACGTCGACACGCCGGGTTATACCCGCCAGAGCCTAAGCCTCAAGGCCAACGAGGCGATCCCGGTGGGCACCGGCCTGCTGGGCGGCGGGGTCATGGGGGATACCATCACCCGCAACTACGACCAGTTTATGGTCGAGCGGATCTCCCGCCAATCTTCGCTGCTGGGCAACCTGGACGCGCAGCAGCAGGCCCTGCGGGTGGTGGAGCCGATCTTCAATGAGGCCCGCGGTCTGGCCCTGAACGACCTGATGAACCAGTTCTGGAACTCCTGGCAGGAGTTGAGCGACAACCCGGAAACCCTGGCCTCCCGCCAGAACGTCCTCCAGCACGGGCAGTTGCTGGTCGATCACCTGGGGATCATGAACAGCGAGATTATCCGGGCCCGTTCGGATATCGGGGTCAGCCTCAAGGCCGGGGTCAATGATGTCAACTCCCTGGCCACTCAGATTGCCGAGCTGAACGGCCAGATCAGCGCCGCCGAGGTGGCCCGAGGCCAGGCCAACGACCTCCGTGATCGCCGCGACAACCTGGTAAAAGAGCTCTCCACCCTGGTGGATGTCAGCCATTTTGCCGACAAGAACGGCAGTTTCACGGTTCTGTTGGCCAACGGCCACCCCCTGGTGGAGGGACAGGAGAGCTGGCGGGTGGATTGGGTCAATGACCAGCTCAACTGGCTCAGCACCGACAACCAGGGCAGGACCATCTCCCGCCCCCTGGGCACCGGCGCCCATCTGGGCGGCAAGCTCGGGGGCTGGCTGGAGATCCACAGCGAATTGACCGCCGGCAATCCCGGCAACTACGCCGGCCGCCTGGACGCCCTGGCCAACGCCCTGGTCCGGGAGCTTAACCAGGTCCACGCCAACGGCATAGGCACGGTGCGTTTTTCCGAACCTTTGCCGGGGGGGGAGATGGGGGCTCTCACCTCGGTTGCCACCGGCAAAATCGATGCCGCCACGGCCCACCGGACCCTGTCGGCCGGCAGCATTAAAATCAACGGCCTGAGCATCGGCGAGATCAGGGGCGGGAGCGTGATGGACAAGGCGGCCAACACCGTCAACGCCATCAACCAGGCCGACAGCGGGGTCACCGCCCGGCTGACCACCCAGGTGGCGGGGATGCCGGTGAACGCCTCCGGGCTGACGGCGGGCGACACCGTCGGGTTCACGGTCAACGGGGTGGCGGTGGACTACACCGTCCAGGCCGAAGATGTGAATGACAACGCCGCTTTTGCCGCCAACCTGGCCACGGCGGTCAATGATGCCCTGCGCGACCACAACACCGATGCGGCCAACCTGCCGCCCATGGTGACCATCGAGGCGGTGGTGGGTGACGGCGGCAATGGCGCCCCGGCCAATGCCCTGATCTTCCGCAATACCAACGCCGGCGACGAGTCGTCGATCACCATAGCTGATCCGGCGGGCGACTTTACCGCCCCCCTGCTCGGCCTCAACGCCGTGGCCGGAGAGACCTATGTGGCCGATGCCAAGCACAACACCGGCCAGATCACCCTGCTCTCCGACCTGCCCTACACCATCGAAGCCGGGGTCGACGACAACATCCTGGTCCAACTGGGCCTGCATAATATCGACAAGGAGACTCCGGGCAACGGCCGCCTGACCGTCACCCCCGGCGATGGGCCCGATGATGCCTACCTGATGGCCGGCTTCAAGCACGGGCAACAGTTGAACACCGAAGACGGCAGCTTTTCGATCTGGCTTTACAACGCCGACGGCTCCCTGGCCCTGCCCCAGCCCGTCAAGGTTTCCATGGAGCGGGTCCACACCGTTCAGGACGCCTTCAGTGCCATCAACAACGCCATCATCAACGCCGGCGGCACCGACGACCCCAACGCCGCCTCGCCAATACCGTGGGTCCAGGCCTCATTCAGCGAGCAGCGGCTTAAACTGACCCCCACCGGCGGCCACCAGTTTGCTTTCACCGATGACAGCGCCAATTTTCTCCAGGTTACCGGACTCAACACCTTCTTCACCGGGTACAGCGCCGGCACCATCGGGATCAACCAGACCATCGTCAATGATCTCAATCATCTCGCCGCCGGCCAGGTGGGCCCCAACGGGGAAGTTTATCCCGGCGACAACACCAACGCCCTGGCGATCAGCGGCCTGCAGCACAAGGAGGACATCGAATTCCTCGGCGGCAAGCGCAACTCGCTCAACGATTTCTACAACTCCCTGGTGGGGGATATCGGTAACCGGAGCCGGACCGTCAAGCGCAACGTCGAGTTCAACTCCCTGGTCCTCAACCAGATGAACGAAATGCGGGACGCGGTTTCCGGGGTCTCCCTGGATGAAGAGATGGCCAACCTGATCAAGTTCCAGCACGCTTACACCGCCGCCGCCCGGCTGATCTCCAAGTCCGACGAGATGCTGGTCACCCTGCTGGACACGGTAAGATAGGAGAGACAAAGCCATGCGGGTAACCATGCAATCCATCTATTCGAATATCCTGTTGAACCTTAACAAGCTCAACACCGATATCAACCGGGTCAACCAGCAGATCTCCTCGGGCAAGCAGATGTCCAGCATCTCGGATAACCCGGTCAACCTGGTCAACGCCCTGGGGCTGCGGACCAACCTGTCCGAAATCGGCCAGTACCGGAAAAACCTCAATTACGGCAACACGGTGATCACCGCCTCGGAAAACGCTTTGGTCCATAGCAAAGATCTGGTGATGCGGGCCAAAACCCTGGCGATCCAGCAGGCCAACGCCCCCATGACCCCGGAAAACCGCCAGAACGCGGCGATGGAGATCAAAAACCTCTGGGAGCAGGCGATCATTCTCGCCAACTCCTCGGTCAACGGTAAATATATCTTCGGCGGCTTCCGCACCACCGGCTACACCCCGGCCGAGCCGGCCCCCTTCGTCCAGGGGGCCCGGGACGGCTATTTCGTCAACGGCAGCACCCCGGCCCCTCTTAGCACCAGGGTGACCGGCACCGTGGACAACACCACCATCGCCGCCGGCGATCTCGCCATCAACGGAGTGCCCACCACGGTGGCCATCGATCCCGGCGCAGTGGTCAACGGCCTGGCCATGGAGAAGGCGGACAATGCGGTGGCGGCCCTGGACGGCCTGGACCCCGAGGTGAGCGCCAAACTGACCACCCTTTACGCCGACAGCGCCGTCAGTGCCAACACCAACGGCCAGGATACCGACTTTGATTTCGACCTGAACGGAACCAACATTACAGTCCAGATCCCCGACGGCACCCCCCAGGACCAGGTGGCCAGCGCCATTGTCGCCGCCATCAACCAGGTAAAAGGGCAAACCGGAGTTGAAGCGGTGGTCGGCGATGGCACTAACGGCGGGGTAGCCAACGCCGTCGTCTTCCGCAACGCCCAAGCGGGTGATGATTCGGCAATCACGGTAGTGGTCAACAACCCCGGCTCCCCCGGCGATGCCGCTCTCGGCTTCGGAGCCTTCACCCAGGCCGCCGACGCCGCCAACAACACCGGCGAAATCACCCTGGCCTCCACCGCTGACCCGGCTTCGGCCTTTACCTTGACCAGCCCCAACCATGACGACGACACCATCTTCGCGGCCCTGGGCCTGGACGGGATGGCCACCGAGGGCACCCTGGTTTTCGGGGTACTCCCCCTGGACGGCGAGCTGCTGATCAACGGCCAGCCGGTATCCAGCCAGGCCGACGGACTCTCCACCGTCTACGCCGACGCCTCGGCCGCCGCCAAGGCCAATGCCATCAACAACGGCGATTACGGAGTCCGGGCCGAGATCACCCCGGCCGGGTTTACGGCGGCGGGCCCGGTCCAGGCGGGCTCGCTGGGCCCCGGCGACCTGATCATCAACGGCATCGAGATCCTGGTGGACCCGGTAAGCGACCTGGACAGCGACAACGCCCTGGTCCGGGCCATCAACGCCCGCCAGGCCGATACCGGCGTGGTAGCCAGCCGGGACCAGGACGGCAAGCTGATCCTCAGCGCCCAGGATGGCCGGAATCTCCAGGTGGCCACCTCGGCCATGGGCGAGCAGGTTACCCAGCTCAACAACCTTGACGGGCAACCGACCGATCAGGTTCATTTCGGCTCGGTGCGCCTCTGGTCCGCCCAGACCTTCAGCCTGGAAAGTCGCTCCGATGATGATCCCGCCGCCGGCCTGACCGCCCTGGGGCTTACCGCCGACGGCGATGATCCCACCCGGCTGCTGGTCAACACCATCCACCGGGACAACGATTATGTCCGTTACGCCGGCGACCGCGATAACGACATCAGCATCAAGGTGGGCCAGCAGAGTACCATCGCGATCAGCAAGAACGGCCATGACGCGATCATGGACACCGGGGTTTTTCGGGTCCTCAAGGAGCTGGAAGATTTTCTGCTGGGGGATAAGTTCACCACCGCCACCGGCGCCGCCCAGGCCACGAACATCCACGCCACCCTGAACAGTGACGATACCGGCCTGGAGCTGGCCGACCGCATCGTCGAGGGGGGCGGTGAATTCAAGGTGACCATCGCCAACCACGATTCCTCCCCCCCCACCCGTACCAGCACCACGATCCGGATCGATCCGGCAAACGATACCCTGGATGATATCGCCCAACGGCTCAACGGGATTCCCGGCCTGCAGGCGGCCTGGACCGACGACGGCCACCTGCGCCTGGACTCCACCGACCCGGAGCGCTACAGCTTCGACCTCAGCGAGGATACCAGCGGCCTGCTCGACGCCGTCGGGCTGAGATTCGACCAGATCCAGGCCAGCGCCCTGCAAAAGTCCATCGCCGATCTCGATCTGCTGCTCAACGAGCAGACCAACCAGATCTCCGATTTCGGCGCCCGGGCCAACCGGATCGAGGTTCAGACCAACATCTATATGAACCTGGAGTTGGCCACGGCGGAAAATCTTTCCGAGCTGGAGGACACCGATCTGGTCAAGGCGCTGATGGAGATGCAGGCCAAGGAGGTCGCCTACCAGGCGGCCCTCAACGCCGCCGCCAAAACCATGAGACTGAGCCTGGTCGACTTCCTCTAACAAATCACCAAAGGCGACCAAGGAATGGTGCGCCGCAGATCAAGCCAGGAGGGCGAAAATGCTGGTACTAGCGAGAAAAATCGGAGAAGCGGTGGCCATCGGTGACCTGATCACCGTCCGGGTGCTGGAGGTGAAAAACGGCCAGGTAAAGCTGGGGGTGGACGCCCCGGATGCGGTCGCGGTCCACCGGGAGGAGATCTACCAGCGGATCCTGGAGGCCAACCGCCGGGCGGCCGAGGGCGGCCCCGTCGATCTGGAAAACCTGGCCGCCAAATTAAAGGAAAAGGGCAGCAACACCGATAGTAGATAGCGAGCGGGCAATGGCGCCCAATCGCAACCCCAAAAGAGGTGAACAATGGCAGAGGCAGCTATGAAAATGGAAGCAACCACCGACGCAACGACCATCAAAACCAGCCGTTTCGGCGAAATGGTTGTGGACCGGGAAAAGGTGATTACCCTGACCAGCACCCTTCCCGGCTTTCCCGAGACCCACCGTCTTGCCCTGCGCCCGCACAGCAGCAAGTCTCCCTTTATGTGGATGCAATCACTGGACAACCCGGAGCTGGCCTTCGTGGTCATTCAGGCCAAACGCCTGGTACCCCAGTTTGAACCGGAACTTCCCGCCGCCGCCCTGCGCGAACTGGGCGAGACCTTCGGCGGCGATCTGGAGATGCTGTTGATCCTCTCCATCCCCAAGGGCAAGCCGGAACAGATGACGGCCAACCTGCTGGGTCCGGTGGTGATCAACTCCGCCACCCGCCTGGCCAAGCAAATTCTGCTTGATCCGGCAAAATACGACCCCTGCTGGCCGGTATTCGAAACCGAACAGGATTAAGCGCCAAAAAACAAGGTACAGGCTTCCCGCCGGGCAAGGTTGCCGCCAACGGAGCGACACAAGGAAGTGTCGCCGGGGTCCCCTTCACCCCTTCACTTACGCCAGCTTTTCTCCTCGCCCCGCAGCAATCTTTCGATGTTGTCCCGATGTTTGATCCAGATCAGGAGCGCAAAGAGCAGGGCCAGCAGAGTTTCCGGCCAGGCCGCCCCCCAAACGCCGACCAGCCCCTCCTCACCGCCGGTGCCCCCATGATAGAGCAGCCAGACCAGGCCGGGCATCAGCAGGGCCGCACTCAGCGAAGCCAGAGAGACGTAACCCCAGTTGAGCAGCACCAGCAAAAAAACCGCCAGGGCGCCCAGGGCCGCCAGGGGAGCCAGGTAGAGAAAAACCCCCAAGGCGGTGGCCACCCCCTTGCCCCCCTTGAACCCCAGCCAGACCGGGAAGAGATGACCCAAAAAAGCGGCGCCGCCTGACAAAACCACGAGATAGTGCCCATCCTGCCCCGCCGTCCACCAGGCTGCCGCCAGCATCGGCGCCACCCCCTTCAACATATCGGCGGCCAGGGTCAGCAGCCCCAGCCTCTTGCCCAGCAGCCGGCCCACATTGGTGGCCCCGATATTGCCGCTGCCCTCTCTGCGCACATCCACCCCCGCCATTTTGCCGAAAAACAGCCCGAAGGGCACCGATCCCAGCAAATAAGCCCCGATAATAATTGCGAGATAACCCATCATATAAAAACCCATTCATCCCCGGTTACGGTTTGTGATACCCTACTATCCAGTAGGTCGGCAATTGTAGCATGTTGCCAGCGCCCTGCATCTTTTTTTGTCACGGAGTTCAACCATGGAAGAGCAGAAAATGATGGCCGAGACCATCGCCCTGGCCGCCGCCCAGCTCCCCAAGGGAGAAGGCGGCCCCTTCGCCGCGCTGGTGGTGCGGGACGGCCAAATCCTGGGCCGGGGCTGGAACCGGGTCACCTCGGCCAACGATCCCACCGCCCACGCCGAAGTGGAGGCGATCCGCGACGCCTGCCGCCGTCTGGCCGATTTCAGCCTGGAGGGCGCCACCCTGTTCGTCAACTGCGAACCCTGCCCCATGTGCCTGGCCGCCGCCTACTGGGCCGGGATCAAGACCATCTATTACGCCGCCGACCGCCACGACGCCGCGGCCATCGGCTTTGCCGATCTCCATATCTACCAGGAGTTGTCCCGGCCCCCGGAAGCCAGGGCCCTGCCCATGCACCAGTTGATGCGCGAGGAGGCCCTGCCGCTGTTCCGGCAGTGGGAAAATCTGCCCGACAAGATCCCCTATTGAAAAAAAATCACCCCCGTTGATCTAAGTCAAGGCGGGAGGATCCTCATAACGTTATCGTAGCCGTCAACAGTACGATAAATCGGGTCCGGAGGCTGTTCTTCGGGCCGCAATTACCAAAAACCAGTATGGAGGATCGACATGTTTTGTTACCAATGCGAACAGACGGTAAAAGGGGAAGCGTGCAAAGTGATTGGTGCCTGCGGCAAGAGCGCCGAAGTTGCCGCCCTGCAGGATCTGCTGATCCACGCCCTCCAGGGCCTGGCCCTGGTGGCGGTGGAGGGCCGCAAGGTGGGGGTGGTGGAGCCGGAGGTCGACCTCTTCACCTGTGAAGGAACCTTCTCCACCCTGACCAACGTCGATTTCGATCCCCAGCGCTTTGTCGCCCTGATCAAACGGGCCGTGGCCCTGCGGGAAGCTTTGAAGAGCAAGGTCAAGGCCGCCGGCGGCAAGGTCGACTCCGCCGAAGCCGCCGCCACCTTCACCCCCGCCGCCGATCTGGCCGGCATGATCAAGCAGGGCGAGGCGGTGGAGCTGCATCCCGACCCCAGCGACAACGCCGATATCCAGTCGCTCAAGCATATCCTGCTCTTCGGCCTCAAGGGTGTGGCCGCTTACGCCGATCACGCCAAAATCCTGGGCCAGGAAGATGACAAGGTTTACGCCTTCATCCAGGAAGGGCTGGCCGCCATCCTCCGCAAGGATCTGGACCTCCAGGCCTGGGTGGGGATGGTATTGAAGTGCGGCGAGATCAACCTGCGGGCCATGGAACTGCTCGATGCCGGCAACACCGGGGCTTATGGCCATCCGGTCCCCACCAAGGTGCCCCTGGGCGCCAAGAAGGGCAAGGCGATCCTGGTTTCCGGCCATGACCTGAAAGATCTGGAGATGCTGCTCAAGCAGACCGAGGGCAAGGGGATCAACATCTACACCCACGGCGAGATGCTGCCCGCCCACGGTTACCCGGAGCTGAAGAAGTATCCCCACCTGCACGGCCATTACGGCACCGCCTGGCAGAATCAGCAGAAGGAGTTCGCCGAGTTTCCCGGCGCCATCCTGATGACCACCAACTGCATCCAGAAGCCGGTGGACGCCTACAAGGGCAACATCTTCACCACCGGCCTGGTGGGCTGGCCCAATACGGCCCATATCGACGACAAGGGCTGCCCCTCGCTGCTGGACAAGGTCAAAAACGTTGTCGGCCTGGGTTGCGCCGGGGCGGGCAAGGATTTCGGTCCGGTAATCGACAAGGCCCTGGCCCTGCCCGGCTTCACCGCCGATTCCGACAAGGGCGAAGTAATGGTGGGTTTTGCCCGCAACACCGTAATGGGGGTGGCCGGCACCGTGATCGAGGCGGTCAAGAACAAGGATATCCGCCACTTCTTCCTGGTGGCCGGTTGTGACGGCGCCAAGCCGGGCCGCAACTACTACACCGAGTTTGTCGAGAAGGTACCCAAGGATTGCGTGGTGCTGACCCTGGCCTGCGGCAAGTTCCGCTTCTTCGACCAGCAGCTCGGCAATATCGGCGGCATTCCCCGGCTGCTGGACGTGGGCCAGTGCAACGACGCCTACTCGGCGATCCAGATCGCGGTGGCCCTGGCCAACGCCTTCGAGTGCGGAGTCAACGACCTGCCCCTGAGCATGGTCCTCTCCTGGTACGAGCAGAAGGCGGTGGCGATTTTGCTGACCCTGCTCCACCTGGGGATCAAAGATATCCGCCTGGGACCGAGTCTGCCGGCGTTTATCACCCCCAACGTACTCAACGTGCTGGTGGAGAATTTCGCCATTAAGCCGATCACCACCCCGGATGAAGACCTGAAGGCGATTCTTGGTTAATTCCGGCTGTAAACAGTAAATTAGCCGTCAGGGGGCGGGGTGGCGCTCACCGGCCATTCCGCCCCCTGACGTTTTGAGGTGAGCTATGCAATGCCCCGGACAGGACAGTCGATATTGGAACGGCAGTGCGGTTTTTGAAACCGCCTGCGAAAAGTGCGGCGCCCCCCTGGAATTTTTCAAGGACGATTCCACGCGGGTCTGCAAAAACTGCGGCCACCGGATGCTCAATCCGCAGATCGATTTCGGCTGCGCCTCTTACTGTCCTTACGCCGCGCAGTGCCTGGGCGAATTGCCCCCCGAACTGCTGAAAAAGAAGCAGGCGGAGCTGGTGGACCAGGTAGCGGTGGCCATGAAGCAACACCACGGTCAGAATTTCCAGGCCATCGGTCATGCCGGCCGGGTGGCCCGCCAGGCCGCCGAACTGGCGGAGGGCCGGGAAGGAACCAACCCGGCGGTGCTGAATATCGCCGCCTACCTGCACGACCTTTATCAACCGGAGGCGGCCGATGAAGCCGACAAGGAGCGGGAGATCCGCGCCCTGCTGAGCGGCCTCAACCCCAATCCCGGCCTGGTGGAGGAGGTTTGCGCCGCCATCCGCCATCTCTATGCGCCGCAAGCGCAGGAGAGCAGCCCCAATCTGGTAACTCTGGCCGAAGCCCATCGCCGAGCGGAACCGCCGGCGAACAGTTAAACCCAAGGAGATGTAACCCCATGAAAGTTTTGCGTAAAATTATTGAAATAGATGAAGATTTGTGCAACGGCTGCGGCGAATGCGTACCGGGCTGCGCCGAGGGCGCTTTGCAGATCGTCGACGGCAAGGCCCGTCTGATCGCCGAAAAATATTGCGACGGCCTCGGGGCCTGCCTGGGAGATTGCCCCACCGGCGCCCTGCAGGTGGTGGAACGCGAAGCCGATGATTTCGACGAAGCGGCGGTGGAGGCCCTGCTGGCCGGCCAAAAGGCGGAGAAACCCGTCCTGCCCACCATGGACTGCGGCTGCTCTTCCAAGCATATCCAAACTTTTACTCCGGCCACCCCCTGCCAGGCGGCCAACCAGCCGCGCAGCATGCCTGCCGCGGCCGGGCCACAGGAAGCGGGCGAAACCGGACCCTCGGCCCTTACCCACTGGCCCATCCAGATTCGGCTGGTGCCGCCGGTGGCCCCCTTTCTCAAGGGAGCCGATCTGCTGATCGCCGCCGACTGCGCCCCGGTGGCCCACCCCAATTTCAACCGGGACCTTTTGCCGGGCAAAACGGTCCTGCTGGGGTGCCCCAAATTTGATGATGCCGAATCCTACGTCGCCAAGTTCAGCGAAATTTTTAAAGTCACGGGGATCAAAAGCATCACCATCGCCATCATGGAAGTGCCCTGCTGCGGCAGTATGCGGGGGATCGTCCAGGCCGCCCAGCAGCGAGCCGGCACCAGCATTCCGGTGGAGGAAGTGGTGATCGGGGTTCGCGGCAACGTTTTATAAGCGGATTTGCAATTTCCGGGTGATGCTGTATATAAGACCAACCCAGAAGAACAACAGACGGAGGTCCCATGAACAGCATCACCCCCTTTGACCGCTCCTGGCCGCGCCGCGCGCTCGGCCTTATGCTGCTGGCCCTGCTGCTGGCCGGAGTCGCCGGCTGTTCCGAAAAACAGAGCACTGCCATCGACACCATGCCCCGTTTTTCCCTGACCTCGGCCCTGGATGAAAGCACCATCAACAGCAGCGACTTCAAGGGGAAGGTAATGGTGATCACCTTCTTTGCCACCTGGTGCCCACCCTGCCGGCAGGAGGTGCCCACCCTGATCGCCCTGCATAGCAAGTATGCCGACCGCAACTTCTCGGTCCTCGGGATCTCGGTGGACCTGGGCGATACCCGGGTGGTCCGTAACTTCATGTCGGAACTGGGGATCAACTACCCGGTGGCGATGAGCGGGCCGGATACCCCGAAAAGTTTCGGCAATGTCTTCGGCATTCCCACCTCCTTTCTGATCGACCGCAAGGGCAATGTCGTCCAACGCTACGACGGCTATGTCGACATCACGGTCCTGGAGCGCGAGTTACAGGCCATCCTGGACTGATCCCATGACCAGTGAAGCGCAACTCTCCCCCGAAGCCACCCGCCTGCTGACCAAACTGCGCCAAACCCACCGGGTCGAGCTGAACCCCCTGACCATTCGCGGCCATGCCCTGCAGATCCTCCAGGTGGCCGACCTGGAAAGCCTGCTCAAGGGCAAGGACCCCTTTGCCGAGGTGAGCGAATTCCCCTTCTGGGTGAAACTGTGGGAAGCCTCGGTGGTGCTGGCCGATTTCATCGCCTCCCAGCCGCCGGAAAAGAACGGCCGGGTGCTGGAAATCGGCGCCGGGCTGGGCCTGCCGGGCCTGGCGGCGGCCGCCGCCGGTCATCAAGTCACCTTAAGCGACTACGAGCCCCATATCCTGGATTTTCAACGGGTCAGCGCCGAGGCCAGCGGGGTGGCGCAGCGGGTGGAGTATCTGCTGCTGGATTGGCTAAAACCGCCCAAGCTGCCCCAATTTTCCACGATCATCGGGGCCGAAATCCTCTTCCGGGAAGATTTTTTCGCCCCGCTCTTGAGCCTGTTCAAAAAACTGCTGGCCCCGGGCGGCACCATCTACCTGGCCCACGATATCCGGCGCAAAAGCCTCTCCCCCTTCCTGACCCTGGCCGAACCGGATTTCGAGATCGCCATGAGCCGGCGGCGAATGCAGTCCGACGACGAGGAACACACGGTCATCATCAGCCGGCTTACCGCCAGGTAGGAAAAAAGGGCCATGCGCTACCGCGATCTGGATTGGGATGAGATCTGGCAGGAGGAGCGCCGTCAGAAATCGCGGCCCCGCCGCAGCCGTAAGGATTGGGACCGGCGGGCCGCCGATTTCGCCGCCCGCAACCTGGATTCCCCCTACACCGAGCAGTTTCTGGCCCTGTTCGACTGGCAACCGGAGTGGACGGTGCTGGACGCCGGCTGCGGCCCCGGCACCATCGCCCTGCCTTTGGCCCGCCGGGTAAAGGCGGTGACCGCCATCGATTACTCGGCCGCCATGCTGGCGGAACTGACCCGGGAGCAGCAACGCCAGGGGCTGGATAATATCCGCACCGTCCAGGCCGCCTGGGAGGATGACTGGGAGCAGCTGAATATTCCCCGCCATGAGGTGGTGATCGCCTCCCGCTCGCTGGCGGTGGATGATCTGCGGGGGGCCCTAAGCAAGATCAACCGCTGGGCCGTCCGCCGGGCGATCATCAGCGACCGGGTGGGGGCCGGCCCCTTCGATCCCGATCTCTTTGCCGCCGTGGGCCGCCCCTTCGCCCCCGGCCCCGACTATATCATCACCGTCAACATCCTTTACAGCATGGGCATCCAGGCCACGGTGAACTTTATCCGCCTGGAGCACCAGCGAACCTACCCCAACCGCCAGGCGGCCATCGCCTCCCGCCTCTGGATGCTGAATGATCCCACCCCCACTGAACTGGCCAAGCTGGAAGCCTACCTGGACGACCGCCTGATCGCCCAGCCCGACGGCACCTGGCGCCTGGAACGGATCAAACCGTCGCTCTGGGCGGTGATCTCCTGGGCCCCTTAGGCCCGGAACGCGTCCTTGCGGGCTTTTCGGTTATTCACCGTGGCCTCGCTCCTTAAGCCACGCACGCATATCGGCTATCTCCTTTTGTTGTGCTGTGATGACTTCCTCTGCCAAGGCTTTGATCTCGGGGTCTTTTCCGTATTCCAAAACTATTTTGGCCATCTCGATAGCTCCCTGATGGTGAGGAATCATGCCCTTGACGAAATCAATATCAGCGTCACCGGAAAAAGCAATATTCATTCTTTCGTGCATTCGGTCATTAACTGCACGATAGGCCAGGGTTGAGGCTGATTCTGTGCCCACTGCAGATGAGGCGTCATGGTGCATTGCACCGTGTCCGCCCTGGCCCTGGCCGAAGACGGTGTTCCAACCTCCTGCCGCCGTAATCAGAACCGAGATAAGAGCTGCCAATACGATTAGTTGCTTCTTTTTCATTTTCCTGTTCCTCCTTTTTAAGTTCCTTTGCAAGGTGCACCGCGTCTTTTGCGTTTGGTCCATATTATCGGGCATCATGGGATTTCTTGTAGGCGGAGACGCCGCTGTTGCCATCTTCTAGTATTCAAGTGTCGGAAAAATTCATCACCACTGTCAAGGACAAGTTTGCACTGACGGCTAAACGCCCGATCCGAGCCGGACGGCAGGCCTGGTGATGACTTCTTGACAGCCGGGCAAGCCTGCTTCCATAATGAAAGCTGATCGGCGACGGCAACCCGAGGCCCTTTCACCGCCGAACAAGCCACCGGCAAGGAGAGCTGAAATGCAGCAACAAGTGGATGTGGTCATCATCGGGGCGGGCAGCGCCGGTCTTTCGGCGATGAGCGAAGTCAGAAAAAAGACCGACAACTTTGTCCTGATCAACCAGGGACACTACGGCACCAGTTGCGCCCGGATCGCCTGCATGCCCACCAAGGTCCTGATCGAAGCGGCCAGAGCCTGCCAGGGCCGGCATTTTCTCAAGGAGTTGGGAGTGGGGGGGACAGACGGACTGACCATCGACCGGCGGAAGATATTTGAACATGTCCGCCGTTTGCGGGACGATTTTACCAACGGCATGATCGAGTCCACCAAAAAACTGGGCGATAAGAATATCGCCGGCCACGCCAGCTTCATCGATCCTGAAACCATTGAGGTCGAGGGCCGGATCATCAAAACCGACCGGACCATCATCGCCACCGGCTCAAGCTCGATCGTGCCCCCGGCCTGGCAGGCCTTCGGCGACCGGATCTTTACCACCGAGGAAATTTTCGAACTCACCGACTTGCCGGACACCCTGGCAGTCATCGGCCTGGGGCCGACCGGCCTGGAAATGGCCCAGGCTCTGGCGCGGCTGGGGGTCCGGGTGATCGGGGTTGAACAGGGGGAGACCGTTGGCGGCCTTTCCGATCCCGAGGTTTCCGCCGCCATGGTGAAGATTCTGCGCCGGGAAATGACGATCCATACCGGGGTGACGGCGGAGCTGGCCGCGGCAGGGGCAGGAGTGGAGATCACCATCGGCAACGAAAAGCTGCCGGTGGCAAAGGCGCTGATCACCATAGGCCGGCGGCCGAATCTCCAGCACCTGGGGCTGGAAAAGCTGGGCCTGAAAATCGATGACCATGGCCGGATTCCCTACGAACCCGCCACCATGCAGGTGGCAAGCCTGCCGGTTTTCATCGCCGGCGACGCCGACAGCGACCGGCCGCTGCTCCACGAAGCCATCGATGAAGGCCACATCGCCGGCTACAATTCCGTTCGTAAACGGATGGAGTGTTTTCGGCGGCGAATCCCGCTGGCCATCACCTTTTCCGAACCCGATATCGTCAGCGTCGGCCGGCGCTATGAACAGCTCACAGAGCATGAAGAGTGGGTGCGCGGCAGCAGCGATTTTACCGGTCAGTCCCGGGCCCGGATGAACAACAGCGACCAGGGGCGCATCCACATTTATGCCCGCCGGCGGGACGGCCTGATCCTGGGGGCGGAAATGGCGATTCCGGCCGGCGAGCATGTCGGCCACCTGTTTGCCTTTGCCATCCAGAAAAAGGCCACAGTTGCCGATCTGCTCCGGCTACCGTTCTACCACCCGGTAATTGAGGAGGGGGTGCGGAGCGCCCTCCGCGATTTGCATAAGCAGATCAACCAGACCGGGGCCTCGGAAACTGAACTGCTGCTCTTTCACCACCGGTAAAACAGGGTCAGGTCAATCTTACCCTTCAACGGCCGAAGATTACACCGATTCCGATGTGGAACCGGGGCCGGGCGGGCTCCCGGCCGGCCGGGGGCCACAGATGCAGCTCGCCGGCCTCGACCACCGGGTAGATGTACGGCGCCTCGCCCACCCGGCCAGTCACGGCCGCCGCCAGCGCCCCCCTCACCGTAACCTGGCGGCCGGGCGCGTAATCGATCTCCTCCAGGTATCCGGCCTGGCGCAACAGGAAACGCCCTCCGGGCTGGCGATCGACCCGGGGCCGCTGGGAACGGTCCAGCGGATAGCTCAACACCTCGATCTCCGAATAATCGCTCAGATTGCGGGTGGCCACGATGGCCCCGCCCCACAGCACCACGGTGCCCTGATAAAGCTCCGGACCGGCGGAGACCCGGGCCGGCGTCAGCTCCAACTCCACCTGCTGGGTGTCATAGCGGGGGCCCGTGGCGCAACCGGCCAGTAGAACCAGGGCCAGCACCACCATTGCGATCCGGCCCATCAGCGTGGCCACGGGTAGAAGGGGTAACGGTGGGGATACCAGGGATCGTACCACCAGGGGTCGTAAAAGTAGGGGTCGTAGTCGGGCTCGGGCAAGGGCCATAGATAGTGTGCCTCCACATCTACCAGTATGTAGGGATAATGATAGTCGCCCACCGGCCGGGACTCTATCCCCGCCACCCGCCCCCGGACGGTCAGCTCCCGGCCCGGCGCCAGAATCGCCGGATCGACGAAGCCCGGCACCCGCGCCAGAAAGCGACCATAACCGGCATCGCTATCCCGAGGACGGCCGCCGCCGCTCAAAGGGCGCGAAACCACCTGGATCAGGGTATGATCGGCCAGATTTTCAATCCCGGCGACCACCCCGCCCCAGCGCACTTCAACGCCCTGGTAGCGCCCGGGGTTGGCGCGCACTTCAGTCGTGGTGAGGTTTTGCGCCGGAGCTTGCCGAATCGGGTCCGGAACCACGGAAGCGCACCCGGGGGCGCCCAGGCCGGCCAGCACCGCCAGCAAGCCCATGAATATTCTAATATCGCTCATGGCGGACCTCCAACTGGTATTGAAGCGATGATCATCATAAGCTTATCATCGCAACCAGCCGCAAGGCAATGGGGGCTGTCCACCTTAGCACACTGTCCGGAAATTGGGGACTACCTCTGAAACAGCCCCGCAGTTTTCCGGTCAGCTCGAAAAACCTGGTATGCATTTTATTTTATGGTACAGTAAAGCGTACATGTCCACATAGGAGGAAGATTATGGATACTATCACATACACCTTAGCTCGGGCTAACCTCGCAAAAACAATGGAAAAAGTTTGTGACGACCATTCTCCTGTTGTCATAACTCGTAAGACCGCCCAACCTGTTGTCATGATGTCTCTTGAAGATTTTGAAGCTCTTGAAGAGACAGCCTATTTATTAAGAAGCCCCAAAAATGCTCGGAGACTTCTGGAGTCAATCGCCGAACTTGAAGCTGGTAAAGGGTCTGAAAAGGAGCTTTCGGATTGAAGCTTATATTTTCAGAAAATGCCTGGGATGATTACCTTTTCTGGCAACGAACCGACAAAAAAATATTAAAACGCATTAACCTTCTTATTCGTGATATTCAACGCATGCCATACGAGGGAATAGGCAAGCCTGAACCTTTAAAACATGGCCTCTCAGGTTATTGGTCTCGCCGAATTACCGATGAGCACCGTCTTATTTATAAAGCTGAAGATAATGCAGTATTAATTGCTCAGCTTCGTTATCATTATTAATTCCCTTACATGTCACAGAAACAGGTGGTGTCGGTCCTGGTCATCTCCAGGCAGGCTAGCTTGACCCCCCAATAGACATCCTCCTCGCGGAGCTTGCGCTCCATCGGCCAGATGTGATCGTTGAGCCAGGCGTGCAGTTCCAGACGCTTGAAGTAAGCGGACGGCGCCAATGAAC
>JBLRWU010000013.1:0-5276 GCA_047921155.1 Desulfurivibrio sp.
GGGCGACGGCAAGGGCGGCACCTACTTCGGCGCCACCGGCTGCGGCAAGAGCTTCACCATGCTCTTTCTCACCCGGCTGCTGATGAAGAGCCTGGAGTTCGAGAGCCCGACCATCGTGCTGATCACCGACCGCACCGATCTCGATGCCCAGCTCGCCCACCAGTTCACCAATGCCAAGGGCTATATCGGCGACCAGACGGTGATCAGCGTCGAGAGCCGGGCCCGGTTGCGGGAGCTGCTCAAGGGCCGCAACAGCGGCGGGGTCTTTCTGACCACGGTGCAGAAGTTCACCGAGGATACCCGGCTGCTCAGCGACCGGGCCAATATCATCTGCATCTCCGATGAGGCCCACCGCAGCCAGGTCAATCTCGACCAGAAGGTGCGGCTGACCGAAAACGGGGTCAGGCGCTCCTTCGGCTTTGCCAAGTACCTGCACGATTCCCTGCCCAATGCCACCTATGTCGGCTTCACCGGCACCCCCATCGACGCCACCCTGGATGTCTTCGGCCCGGTGGTCGATGCCTACACCATGACCGAGTCGGTGAAGGACGAGATCACCGTGCGCATCGTCTATGAGGGGCGGGCGGCCAAGGTGATCCTGGACAACGGCAAGCTCGAAGAGATCGAGGCTTATTACGCCCAGTGCGCCGAGGAGGGGGCCAGCGACTACCAGATCGAGGAGAGCAAGAAGGCCAGCGCCCGGATGCACGCCATCCTGGGCGACCCGGACCGGATCCGGGCCCTGGCGGTGGATTTTGTCCACCACTACCAGCGGCGGCTGGAGGAGGGGGCCAGCGTAAAGGGCAAGGCGATGTTCGTCTGTAGCAAGCGCGAGATCGCCTACGCCCTGTGGCGGGAGCTGATCACCCTGCGACCGGAGTGGAACCAGGCGCGGGCCGGCGGCGAAGGGGAAGAAGAAGAGACGAAACTGAACGCGGCCGAGCGGCGGGAGATCAAGCCCATGGAGCGGGTCAAGCTGATCATGACCCGGAGTGCGGACGACCCCAAGGAACTCTACGACCTGCTGGGCACCCCGGAGCACCGCAAGGAGCTGGACCGCCAGTTCAAGCAGCCGGAGTCCAACTTCAAGATCGCCATCGTGGTCGATATGTGGCTCACCGGCTTCGACGTGCCCTTTCTCGACACCATCTACATCGACAAGCCGATCCAGCGCCACAACCTGATCCAGACCATCTCGCGGGTCAACCGCCGCTACGCGGGCAAGGAGAAGGGGCTGGTGGTGGACTATATCGGGATCAAGAAGCAGATGAACCTGGCCCTGGCCCACTACAACCAGGCCGACCGGCAGAACATCGAGGAGATCGGCCAGTCGCTGGTGGTGGTAAAAGACCACCTCGACCTGCTGGGCCAAATCTTTCACCGCTTCGACACCACCCCCTATTTCCGGGGCAGCCCGGTGGAGCAGCTCAATTGCCTCAACCTGGCGGCGGAGTATGTGCAGATTACCGATAAGATCGAAAAGCGCTTCATGCACCTGGTCAAGCGCCTCAAGGCCGCCTACGACATCTGCAGCGGCTCGGAGGAGCTGAGCCGGGAAGAGCGCGACCGGATTCACTTCTACCTGGCGGTGCGCTCCATCGTTTTCAAGCTGACCAAGGGGGATGCCCCGGATACCGCCCGGATGAACGCCCGGGTGCGGGAAATGATCGGCGAGGCCCTGCAGAGCGCGGGGGTGGAGGAGATTTTCAAGCTGGGGGAAGATAAGGCCGGCGAAATCGATATCTTCGCCGACGACTACCTGGCCCGGATCGAGAAGATCAAGCTCCCCAACACCAAAATCAAGCTCCTGCAGCAACTGCTGGCCCGGGCCATTGCCGACTTCAAGCAGGTCAACAAGGCCCGGGGGCTCGATTTTGCCAAAAGGCTCAAGACCCTGGTGGATGCTTACAACCAGCGCAAGGAAGAGGACGTACTGGTCGGCAACGTGCTGGAGGATTTTTCCGTCGAGATCATCGACCTGATCCAGGCCCTGAAAAAGGAGCGCGACTCCTTCGCCGACTTAGGCATCGACCTGGAAGAGAAGGCCTTCTACGACATCCTCAAGGATCTGATGATCAAATACGACTTCACCTACCCCGAGGACAAACTGCTCGCCCTGGCCAAAGCGGTAAAGCTGGTGGTGGACGACAAGGTCAGATACACCGACTGGAACCAGCGGGCGGACATCAAGGCCGAACTCAAGGTGGGCCTGATCCTGGTCCTGGCCAAGCACGGCTACCCCCCGGTGGACCGCGACGAGGTGTACCGGGAAATCTTCGAACAGGCCGAGAATTTCAAGAAATACCAGCAGGCCCGGCAAGGGTGAGGTGGACAGGTTTTTTTCAAGTCCGTCCCCTTGGTGTTTTGATGGTTTTACGGAATGTCTATTGACAATTTGACGGTCATGCTGCTACCATTTTGACGGTTAATGAAAAGCTGCCAGGTCTGCGTGGAGGAGTGTGAATGTCGGATGATTTTCTGTTGCCCAGGCATCTGGGCGGCGAGGTGCGGAATGCTTTGAGTTCGGCCAGGGTGGTCAATGTAATAGGCCCCAGGCAGGCGGGGAAGACCACCCTGGTGCGTGATCTGCTGGCCGGTGGTTATTTTGTCAGCCTGGATGACACCGGCGTTCTGGCCGCCATCGAGGCCGATCCCTACGGCCAACTGCAGGCTCTGGCGGCGGCAGCGGGTGAAGCGCCGGTGATTATCGATGAAGCGCAACGCTCATCCGGGCTGGCGCTGGCCATTAAGCGGATCGTGGACGAACAGCGGCGGATGGGGCAATTTCTGCTGACCGGTTCTTCCAATGTGTTTGCCGCTGCCCATGTCACCGATTCCCTGGCCGGCCGGGTCACCGTTTTGGCCCTGCATCCCCTTAGCGCGGCAGAAATTCACCGTCGCAACCCGCCCCTGATTCTGGACTGGGCCGCCCACCAGCCCGATCTGTCCGTGTTGCCCCCCGTCCCGTCGGCGGAGCGCCGGGATTACATCGACCTGATTATTCGTGGCGGTTACCCGGAAATTCGTAATCTTGGTGATCGGCAGCGCAACAAACGGTACCGCGATGCCATCGATGCTATCGTTGACCGCGATGTGGCCGATATTTTGAAAGTGCGCAAAAGCGACGCTATGCGGCGGCTTATCGATCAGCTTGCCGCCGTGAGCGCCGATGAATTGCACCTGGAAAGGTTATGTTCCGCCATCGGCATTCAGCGTAATACCCTGGAGCAATACCTCGACGTTTTAACCCGGCTGTCGCTGATCGCCCGTCTGGGCGCCTGGGCTTCCGGCACGGCCAAGCGGGAAGTCAAGCGCCCCAAGCTGCATTTGCTGGACACCGGAATCGCGGCAAGTCTGCGCGGTTTTACGGCCGATTCTTTCGGCCCGTTGACGGACCCCACTGCCCTGGGGCATCTCCTGGAAAGCTACGTCTATAACGAACTGGCCAAAAATTTGCCTTACCAGGCCGAAGAGTGGCGCTTATGGCATTGGCGCAACCCCGACGGCCGGGAAGTGGATATTGTGGCCGAGTGCGACCGTCGCCTGGTGGCCGTGGAGGTAAAGGCGGCAGCGACGCTGAACGCCGCCGACAGCAGAAATTTGCAATGGTTTAAAAGCCGGGGGCCGGGACAAAAAAGGCGAGTTACCGGCATTATCTTCTACCTGGGCGACCACCCGCTTTCTTTGGGGGATCATATCTTCGGCCTGCCCCTGTCGCTGCTCTGGGGCTGGTAATTCAGCTTGGGCGGGCGAACTCCTCTTTTGGGGTTGACAAGGTAGCCTTGTGTATAGCATTGTATAAGAAAGTATAAAACAAGTTACCCTTTAAATGGAGAGGAGCTATCATGGTCAGACTTGCCGAACTACCGGAGCCCATGCGTTCACACCTGGTTTCACTTCCCTGTCCCACTTTTACCGACGACCCCTGGGTTGACGGCCCTTCTTTGGCGCATCGCCGGGTGGCGATTATTTCCACGGCCGGTCTCCATCGCCGCGGTGATCGTCCTTTCGAGGGGATGGCGGGCGATTACCGGGTTATTCCGAGCGACAGTACAATCAAGGAGTTGGTGATGTCCCATATTTCCACCAACTTCGACCGGACCGGCTATCAGCAGGACTGGAACCTGGTGTTTCCCCTGGATCGGCTCCGGGAACTGGCCGCCGACGGGGTAATCGGCAGTGTCGCCGATTACCATTATTCCTTCATGGGGGCTACCGACCCGGCGGCCATGGCGATGTCCGCCCGCAACCTTGCCGGTTTGCTGCGGGGTGACCAGGTGGATGCGGCCTTGCTGGTGCCGGTCTGACCGTTCTGCACGCGCGCCGTGGGCGCGTTGGGCCACTATCTGGAAGCGGCGGGAGTTCCCACCACCCAGATCAGTCTTATCCGGGAACATACCGTTGCCATCCACCCTCCCAGGGCCCTGTGGGTGCCATTTGAACTGGGGCGGCCGTTGGGAGTACCCAATGACCCGGGTTTTCAGCGCCGGGTTCTGGAAGCGGCCCTGCAACTGTTCGAGCGCCGGGAAGGTCCCGTGCTCGTCGATTATCCCGAAGAGGTGCCGCAGCAAGAGGGGGAGTCGCGGGCCTCTTTGGAAACCCTGGCCTGCCCGGTGGATTTCACTCCCGCCGTGGGTGAAGAGTCCGGAATCGAAAAACTCCTGTCCGCCTTGTCCGGTGAAGTTACTGAATTTCGTTCCTGGTACGACCTGGAAATCGCCAGGCGCGGTTATTCCACGGTGGCCTATTTTACCCCCGAGGCCGCCGGCAAACTGCTGAGCGATTTTTTGCGAGGCAATTCCCTGGAATATCCCGGCGACATCTCCTCGCCGGCGGGGGCCCTGCGTTTTGCCGCCCAGGATCTCAAGGCGGCTTATTTCGAGGCCGTGATGTCCCGACCGGATCTGTCCTTGCCGACGGAGGCCGAGTTCAACCGCTGGTTCTGGCAAAAGACCGCGGCCGGCGAAGTACTCAGGCTTATCAGGGATACCTGCCTGGCCTCCGACGATGAGCAACTCCGGATGACCGGCGGCATGCTGCTGATTCCCATGGACCAGGGTTGATTGGTACCCATGGGAGTGGACGAGGGGGATTGAGGATGGAAAGCAAAGGTGCTGTCTCCAGGGAGTGGAATTAGTGATGGACAGATTGTTGAACGTCAAAGAGGCGGCGGCGCTGCTCAACGTTTCGGAAATGACCATCCGGCGCTGGACCAACACCGGCGCGCTCAACTGTTATCGCCTGGGTAAAAAGCGCGAGCGCCGCTTTCGCTGGCA
>JBLRWU010000013.1:5376-8342 GCA_047921155.1 Desulfurivibrio sp.
AAGCGCGAGCGCCGCTTTCGCTGGCATGATCTGCAGCAGTATCTTGCCGGCGGGGCTGAAAGCGCCGGGGGCGAGATGCCGGCGGATGAATCCGGCCGGATCTCCCTGGGTTTCGCCGGTATCGAGGTGCCCGACGGGGCGCATCTGACCCACCTCTATTTTGACGACGAGGAGGCGCTGGGGCTCCAGGCCTCCTATGTACGCCACGGTCTGGAAAAGGGGGAAACCGTACTGGTGATCGCCCCGGATCGGAGCCGGGAGGTCCTCTGGCGGACCCTGGAACGGGACGGCCTTAAGGTCATGGCGTTCATGGACCGCCACCGGTTGTATCATGACGGGGGCCGGGAAACTCCGGCCGAGCTGGCTGCGTATATAGGGCAAATTGCCGCCTCGGCCCCCGGACGTCTGCGGCTGCTGGGCGACATGGCCTGGGCCCGGAGGAAACAATGGCCGCTGGAGCTGATCAGGAGTGTCGAGGAGACGACCAACACCAGGCTCCGGGCCGGCCATCTTTTTCTCTGCCAGTACGGCCTGGCGGAGTTTTCAGGCCGGGAAACCATGATGGCCGTGGAAACACACCGCTACGCCATCTACAAAGGAAGACTCCGGGAAAACTTGCTGGTCTGACGGGAAGACCGGAAACGACGGTAAAAATTGCCAGGAGGATATGATGACTGTAAAAGCCGGGCCGCGACCTAAAACCGTCGTGGCCTGCCAGGTGCTGGTGCCCGAACTGCAAGCCGTTCTGGGCTCCCGCGCCGACCTGGAGATCATTTCCCTGCCGGCGGCGCTGCATACGGACGTGGATCGATTGAACCGGGAACTGGGCGATCAGCTTGCCATTTGTCGCCGCAACCAGGAGAATGAACTGTGCGTGGTGTACGGCAGGGCCTGCTCACCGGGTATCGAGGGGGTGGTGGAAAGTCACCGGGCCTCCTGCCTGGAGGCGGACAATTGCCTGGATGCCCTGCTGGGCCCGTTGAAAACCGAGGCGGAGGCCGAAGGGGCCTTCGTGCTGACGCCGGGGTGGATCCGGGCCTGGCCCTCCATCATGGAGGCCATGGGCTGGGACGAGGTTGACACCCGTCTCAACCTGGGGCGCTACCGCAAGGCGGTGCTCTTCGATACCGGGGTGGAGCCCCGGCTCACCGACGAGGAGATCCTCTGGTTTTTCGAGGTCTCCGGCCTGTATGTGGAAACCAGGCCCGTCGATCTCCACTTTCTGCAGCAGCAACTCGAACGGTGGTTTCCATGATGGCTGCGGGGCCCGGGGAAATCGGCGGGGCGCGGCTGGCCGAGAAACTTGCCGACATCTACCTCACCGGCTCGAGCTCGCGGCTCCTTTCGTCGGAGTTCGCCACCCTGCTGACCGGCAGGTATGTGCAAATTCCGATGTTCACCCTCGGCTTCAAGGAGTTTCTCCAGTTCAGAGGCCGGCAGGCAGGGGAAGCCGACGAGCAGGAGTTCGAGCTCTACCTTTGTTTTCGACAATTGTGGCAGCATTACCAGCGCCAAGAAGATCGCCGATTACCTGAAATCCCAGCGGCTTAAATGCGGGGTCGAAACCGTGCAGAACTACATCGGCTATCTGCAAGATGCCATCTGGTCCATAAGGCGCGACGGTTCGACCTCAAGGGTAAGCGGCATAGGGAGAACGGTTGTTTGGTGGTGGAGGCGGCAAAATTATTGAGGGGGCAGCATATTAAACCAGGTCAACCAGTTCCGAGTATTCGGCGGGCAGCGGGCTTGCCGGCCTTGGCAATGACAATCTCTTCACCGTTGACCACGCTGTCAACCAGCCAGGTAGGCGTCTTCCAGGGGGGCCAGGTATTCGCGGAAACTGATCTACAGTAAAGACAGGTTTGCGTCATAGTTTATGGCATTCCTGTCGTCACAGGGAATGACAGGCATTACAAGGCAATAAAAAACATTCAAATCAAAAAATTCAGGTCATTGCCAGTTGACGCCAAAAGGATGGCCTGATAGTCTGCCCGCCGGTTCATCTTTTCGTTTTGCTAAACACTGACTAGGAGGCGGTGGGATGTATTTTCCGGTGGCGGGAATCGAGGTGGCGCCCTGGGTGCCCTTTCTGGCCGGCTTTCTGGTGGCCCTGGTTTGCGGGATGGGCGGG
This sequence comes from Desulfurivibrio sp., assembly GCA_047921155.1. Taxonomy (GTDB): domain Bacteria; phylum Desulfobacterota; class Desulfobulbia; order Desulfobulbales; family Desulfurivibrionaceae; genus Desulfurivibrio. The sequence continues at coordinate 7,508 of JBLRWU010000013.1, forward strand.
GTTTCCGGAGCCAATCTGCTGCTGCCCTTTCAGATGAGCGTGCTGGGTTTCACCACCCCGGCGGTGAGCGCCACCAACCACCTGTTCAATATCGTCGCCATTCCCGGGGGAGTTTACCGCTTTATCCGGGAGGGCCGGATGGTCTGGCCCCTGACCTGGGTGGTGATCGCCGGCACCGTGCCCGGGGTCCTGCTCGGGGTTTTTCTGCGGGTGCAATACCTGCCCGATCCCGAGCGCTTCAAAATATTCGCCGGGCTGGTCCTGCTCTATATCGCCTACGTGATGCTCCGCTCCCTGTTCAAGTCCCCACCCAAGGAGGGCCAGGGCAGCGGCCCGGCCTCGGCGGAGAAACGCTTCCAGGAGCTGGTGGCCAACTTCCGCCGCCAGGATGCCGCCAGCCGCCAACCCCTGCCCCGGGTGGAGTTGAACCAGGTCGGCCTGAAAAGCATCAATTACACCTTTTACGGCGAGCGGATCAGCGCCCCAACCCTGGGGATTTTCACGCTCAGCGCCCTGGTGGGGGTGGTGGGCGGCATGTACGGCATCGGCGGCGGCGCCATCATCGCCCCCTTCTTCGTGGCGGTATTCCGCCTGCCGATCTACACCATCGCCGGGGCCTGCCTGATGGGCACCTTCCTCACCTCGGTGGTGGCGGCCCTCTTTTACCAGCTCCTGGCCCCCTTCTACCCCGACCTGGCGGTGGCTCCGGACTGGCGGCTGGGAATCCTGCTGGGCTCCGGGGGGCTGCTGGGGATGTACGCCGCCGCCCGCCTGCAGAAATTCGTCCCGGCCCAACTGATCAAATGGGTCCTGGCCGCCATCCTCCTTTTCTCCG
>JBLRWU010000013.1:8442-26775 GCA_047921155.1 Desulfurivibrio sp.
TTCGTCCCGGCCCAACTGATCAAATGGGTCCTGGCCGCCATCCTCCTTTTCTCCGGCGGCCGATACCTGCTGGCTCCCCTGTTTTAGCTTTAGAAGTCAAAGCGGGCCCCCACCAGAAAAACCTGACCGCCGGAAAAGTTGCTCCCCCAGGTGCCCTCGCCGCTGTCGCGCTTGGCGGTAATGGCGGCGCTCTCCCGCTCCCAGTAGTATTCGGCGAAAAAGAGCAGGCTGTCGTTGAACTGGTGGTCAACTCCCAGATGAACCACCTCTTCGCCGTAACGGTCCACCTCGGCCAGCATCGCCTTCAGGGTGTTTTGCCCCAGAGTGTAGGCGACCAAGAGGTTGATGGCGCTGTCCCCGTCGGCCCCGTAACCCCCGGCAATATCACTGTCATGGATCTCCAGCTTGGCCCCGACATAGAACTGCTGCCAGGTGTGGGCCAGGGAGATCCCCCAGATTCGCCAATCCTTCCGCAGCCGATCCACCCCCACCGCCAGGGTGGTATCGGCAACGGAGTAGCTGCCGGTGGCCTGAAACCGGTCACTGTTACCGTCGCCATTGTCGTGGCTCCAGCCCAGGGCAAAGGAGAAGCCGCTGAACTCCGGACTGTAGTAGCTGATGGTGTTGCTGAGACGGAAGGTGGTGAAGGTGGCGAAACCGCTGTAGTAGCTGCTGAACATATCCACCGGATAGGCGATGGCGTTGTAATAGGGCATCCACATCTTGCCGTAGGAAAACGAGCCGAAATCGCCCCGGGCCCCGATTTTGGCCACCCGAACATCCTGGCTGTGGTCGAAGGGGTCCTGGATCTCCCAGTTGACCAGGTCCAGCGGCAGTTCAAGCTGGCCGAAAACCGTGACCTCCGGGCTGAGGAGATAGTCGCCGCTGACCCCGACCCGGGAATAGGCGTCGCGAAAGCCGGTGTAGGAGCCCATCTCCCGCCGGTTGTCCGGCCGTACCGTCTCCACCTGCACCCGGGCGGAACCATAGAACTCCAGACGGTAATCTTCTCCCTCCAGCGGGGGCAGGGCCGCCGCCGGCGAGACCCCGCTCAACAGCCAGAGCCCGGAACCCAGCACCCCCCCGAACCAACGCCCAACCATAACAACCTCCTCTTAAAATAAAAAGTTAGCGGTAAATCCGTTTTCACTTATTGCTCAGCAGGAAGTGGATGTGCCGCTCGTACTGCTCCAGCACATCACTGATCACGTAATCCCTGCCCCAGCTCATGATGTCGTAGTCCTGGCCCCCTTCCCGCAGATGGACCTCGGCCCGGTAATATTTGAGGGCCTCAACCCGGTCGGAGCGGGTGTCCCGCATCACCAGGGCCGGGGGTTCGTAGGGCCGGGGCCGCACCGAATAGAAAAAATCCACCTCGTCACCCGGCCGCGCCACCTCCAGCCAGACCCGGCCATCCTCGCCCTCCTCGACCCGGGCCGTCAGCCCCTGTTGCCGCAGTTCGGCCGCCACCTCCTCCAGGGCGGGCTTGACGGTATTTTCGAGGAAATCGAGGACCTCCCTTTTTTTGGGGTGATGCACCAGGACCCGCAGCCGTTGCCGCCAGTTGAGGGCGGCGTGGGGCCCCCGGGGCATAACCCGGGCTTCGCGCAGACTGATCCTTTTCACTCCCTCGATCCGCAAAGCCCGCAGCAAGCCCCAACACATCAGAATCATCACCACGGTGAACGGCAGGGCGCTGGCGATGGTGGCGGTCTGCAAGGCCCCCAACCCCCCGGCCAGCAACAGGGCCGCCGCCACGATCCCCTCCACCACCGCCCAGAAGATCCGCTGCCAGACCGGGGAGGGCTCCTCATGCCCCCCCGAAGTGAGGATATCCACCACCAGGGAACCGGAATCGGATGATGTCACGAAAAAGGTCATTACCAGCAGGGTGGCCACCAAGGCGGTGATGGCGGAAAGGGGCAGATATTCGAAGAACTGGAACAGGGCCACCGAGGTATCGGCGGCCACCGCCTCGGCCAGGGCTCCGATCCCCTGGACCATGATCATATGGAGGGCGGTATCGCCAAAAAAGGTCATCCACATAAAGGTGAACCCCACCGGCACCAGCAGGACCCCGACCACGAACTCGCGGATACTCCGACCCCGGGAAACCCGGGCGATGAACATCCCGACAAAGGGGGCCCAGGCGATCCACCAGCCCCAGTAGAAAAGGGTCCAACCGCCGATCCAGTCGGTGGGTTCATATGCATAAAGGTTGAAGGTCATCTCAAACAGAGAGGAGATATACATCCCGGTATTCTGCACCAGGGTCTGGAGCAGAAAGACCGTGGGTCCGGTCACCAGTACAAAGAGCAGCAGGCCGGCAGCCAGCACCACGTTGAGCACCGAAAGCCGACGGATACCGCCATCCAGACCCAGCACCACCGAGATGGTGGCAATGGCGGTGATCACGAAGATCAGGATCACCTGGGTGGTGACGGCGGTGGGAATGCCGAAAAGGTAGTGCAAGCCGGAGTTGATCTGCACCACCCCCAACCCCAGGGAGGTGGCCACCCCGAAGATGGTGCCCAATACGGCGAAGATATCCACCGCGTGACCGATGGGGCCGTGGATCCGCTCGCCGATCAGGGGGTAGAGCGAGGAGCGGATGGTCAAGGGCAGGCCCTGACGGAAGGCGAAATAGGCCAGGGAGAGGGCCACCACCGCGTAGATCGCCCAGGCATGGACCCCCCAGTGGAAGAAGGTGATCCGCATGGCCTGACGGGCGGCCTCGGCGGTTTCCGGTGGGCCCACCGGCGGGCTGACGTAGTGCATAACCGGCTCCGCCACCCCGAAGAACATCAGGCCGATCCCCATGCCGGCGGAAAAGAGCATGGCGAACCAGGAGCCGTAGGAGTAATCCGGCTCGCTGTGGTCACTGCCCAGCTTGATCCGGCCGAAACCGGAAACCGCCAGAGCGACCACGAAAACCAGAAAACCGGCCACCGTCAGGACATAAAACCAGCCGGCGGACTCGGTGATCCAGCTCTGGGTGGCGGAGAACAAACGGCCGGCGGTTTCGGTGGCCAGGGCCGCGAAGGCGACAAAGGCCACGGTCAAAACGGCGGAAATAACAAACACCGGTGGGTTGATCCGGATCTTAACCGGCGCAACCGCCTTCTCTTTTTCATTCATGCTTTTCTCCTCAGGCGGAACCGATCACGCTGCCGTAGAGCCCGATCTCAACCCCGTGGGCCCGGGCGGCCTGGCGCCATTTCTGATGATCGGGGGTGTGAAAGATGATCTCATCAAGGGCGGGCAGCACCAGCCAGCCATCCACGCTCAGCTCTGATTCAAGCTGGCCCGGCCCCCAACCGGCATAGCCCAGGGTGACCAGATAGGAGCGCGGACCAAGCCCGGCCGCCAGGTCATAAAGCATCTGCGGATCCCGGGAAAGAGAGACCGTGGCACTGACTGCCAGTTGGTTAACAATGCTGTATTCCGCCGAATAAAGGATAAAGACGCTGCCGGTCTCCACCGGCCCCCCCAGGTAAACCTTTCCCAGGGGCCGCTCCGGCAAGGGAATTCCGGCATTGAGAAAAATATCCTCCAGCCGGACATCCTTGACCGGCTGATTGATCACCAACCCCATCGCCCCATCGCGGTTGTGGACACAAAGGTAGATCACCGACTCCCGGAACCGGGGGTCGGACATCTGGGGGGTGGCGATCAGAAAATGGTCCTGCAAGTTTTCCACGGTTGGGAGTCCGATGAGCAAGAGTCGTTTGGCCCCGCGGGGGGCGGAGGGGCAAAAGGAACCTGGTCAGTCTAGCATCGCCGACCCGCATTCGTCAAGATGGGCTATCAATGCTTGTCAGTCCCTTTCAACCTGTGCTACAACAGGTGACCGGAAACAGGAAGCGCGTGACCGCACCCGCTGCCCCTACTTTAAGCCCCCAACCTCAGGTTGAAAAAAAGATGACTGGCTCCCTGCTGCACGATATCGATCGGGTTATCAACTCGGACCACCACGACCCCTTCCAGGTCCTGGGTTTCCAGATGCTGGGTCCGGCCGAAGCGGCCGGGCCGGAAGGGCCGGGGCCCGGCGCCGTAATCCGCTGCTACCAGCCGGCGGCAACGGCGGTTTTTCTGCTCAGCGGCGAGGGGGAGGAGGAGCGGCGGGAGCTGTACAAAATCCGGGAGGAGGGCCTTTTTGAACTGGTCCTGCCCGGCTGTCGGCAATTTTTCCCCTACCGTTTCGAGGCCCATTACCACGACGGGGCCGAACACCGCTTCCACGACCCCTACCGTTTCTGGCCGCAGCTCAGCGATTACGACCGCTATCTCTTCAACAACGGCACCCACTACCGCCTTTACGACAAACTGGGAGCCCACCCCCTCACCATCGACGGGATCAGCGGCACCATCTTTCGGGTCTGGGCCCCCAGCGCCCGCCGGGTCAGCGTCATCGGCAATTTCAATTACTGGGACGGGCGGATCCACCAGATGCGAGTCCTGGGCTCCTCCGGGGTCTGGGAGTTGTTTCTGCCGGAGATCGGCCCCGGTGAACCCTACAAATTTGAGCTTCGCACCCAGGAGGGCGCGATCCTGGAAAAGACCGACCCCTTCCAGTTCTTCAGCGAGATCCGCCCCAAGACCGCCTCGGTGGTTCACGATATCAACAATTTCCAGTGGAACGACCAGGAGTGGCTGGCGGCCCGGCGGCGGCAATCCACCTACCGGCAGCCGCTGGCCATCTACGAGATGCACCTGGGTTCCTGGCGCCGCGACCCGGCCGACCCCTCCCGTTTTTTGAACTACCGGGAGATCGCCGATGCCCTGATCCCCTACCTGCTGGAGATGGGGTTCACCCACGTCGAATTCATGCCGGTGATGGAGCATCCCCTGGATGAGTCGTGGGGTTACCAGGTGATCGGCTTTTACGCGGTGACCAGCCGCTTCGGCACCCCGGACGATTTCGCCTACCTGGTGGATCAGTGCCATCGCCACGGGATCGGAGTGATCCTGGACTGGGTCCCCTCCCACTTCCCCACCGACGGCCACGGCCTGGGCCGTTTCGACGGCACCGCCCTCTATGAACACGAGGATCCCCGCAAGGGCGCCCACCATGAGTGGGGCACCCTGGTCTTCAACTACGGCCGCAAGGAGGTGACCAACTTCCTGCTGGCCAACGCCCTCTTCTGGTTCGATCGTTTCCATATCGACGGCCTGCGGGTGGACGCGGTGGCCTCCATGCTCTACCTGGACTACGCCCGCAAGGAGGGGGAGTGGGTGGCCAACGAGCATGGCGGCCGGGAGAATATCGAAGCCATCGAGTTTTTAAAACACCTCAACACCATCGTTTACGACCAGTATCCGGATATCATGATGATCGCCGAAGAGTCCACCAGCTTCTTCGGCGTCTCCAAGCCGGCGGTGGCGGGGGGCCTGGGCTTCGGCTACAAGTGGAACATGGGCTGGATGAACGACACCCTGGACTATTTCAGCACCGATCCCCTCTACCGCAAATACCACCACGGCTCTCTGACCTTCTCGCTGCTTTACGCCTTTTCCGAAAACTTCATCCTCCCCTTCTCCCACGACGAGGTGGTCCACGGCAAGGGATCGCTGCTGCAAAAAATGCCGGGGGATCAGTGGCAGCGTTTCGCCAACCTGCGCCTGCTCTTTATGTTGTTCTGGGCCCATCCCGGCAAAAAACTGCTCTTTATGGGCAGCGAGTTTGGTCAGGTTTCAGAGTGGTACTGCAAGGTCAGCCTGGACTGGCATCTGTTGGAGCAGGAGAAAAAACACCACCAACTGCAACAGTTCGTCCGGGCCCTGAACCATTTCTACCGGGAGACTCCGGCCCTGTGGCAGGATGATTTCAGCCATACCGGTTTTCAGTGGCTGGACTTCAACGATGTGGATCACAGCATCATCAGCTTTGCCCGCTTTGCCGAAAACCGGGATGATTTTGTGGTCTGTATCTTCAACTTCACCCCCCAGGTCCACCACAGCTACCGGCTGGGGGTGCCGAAACCGGGCCGTTACCGGGAGGTTTTCTGCTCGGACACCGTAGAGGCCGGCGGCAGCGGAATCAATAATCCCGAGGTCAGGGAGGCCATCGCCGAACCATTCGGCCAGGCACCCTGCCATATCCGGATCAGCGTACCGCCCTTGGGCGGGCTGTTTTTCAAGCGGGAGGGGTAGAGCATGGGCGAGGGAAACAATTTGCAGCCGCCGGGAGAGAAGGTGCGCCGGGCCATCGCCTGGGTGGCCGAGTGCCTCTCCGACAATCCGGAAAAGGATCGTTGCGTGCTGATCCGCGAAGCCGAAATCCGCTTCGACCTCTCGCCGGCGGAGTGCGAATTCCTGGATCGCAACTTCCGGGTCAGCCGGCCCCCGGGAACTTTTTCTTGAGATACTGATAGGCTTCGTTGATCTCTTTCATCTTCTCTTCCGCCACCCGGCGGAACTCTTCCCCCAGATGGTTAACCTTGTCGGGATGGTACTGCTTGCTCAGCTCGCGGTAGGCCGCCTTGATCCGGGCGAAATCGGCCCCGGGAGCCAGTCCCAGGACTTGATAGTAGCGGGTTTCCCGACCGGTCTCGCTCTCCACCCCCCGGGCCCGGGCCTGGTATTTGGCCCGGATCGCCTGGTGGTCGTAGGGATGGATCTCCAGGAAATCGGCAATTCGCTGGAGAATGGCCAGCTCCTGCTCGCTGACCTGGGCATTGACGAAAATCACCCGGTAGATCAGCTCCAGAAGGATCATCCGGGACTCGTAGCCGAAACGGCGGCGGAAATCGCTGAGCAGGTCATCCAGGGTCAGGGGGGAGGCCATCGCCTGTTTGATCAACTCCTTCACCCACAACAACTGCTGATGGCCATACCCCAGGTGGGTCCGGAAAAAGTCGCTGATCGCCGCCGTTTCCGCCCGGGTGACGGTGCCGTCCAACTGGGCGATCCGGACCAGAATATGGATCAGCAGATGGACGAAGATATTGTGGGACTCGCTCTGGGATTGCTCATAGCGCCTGATCTGGCGCCGCACATACCAGGAAAACCACCAGAAGGCCGTAATAACGCCCAGAACCAGCAGCAGCAAAGCCAGCAGCAGCATGCCGAAGAAGTTGATCAGCAGAGGGGCTCCCCCCAGGAGCAGCAGGGTGATAACCAGGAGCAGCAGACAACCGCCGCAACCCGGACCCGGAGGGGTCGCTCCCCCGCCATGACGCTGGTAGATAATCACGGAGCTGCGGCTACGGATGGCGGGGCGGGATCACGTTCGGTCCCGGCTCGGTTGAAGAGGGCGTTGACGAACTCGTGGGGTTCGAAATCGCGCAGATCCTCCATCTGCTCGCCGATGCCGATGAAGCGGATGGGGATCTTGAATTCACGGCAGATATTGACCACAATACCCCCGCGGGCGGTGCCGTCCAACTTGGTCAAGGCCAAACCGGAAACATCCACCGCCTCGTGGAAGAGCCGGGCCTGGGAGATCCCGTTCTGGCCGGTGGTGGCGTCGATCACCAGCAGCACCTCATGGGGGGCGCCGGGGATCTTTTTATCCATCACGCGCTTGATCTTGCGCAACTCCTCCATCAGATTGACCTTGGTGTGCAGGCGGCCGGCGGTATCGACGATAATCACGTCGAAATCCCGGGGCCGGGCGTAATCGAAGGCATCGTAAATAACCGACGAGGGATCGGCCCCCTGCTGCTGGGCCACCACCTCGGCATCCACCCTTTTGCCCCAGATCTGCAACTGCTCGATGGCCGCGGCCCGGAAGGTGTCGGCGGCCACCAGCAACACCTTCTGCCCGGCCTGCTTGAATTTCCAGGCCAATTTGCCGATGGTGGTGGTCTTGCCCACCCCGTTGACCCCCAGCACCATGATCACAAAGGGCCCGGAGGGGGGCACCACCAACTCGGCCGGACGATCAACCCGCGCCAGATAACCAAGGATTAACTGGTGCAGGATCTCCCGCAGGGCCCGGGGATCGTCCAGGGCATCACGTTTGACCCGGGCCCGAGCCTGGTCCAGCAGCTCGGCGGCGGTGGCGGCCCCCAGGTCGGCGGTGATCAGAATCTCTTCCAGTTCTTCGAACAGTTCGGCATCGATCACCTTTCTGCCCAGGAACAGTTCATCCATCCGCTGAACGAAACTTTCCCGGGTGCGGCCCAGCCGCTCCCGTAGCCGGCCCAGAAGCGAAGGCGCGGCGGCCTCATCGGCGGCCGTCGGAGTGACCACTGCCGGCTCAGTTACCGGAACCGCTTCGGGCTGCTCGGTTCCACCCAATTTTTTCTTAAACCAACTCAGCATCGTCTGTCTGTCCTATATCGATTCCAGGGTTTCCACCACCTCGCGGATGATCCAGGCCGGAGTCGAAGCCCCGGCCGTAACCCCCACACTCCGGTAGCCCTGCAATTTTTCCGGGTCCAGTTCACTTTCGGTCTCCACCAGGAAAACCGGGCAGTGCAAACCATCGGCGATCTCGGCCAGGCGCTTGGTATTGGCGCTGTTGCGCCCCCCCACCACCACCAGGGCCTCCACCTCACGGCACATCTGCCGCACCTCGTCCTGGCGTTTATGGGTGGAATCGCAGATGGTGTTGAACACCTTGCCGCCGGGGTAACGCTCCAGAATTGCGACGGTGATCGCCTGGAACATCTCCTCATCCTGGGTGGTCTGGCTGACCACGATGTAGGGGGGACTCAGCTTCAGATCGTCGAGATCGCCCATCCGGCTGACCACCAGCCCGGCCCGGCCGGCGTGGCCCATCAGGCCCTCCACCTCGGCATGGTCACGGTCACCGACGATCACCGTGGTGTAACCCTGGCGCCGATACTTGTCGATGATCGCCTGCACCTTGACCACCCGCGGGCAGGTGGCGTCCTCCACCACCGCCCCGCTCTCCTCCAGGTGCCTTTTGCTGGCCGGCGGCACGCCATGGGCCCGGATCACCACCGTTCCCCGGGTATCGGCCGGCATTTCCTCCAGCACATGCACCCCCTTTTGCGCCAGCATATCAAGCACCTGGGGGTTGTGAATCAGGGGGCCAAAGGTCGAGATCGGGGCCTGCCTGGTCTCCACCAGCTTCAGGGTGGTCTCCACCGCCCGCCGCACCCCCATACAAAAGCCGGCATGCTTGGCCAATATAACCTTCATCGACAATTTTTCCTTTTCATTTCTGGCCACCATCCGTAAGGGCCACCTTGAGCGCCTCGTTGATATCGTGGACCAGATGGACCGTGAGGGTGTCCCGGGCGCTGGCCGGCAGATCGGCCAGATCCTTTTCGTTGATCTTGGGCAGAATCACCTCGTGGATCCCGGCCCGGACCGCCGCCAGCACCTTCTCCTTGATTCCGCCCACCGGCAGCACGTCGCCCCGGAGGGTGATCTCCCCGGTCATGGCCAGATTGCGGCTGACCGGTTTACCGGTGAGCAGGGATACCAGGGAGACCACCATGGCCACCCCGGCCGAAGGCCCATCCTTGGGGATTGCTCCTTCCGGCACATGGACATGGATATCGCTCTGGGCGAACACCTTTTCATCAATCCCCAAAGCCTTGGCGTGGGAGCGGATATAGGTCAGGGCGGCGGAGGCCGACTCCTTCATCACTTCACCAAGCTTGCCGGTGAGGTTGAGCCCCCCCTTGCCCTTCATCTTGGCGGTTTCAATAAAGAGCAGGGCGCCTCCCACCGGGGTCCAGGCCAGGCCGGTGGCCAGGCCGGGGCCCCAGGTGCGGGCCTGGCTTTCGGAGAAGAAGCGGGCCGGCCCCAGGTATTCCACCAGATCGGCGGTCTCCACCGCGATCAGGCCGCTATGGCCCTCCACGATCTTCCTGACCACCCCCCGGCAGACCCCGCCGATCTCCCGCTCCAGATTGCGCACTCCGGCCTCCCGGGTGTAGGAACGGATAATCTCCCGCAGGGTCTCGTCGCTGAACTTGAGGTCATCGGCGCTTAAAGCATGAGCTTCCAGCTGTTTGGGCAGCAGATGACGGCGAGCGATATGGAGCTTCTCATCCTCGGTGTAGCCGGATAGCTCGATCACCTCCATCCGGTCCCGGAGGGGGCCGGGGATACTGTCCAGCAGATTGGCGGTGGTGATAAACATCACCTTGGAGAGATCGAAGGGGATCTCCAGGTAGTGGTCGGAGAAGGAGAAGTTCTGCTCCGGATCCAGCACCTCCAGCAGGGCCGAGGAGGGGTCGCCCCGGAAATCCATCCCCAGCTTATCGACCTCATCGAGCATAAAGAGGGGGTTACTTGAACCGGCCTTGCGCAGGCTCTGGATAATCCGTCCCGGCAGGGCGCCGATGTAGGTCCGGCGATGGCCGCGAATCTCGGCCTCGTCCCGCACTCCGCCCAGGGAGATCCGCACGAATTTACGCCCCATGCTGCGGGCAATGGACTGGCCCAGGGAGGTTTTACCCACCCCCGGCGGCCCCACGAAACAGAGAATCGGGCCGTGCATATCCTGCTTGAGCTTGCGCACCGCCAAAAATTCGATGATCCGTTTCTTGATCTTGTCCAGGCCGTAATGCTCCTCATCCAGGGTCTGGGCGGCCCGCTCGATATCGAGGTTGTCCTCGGAAGCTTTCAGCCAGGGCAGGTCGAGAATCCAGTCCAGGTAGGTGCGGGAGACGGTATACTCCGGCGAGGATGGGGAGATCCGGCCCAGCCGGTTGAGCTCCTTTTCCGCGGTTTTTTGGGCCTCTTCCGGCAGTTCGGTCTCGGCCAGTTTCTCCCGCAGTTCCTTGAGGTCAAGATTTTCATCCTCCTCGCCCAGCTCCTTGCGGATCGCCTTCAACTGTTCGCGGAGGTAAAACTCCCGCTGCTTCTTATCCATATCCTGCTTGATGTTTTTCTGGATCTCGTGGCTCATCTCCACGGTTTCCAGTTTTTTGTTCAACTCGCGGCCCACCCGGTTGAGCAGGGTCTTGAGGTCATCAATCTCCAGGATCTCCTCCTCCTCCTCCAGGCCCAGCCCCACCTGGGAGACGATCAGATAGGCCACATAAAAGGGGTTGGTCAGGGCGTTTACGGTCATCGACAACTCGGCGGGAGTACCCCCCAGTTCGGCCATCTTCTTGAACTGGTTGCGGAGATTGAGCAGCATCGCCTCGGTTTCCTGGTCTCCCCCTTCCGCCATGGGCACCTGGACCACCTTGGCCACCAGATAGGGTTCACGCTGGGTATACTCGCTGATCCGCAGTTTTTTCACCGCGCTGATCAGCACCTGGTAAACCCCGTCATCGGACTTGACCAGCTTGTGGATATAACCCACCACCCCCACCGGATAGAGCTGCTCGGGGATGGGAGCCCGGCCGTCGCCGCCGCGGGTGGGATCGATCACCTCCTCGGAATCAGCCGCCCCGCCACTCCCCGTCTCCTCCACCTTGCGGTGGGTGACCACCGCCACCAGGCGATGTTTGAGGATGGCATCATCCACCAGCTGCTTGGAGGAGGGGTGGCTGATCTGCATGGGAAAACCCATCCCCGGGAAAAAAACAAAGCCGTGCAGGGGCAGCACCGGCAACTCTTCCGGCACCGGCAGATTGGCGGGATTAACTTTTTGAGGATCCTGTTCTTTGTCAGTCATGATATACCTCTAGCGAACCTCTATTTTGATCCGGCGGCGGCGCTGCTTGGGCAGGGTAACCAGCAAAAAACCATGGCGATGCCTGGTTTCGGCGGCGTCGACCTCGATGGGCATGGGCAGATTGATCCGTTTGGCAAAGCGACCCTGCTCGATCTCCAGTTGATGGACCCGACATACCTGCTCCGGCAGGGGATAGTTCCGTTCACCGGAAACGGTCAGCCTGGTCTCCTCGACAATCACCTGGATGGCGGCGGGTTCGATGCCGGCCAGATCGAGATAAACCACGAAGGCCTGCTCGGTTTCGTAAACATCGGTGGGCACCGCCCAGGGCTCACCGGCCAAGGGACTCACCCCCCGTTGCCCCGGATTATGGGCCATTCGAGCCAGGCCTGCCCGCAGGAGGGCGCGTTTTTTCCGTTCATCCATTTCAGTTTCGCTCCTCGTTGAATCAGCCGTCACATTCAGCCTACCATGTGAACTGAACCGGGCAAAGTCAAGCCGGAAACAGCAAATTATGCCTGTTCAATCTCTCGCCACTTCTCATCCAGGCGCTTGGGGGAGACGGGGAAGAGGGTGCCGAGCTCCTGGGCAAAAAGGCTGATCGCGTACTCCTCCAGCATCAGCCGGTACTCCTTGAGCAGTTCCCGTTTGGCCGCCGAATATTGAGCACTGTCCGGATAACGGCTCAGCCGCTGGTGGTAGGGGGCCAGCAGGGCCGCCTTGGCGAGATCCTTGGCCGGCATGGCATAGGCCCGTTCTCCCCGCACCCGCAGGGCCTTGAGATAGCGATGCAGCCGGGGCAGATCCTCGGCCCGGTAGGGAGCCGGGAAATCGGCGGGCAGCAGCTGTTCCAGGCGGCGGCGCAACTGCTCCGCCAGGTCGGCGGGCAAACGCAGCAACAGATCAAGCACCTCCCGCCGTTGCCCCAGCAGCTCGAAGAGTTGCTCGAACAGCCGTCGGCCCTCTCCATAGAAGCCCTGCTCACGCACCCGGGCCACGGTGGCGGCAAAATCGGCCGCCGTCGGCAAACCGTCTCCCCCCAGGGCAAAAATTTCGTTCAGGATAAAGGAGAAGAAATTATTCTCCAGCTGCTCAAATCCCCCCAGGCCTTCGTAGAGCAGCCATTGCCCCCGGGGCAGCCGGCACTCCTTGCGCAACATTTTGAACTGGCGGGAAAACTCCTGTCGGTAAAGCTTAAGCAGCGCGGCCGCGGTGGCCTCCCGGCAGGACTCTTCCTCACTGAACAGCCGCAGCCTGATCCGATCGCCATCCTCCACCAGACCCGGGAAAAGATAGGCCAGGAGACGGCCGTCGGGGGCGGTAAGCGGCAGGCGGCCCGGCAGTTCCGGCAGGGCCGCCGGGCCGGGGATCTCCCGCTCATAACGGCGCCGCATGGCCGCCAGGTCCGCCGCCGGCAGGGTGTTGGCCGCAGCCGGCTCCCGGCGTACCAGGGCCGCCAGCTCCCGATCGACCGCCAACTCCCCTCCCCGCTCATCCACCAGCCGGAAGCGGCAACGCAGATGGGGCGGCAGTTGGGCTTGGGGCCAGGCCGTGCCGGCAATCCGCAAGCCGTACATTTCATAAATCTCCCGCCCCAAGGCTGGGCAGAGGCCTTCACCAGACCCCGGCGCGGCGGCTTGGGTGCGGCGGCGCAGCAGGGCCCGGGTCAGTTCCGCCGCCGTCCCGGGAACGGGCACCAAGGGCCGACGCAAGTTTTTGGGCAGATTTTTGAGCAGAAAAAAGATCTTCTCCTCCAGCATCCCCGGCACCAGCCATTCAAAAAGTTCCGGCTCAAGATGGGGGGCCAGGTGCACCGGCACCGTCACGGTGAGACCGTCATCCTCGGCTCCCGGCTCGAAGCGATAGGAGAGGGCCAGGGTTAGCTCGCCCAGTTGGAGGGTGGAGGGAAATTTTTCCGGCAGATCCTCCTCCGGCTCCCGCCGGATCAACTCCTCCTCTTGCAGCCACAGGAACTGATCGCCCCGCTGCTCCTTCAGCCGCCGGTTGAGGCTGGCCTGGTCATAAACCTCCGGCCCCAGCAGGCGCTCGTAAAAATCGAAGATCACCTGTTCATCCACCAGCAGATCCCGGCGGCGGCTGCGCTCCTCCAGATCCCGCAGGCGGGCAAGCAGCTCCCGGTTGTGGGTCATAAACCGGTAATCTCCCCGCAGCTCCCCCTCCACCAGGGCGGCCTGGATAAAGAGCCGCCGAGCCTCGGGACGATCGATCCGGGCCAGGGGAATCTTGCGGCCCACCACCACCGGCAAGCCAAAGAGGGTGCCCCGCTCCAGGGCCACCACCTGGCCCCGGCGTTTCTCCCAGTGGGGATCGCTGTAGCTGTATCGCATCAGGGGTCGGGCCAGCGGTTCGATCCACTCCGGTTCGATGGCGGCCACGGTCCGGGCATAAAGCCGGCTGGTCTCCACCAGATCCGCCGCCATGATCCAGAGCGGCCCCCGGTTGAACAGGCCGGAGCCGGGAAAGATCATCAACTGACGTCCCCCGCCCCCCTGGTAGAGATTTTTTTCTTTTTTCAGGGCGATATTGCGCAGGTTGCCGCTGAGCAGGGAACGATGCACCGCCTCCGGTGTCGCCGGAACCTCATTTTGACTGAAACCTCGCTCATCGGCCAGGATCCGCAGAATCTGCTCATGGATATCCTGCCACTCCCGCATCCGCTGCCAGGAGAGAAAATGGCCGGCGCAGAACTTGCGCATTTTGCCGACACTGCCGGTCTGGGCCGCCACCGTGCGGGCGGTCTCCCATAGTTTGAGATAGAAGAGAAAGTCGGAGCGGGGATCGACAAAGCGCTGATGAACTTCGTCGGCGGCCTTCTCCTTTTCGGGGGGCCGGAGGCGCGGGTCCTGGACACTGAGGGCGGCGGCGATAATGCAAACCTCACGCAGGGCGTTGTTTTCTCCGGCCTCGATGATCATCCGCGAAATACAGGGATCCAGGGGCAGGCGAGCCATCAGCCGCCCCCGGCGCGTGAGTTTGACCGGGGGGCGACCGGGCCCCCGATCGCCCCCCTCCTCGATGGCGCCGAGTTCGGCGAGGAGCTGGTAACCGTCCTTGATCGCCCGGCTGGAGGGGGGATCGACGAAGGGGAAGGCGGCGGGCTCCCCCAGTTTCAGGGCCACCATCCGCAGAATAACTTCGGCCAGGTTGGAGCGGACAATCTCCGGGGGGGTGTAGAGGGGACGATTGAGATAATCCTCCTCGGAGAAGAGCCGGACGCAGATGCCGGGACCGACCCGGCCGCAACGCCCGGCCCGCTGGTCGCAACTGGAACGGGAGATCGGAACCACCGGCAGCTTGTGGGTCCGGGCCCGGGGATTGTAGGAGGCGATCCGAGCCAGGCCGGTATCGATCACATAGCGGATCCCCGGCACGGTGATCGAGGTTTCGGCCACGTTGGTGGCCAGCACGATCTTGCGCCCCTTAACCGGCCGGAAGATCCTGGCCTGCTCGGCGGGCGAGAGCCGACCATAGAGCGGCATGATCACCTCCCCACCACCACCGGCCCGCCCTGCTCTTCCGGCGGCATGATCCAGCGCCCCGGCCAGGGCTTCCTGGGTTTCGCGGATATCCCGTTCGGTGGGCATAAAAAGGAGAATATCGCCGGTACGCTCCTCCCGCACGATCTCTTTAACCGCAGCCACCGCCTGCTCCACGTAGCTCTCGCCCTCGCCCTCCCCCTCCTGCCACGGCCGGTAACGGATCTCCACCGGATGGGCCCGCCCGGAAACCTCGATCACCGGGGCATCATTGAAATGGCGGGAAAACTTGCCGGTATCGATGGTGGCCGAGGTGATTATTACCTGCAAATCGGGCCGCCGAGCCAGAAGATCCTTAAGCATCCCCAGCAAAAAGTCGATATTCAGACTGCGCTCGTGGGCTTCGTCGACAATGATGGTGTCATATTCGCCAAGCTCGCCATCCCCCTGGGCCTCGGCCAGCAGGATCCCGTCGGTCATGAATTTGACCCTGGTCTCCCGGCTGGTGCGATCGCTGAAGCGAATCCGGTAACCCACCAGCCGCCCGCCGCTTGCCCCCAGTTCTTCCCCCAACCGGGAAGCCATGGCCATGGCGGCAATCCGCCGGGGCTGGGTGCAACCGATCCGTTTATGGCGACCACGCCCGGCCAGCAGGCAAAGTTTGGGGATCTGGGTGGTCTTACCACTGCCCGGTTCTCCGGCGATGATCACCACCCGGGAGCCGGCAATGGCGGCCAGGATCTCCTCCCGGCAGGCGGTGATGGGCAGCTCCGGGGCCAGGGCCAGGTTGAGATCGGCCGGATATTGGTTGGGCATTGATGACATCGAATATAATTTCCCTAATTTGGAGCCATGACAACCATCGGTCAGCTTAAAAAATAAGCTAGAATTTTTACCACACCAAAAGTACAATGCCAGGGATTTTCGGCCAAACCGGCTCCACTTCGCAAACATTGCCCGAAAATCTGGTTTTACTCTTTGTTCCTGAACAATAAGGCTGCGTAACCGTTGGCCAAGCAAAAGGAGGAGAAGCGATGATGGATGAAATGGGTAACGTGGACAGCGCGATCAAGGCCGCACATAAAACCGTGGTTTCACGAGAGAAGGGGATCGGCGAGGAAGCGGAGCGTCCCAGCGGGCCGGTGGGTCTTGATATCGGCACCAGCCACATTGTGATGGCCCAGAACACCGGGAAAAACATCCACACCGTCAAACAACTCAACGCCTTTTTCACCATCCCCTACGCCAAATTTACCAAGAAGATCCTGGTGAAGAACGAGGTCACCTTTTTCGAAAAGAACGGGATGTTTTACATTCTGGGCTATTCGGCCGAACATTTCGCCAACATGTTCAACACCAACACCCGCCGCACCATGGAGAAAGGGCTGCTCAGCTCCCGCGAGGATGAGGGGATTACGGTGCTGCAGGCGATCATCAACACCCTGATCAACAAGCCCCAGAAGCAGGGCGAGGCGATCTGCTTCAGTATGCCCGGCCAGCCCATCGACAGCGCCAACTCGGTAATCTACCACGAATCGATCATCAAGATGTTCCTGGCCTCCCTGGGATTCCGGCCGATCTCGATCAACGAGGGGCTGGCCACGGTTATGTCGGAGCTGGCCGAGGACAATTTCACCGGGATCGGCATCAGCATGGGCGGCGGAATGTGCAACGTCTGCCTCTCCTACCTGTCGGTACCGGTTATTACCTACAGTATCCAGAAGGGCGGGGATTATATCGACCAGATGGTGGGGGCCTCGGTGGGCGAACCGGCCACCAAGATCAAGACCATCAAAGAGGGCAGCCTCAGCCTGAGCAAGAACCCGAAAAACCGCACCGAAGCCGCCATGCACATCTACTACGACGATCTGCTTAACAGCCTGCTGCACAGCCTGCAGGACGTGCTGCACTCCTCCGAGAAAATTCCCAAGATTGCCAAGCCCATTCCCATCGCTTTGGCCGGCGGCACCGTTCTGCCCAATGGCTTCAGAGAGCGTTTCGAAAAAGCGCTGGGCAATGTCAATCTGCCGGTGGAAATTTCCGAGGTGAGGATCGCCGAAGATCCGCTGAACACCACGGCCAAGGGCGCCATGGTAATGGCCCTTTCCGAAGAGGTCTAAGGCAAATTGTCTTGACATCCCCTCGTCGGCTTTTTATATAGGCGGTTCCTTTCCCAATCATGCTGGGGGATCGTCTAATGGTAGGACTGCAGACTCTGACTCTGCCTGTCGGGGTTCGAATCCCTGTCCCCCAGCCAAGCTAACCAGAGGGGCTACGGTAATCCGCAGCCCCTTTTCACGGAACTGATCAGGCGGCCGGGATGGCGCCTGATCAGCCTTCCCGCCGGCTCTGGCCCCCTACCCCGCATAGAAAAAACTATGAATATCTTTCTGGCTGGATCAACAGGATTTGTCGGCAGCGCCCTGGCCCACCACCTGGTCGGCAAGGGGCACCAGGTCAGCGCCCTGGTTCGCTCGACGGGTCGGGCCGGCAATCTGCCTGCCGCCGCCGAGATCGTTAACGGCGACCCCACCCGACCGGGCCCCTGGCAACAAGCGGCGGCCAGGGCGGAAGTGATCATCAACCTGACCGGGACCTCCATCTTCAGGCGCTGGAACCCGGCCAACAAACAGAACATCATGAACAGCCGGGTGCTTTCAACCCGTAATCTGGTGGCGGCCATGGCCGGAGCCGAAACCACTCCACCCAGGACTCTGATTAATATCAGTGCCGCCGGCTACTACGGGTATGCCGATGATGAGCTGAAGACGGAAAAATCACCGCCCGGCCACGATTTCCTGGCCGAGGTTTGCCTGGCCTGGGAGCAGGAGGCCATGGCGGCCCAACGACTGGGACATCGGGTGGTGTTCACTCGGCTGGGCGTGGTCCTGGGTCCCGGCGGCGGAGCCTTGAGCAGGATCCTGCCCGCCTTCCGCCTGGGGCTGGGAGGACGCCTGGGCCACGGCCGCCAGGGTTTTCCCTGGATCCACCTTGATGACCTGCTGGAGATATACTCCTTTCTTATCGAGCAGCCGGCGATATCCGGACCGGTGAACTGCACCGCCCCGCAAATATTGAACAACGCCGAATTCACCATGGCCCTTGGCCGAGCCCTGCATCGCCCCACCCCACTGCCCGCTCCCGGCTTTATGCTGCGCTTGCTGCTGGGAGAGATGAGCTCAATGCTGTTGCAGGGCAACCGGGTCAAGCCGACCGTCCTGGAAGAGAGCGGCTTCAGTTTCCGGTTTCCCCGCATCGACCAGGCCCTGGACGACCTGGTCG
>JBLRWU010000014.1:0-24868 GCA_047921155.1 Desulfurivibrio sp.
CGATTGATTAATCCGGGAGAGCGGCTTAGATTGCGCAACCATGAAACTTCCCCGGGAAAATAACGGTTCCCCGCCCGCAACCCTGACCGGTACCTTGCCATTTGATCCCGGGACCTTGCCGGCGGCGCCGGTTCAGCTGATCGAGGCCAGTGCCGGAACCGGCAAGACCTATTCAATCACCTCCCTCTACCTGCGTTTTATCCTGGAACAGGAACTGCCGGTGGAGAAGATCCTGGTCCTGAGCTTCACCGAGGCCGCCACCGCCGAGTTGCACGAGCGGCTGCGTTCCCGGCTCCAGGCCGCATTAACCGCCTTCAGGCAGGGCGGGGACCGGCGCGATCCCCTCCTTGACACCCTGGTCGCCGCCAGCCGCAACCCGGACCGGGACCGGCTCCTGCTGCAAAAAGCCCTCACCGAGATCGATCAGGCGGCGGTGACCACCATCCACAGTTTCTGTCACCGGGTTTTGCAGCAGGGGGCCTTTGAAAGCGGCATGCCCTTCGAGCTGGAGCTGGTCAGCGAGATCAGCGCCTTTCTGGAGGAGCTTGTCCACGACTACCTGGCCACCATTTTCCATCGTGACGATCCGCGGCTGCTGGCCCTGTTGCCTTCCCGCTTCGGCATGGAGCAGTGGCGCCAAGCCGCTACCGTCGCCGCCCGCCACCGCTATTTTCCGGTGGAACCGGGGAGCGCTCGCCGATCCGGGCCGGCAACCGGGGGGGGCGAGACCGGGAAAACCACGGCGGCCCTGGTGGCGGCGGTGCTGGCGGCGTTCAGCAGCGCCCGGCGGTGTTGGCGGGAAAACCAGGCGGATATTGCGGCAACCCTGGAACAGAGTGAATTCAGGGCGGAGATCGGTCGCAAGATCGCCGCCGGCCTGGTGGGGCAACTGGCCGCTTACCTGGCCGACCTCCAACCGGCCTCCTTTCTGGTCCCGGCGGGCAGTGAAGAGCTGACTCCGGAAAAATTCACCGATCCCGAGGCCAAGGTTTGCCCGAAAGCCGCCATCAAAAAGGGGAGAGTGCCAGCCCACCCCTTTTTCTCGTACTGGCGCGATTATCTGGCCGCCCTGGCGCTGCTTTCCGAACACTACCGGGCCCGGGCCATCGGCGGACTGATGGAACTTGCCCGCCGGGAGCTGCCGGCCCGCCTCTACGCCGCCGGCATGCAATCGTTTGACGATCTGCTCTACCGGTTGGAGCAGGCCCTGGGGGGGGCGGAACCTAACCCCCTGGCTGCTTTCATCGCCGGCCGTTATCCGGTGGCCATGATCGATGAGTTCCAGGATACCGATCCGGTTCAGTACGCGATCTTCCAGGCGGTGTACGGCCGGCATCAAGATTCTTCCCGCCCGGACCGATCCCGGCTGATCCTGATCGGCGACCCCAAGCAGGCCATTTACGGTTTCCGGGGGGCCGATATCTTTGCTTACCTGCGGGCCGCTCGGGACAGCGGGAAACAGCGCTACACCATGACTGTCAACTGGCGGGCCGATCGGGGGATGGTGACGGCGGTCAACGCCCTGTTCGGCGGGGTGGCGGCCCCCTTTGCGGTGCCGGAGATCGATTTTCCCAGGGTCGAGCCCCGGCCGGAAGCCGGCGATTGCTGGCGTGGCGGTCGCCATGGCGGTAGCCGACCCCTGCAGTTTTTGACCCTGCCGCCGGAGTTGGCCGGGCAGGTGGCCGGCCCCCGGAGCAGATGGCCGGTGAGCGGCAAGATGGAGAAACTGCTGCCCGAACTGGTGGCGGCGGATATCGTCGGCCTCTTGCAGGGTGGGGCTCGGATCGCCGGGCCCGACGGTTCCCGTCCCCTGCAACCGCCGGATATCGCGGTACTGGTCCGCAGCAATCAGCAGGCGGAGGCAATCCAGGCCGCCCTGCGCAAGCGGGGGATCAAAGCCGTGGTTTACAGCCGGGCCACGGTGTTCCAGAGTCGCGAGGCCCGGCAGCTGGCCATCCTGCTCCACGGTCTGCTGGACCGGGCCGGGGAGGAGCGGCGTCGGGCGGCGATGCTCACCGAATTGCTGGCCGCCACCCCCACGGAGTTGAACGCCCTGGCCCGGAACGAAAAACTCTGGCAGGGTTGGCTTGATGATTTCAACCGTTGGGGGCTGCTGTGGCGGGAGCGCGGCTTTATGGCGATGATGCGGGCGATCGGCGAGGAGAAGCGGCTGGCAGCCCGCCTGTTGCGCGAGTTGGACGGTGAGCGACGGCTTACCAACTACCGGCACCTCTTTGAACTGCTGCACCAGCAGGAGAGGGAAGAGCACCTGCGGGCCACCGCCCTGCTTAAGTGGTTTGCCGAAAGCATTGCCGGGCGCAACCACGCCGGTGAGGCCGATGAGTTGCGGCTGGAAAGCGACGAGGAAGCGGTGCGGGTCTTGACCATCCATCGCAGCAAGGGGCTGGAGTTTCCGGTGGTCTATTGCCCCTACCTCTGGAAGAGTGGGCGGCGGCGGACCGATGAACGGGAGGAGCTGTTCACCTACCATGATCCGGCCGACCAGCGGGCGGGGAAGATCGCCCTGTCGCCCAGTGATGAGCAGCGCCGCTGGCGGCGGGAGGAGCAGTTCGCCGAAGAGTTGCGCCTGCTCTATGTGGCCATGACCCGGGCCCGCCACTGCTGCCTGGTGCCCTGGGAGGCCGCCACCGGCTACGAACAGTCCGCCCTGGCCTACCTGTTGCACGGAGCCGAGCAGCCCGGTCTGGCTGCCCTGGAACGGGAGGAGATTCTGGCCAGCCTGACCCGACGGGTGGCGGCGGAAAAGAGCTGGGATATCCGCTCGCTGCCGTTGCCGGAACCGGGGGGGGGATGGTTGAATCCGGAGGATGCGACCGCGGTCAATCCTGCTGCCTGCCGGGTTATCTCCGGAGGGATCGCCCATGCCTGGCGAGTGGGCAGTTTTTCGCAATTGGCTGCGGCCAAGCCCCCCGAGGCCACCGATTTAAGCGCCGGGCGCGATTATGATGCCGCCGCCGGTCCGGAATCTGCCGGCCCGACTACGGCCGTAAAGCCCGGCCCGGAGACTCACCATTTAAGCCCCCTGATGGCCGCTAAAGTCCCCCTGGCCGAATTCCCGGCCGGGCTGAGGGCCGGCAACCTGATCCATCGCATCTTCGAGCTGATCTCCTTCACCGACGCTGCCGGCCACGGAGAGATCATCGCCGCCCAGACGGCCGCCTTCGGCCTGGGTGACCGGGAAAATCAGGCGGCGGCCTTGCAGCGGGCGGTGGCCGCAGTGTTGCAAACCCCGTTGACCGCCGACCAGCCCTTCTGCCTGCAGGATATTGCCGATCACCAGCGGCTCAATGAGATGGCCTTCACCTTTCCCGTTTGTCAGCGGGGAGAGGCTCTGGATCCCGCCCGGTTGGCCGCGGCCTTTGCCGCCCATTCCGACCGGCTGCCGCCGGGCTATCCCGAACAGTTGCGGACCCTGCAATTTTCCGCCCTGCAGGGCTATCTCAAGGGGTTTGTCGATCTGGTCTTTCACTGGCGGGAGCGTTGGTATATCATTGACTACAAGAGTAATCTGCTGGGAGCGATCCATGCCGATTATCAACATGATCTGCTGGGGGCGCCGATGGCCGAACACCACTATATCCTTCAGTACCATATCTATGCCGTGGCGCTCCATCGCCATCTGACGGCCCGTATGCCCGGCTATGATTACCAGCGCAACTTTGGCGGGGTTTTCTATCTCTTCCTGCGGGGGATGCACCCCGAACTGGGCCCGGCCGCCGGGATCTTCTCTCATCGCCCCCCCGCTTCCCTGATCGAAACTCTGTCGGGGGAAGTTTTTGTTTAAGGGTTGGGCTGGTAAAGCGGTTGACCTTGGCAGCTCTTTGGCGGTACAAACCGTGGAACCTCTGCGGAGCGGGCCGGCAATAATTATAAACAACATGAGGAGTTTAAGGTAATGAGCGGTTTTGCTGAACTTTTTGAACAGAAAGGCGTAGCGGACGAAAAACTTCAGCCCGGCCAGAAGATCAAGGCCGCGGTGGTGGGGATCGCCCGGGAGTGGATATTTATCGATCTTGGCGGCAAGAGCGAGGGGGCGGTGGCCAAAGCTGAATTTCTCGACGCCGCCGGCAACTGCACCGTGGCGGTGGGGGATCTGGTGGAGGTCTATTTCCTGGCCGACAAGAACCAGGAGAAGCTGTTCACCACCAGGGTGGGCGGCAGCGCCGTCCAGGCCCACCTGGAGGAGGCCTTTCATGGTCGGATTCCGGTGGAGGGTACGGTGGAGGCGGAAACCAAGGGCGGTTTCCTGGTGAAGATCGGGGGCTCCACCCGGGCTTTCTGCCCCTATTCCCAGATGGATCTGCGCCGGGTGGAAAACCCGGAAAGCCTGCTGGGAGAGAATTTCGCCTTTCTGATCATGGAGTTTCGCGAAGGGGGCAAAAATATTCTGCTCTCCCGCCGGCAACTGCTGGAACAGGAGCGGGAGGTTCGCAAAGAGGAGTTGCGCAGCACCCTCAAGGTGGGGGATCGGGTGGCCGGCACCGTTACCTCGGTGCGGGATTTCGGGGCCTTTGTCGATATCGGCGGGATCGAGGGCTTGATCCCCGTTTCGGAGATCGGCTGGGGCCGGGTGGAGGATGTTCATAGCCATCTGGAGGCGGGCCGCCAGGTGGAGGTGGTGATCAAAAGCCTGGATTTCGAGGGCGATCGCTACTCTTTCAGCCTGAAGGAGACCCTGCCCGACCCCTGGGAGCAGACCCCGCAACTATTCCCGGAGGGCTCCTCCCATCGGGGGCGGGTCGTCCGGCTCACCGACTTCGGGGCCTTTGTCTCCCTGGCTCCGGGGATCGACGGCCTGGTCCATATCTCCAAGCTGGGGGCCGGTCGGCGGATCAACCATCCCCGCGAGATAACCCAGGTTGGTGACGAACTGGAGGTTCGGGTCGAGAGCCTCGACCCGGAAAACCACCGGATCTCCCTGGCCCTTACCCCTCCGGCCGGCAGCGAGGAGGCGGCGCCGGTAAAACCGGGCAAAAAAGGTAAAGCTGACGGCAAAACCCGGGCGGATGACGACAACCGGCAGGATTTCCAGGAGTATGCCGGGAAAAAATCCAGCGGTTCCATGGGCACCCTGGGGGATCTGTTGAAAGCCAAACTGGCCGGCAAATCGTAGCGATGGACCGGTTGTTGGCCTGCTGGGTCCGGGAGGAGGTGCTGGGGGAGTTTGACCGGCACTGGGTCGGGCTGTTGCGCCGCCTTGATCCTCAAGCCTCGCCGGCGGTGCTGCTGGCCGGAGCCCTGGCCCGGGCGGCCATCGATCAGGGGCATCTCTGCATTGAACTGGATCAGTTGGCTGCCCGCCCCCTGCCTCGACCGGAGGGCGCCGCCCCCGTTGTTTTTCCGCCACCGGCGGCCTTGCGAGCCGAACTGGCCCGTTCCCCCCTGGTGGCCTGCCCGGCAAGCGGGGGGGAGCCCAGTGTCGACAGCTCCTTCACCCCGCTGGTTCTGGAAGATAACCGGTTGTATCTGCGGCGCTACCAGCAGTATGAAAGTGATCTGGCCGCCGCCATTCTCCAGCGGGCCGCCAGGCCGACCACCACCATTGATGCCGAAGGGTTGGCGGCGGCTCTGCATACCCTGGCCACGGCCGCCGGCATCTCCCCGGACCCGGAACAGCGGGAGGCGGTGCTTACCGCCCTGCGTCAACAGCTGACGGTGATCTCGGGAGGTCCGGGCACCGGCAAAACCACGATCATCTTTTTTGTCCTGGCCCTGCTTCAACTGCTGGCCGCCAAAACCCGGCAGGCCCCGCCCCGGATGCTGCTGCTGGCCCCCACCGGCAAAGCGGCGGCCCGCCTGGGTGAGGCGGTGCGGGAGCAGAAGGAGCGACTTACGGCCGCCGTTGATGACGATTCGCCCTGGCGGTGGAAACTGGCCGGCCTGCCGGAGAAGGCGATGACCATCCATCGGGCCCTGGGCTATCAGCCGGAAAACCCCACCAGCTTCCGCCACCGGGCCGATAACCCCCTGGCCGCAGATCTGGTGGTGGTGGATGAGGCCTCAATGGTTGATACCGCCCTGATGAGCAAGCTCTTTGCCGCAGTGCCCCCCGGAGCCCGGCTGATCCTGCTGGGCGACAAGGACCAGTTGGCCTCGGTGGAGGCCGGTTCCATTCTGGGTGATATCTGCGTCGCCGCCGCTGACGGCAAAGAGCCTAATCGTCTGGCCCCTTGCGTGGTCACCCTCAACCGGGGTTTTCGTTTCGATCCCGAACAGGGGATCGGCGCTCTTACCGGGGCGATCAAGGCAGGAGAGAGCGAGACGGCCTTGGACATTTTGCGCCACGATCAAGCCAACCAGGTGGCGATGGCCGACCCCGTCGAGCTGGAACGGGATCGGGATTTTCAGCGGCTGCTGGTCGAGGGTTTTCGGCCCGGTCTGGAGGCGAATACGGTGGCCGAGGCCCTGGCCCGGCTCAACGATTTTCGCCTGCTCTGCGCCCATCGCCGGGGCGAAACCGGGGTCGACAGCCTCAATATCTTTTGCCGTAGCCTGTTGGCTGCCTCGGGCCTGTTGAAGCCAGCCGGCGAATGGTACCGGGGCCGACCGATCATGATTACCGCCAACGACTACGGTCTGCGCCTGTTCAACGGTGATTTGGGGGTGATCTGGGACTCTCCGGAGGATCACCATGAATTGCGGGCCTTTTTCCCGGATGGTGGCGACGGAGTAAGGCGGCTGTTGCCCTCGCGGCTGCCCCGCCATGAAACCGCTTTCGCGATGACCGTCCACAAGAGCCAGGGCTCGGAATTTGAGCGAGTGGCGGTGGTTATGCCCCGGGAGCCCTCCCCGATCATGACCCGGGAGCTGCTCTACACTGCCATCTCCCGGGCCCGGCGGCGGGCGCAGATCTTCGGTTCGGAAGCGGTGATCGCTGCGGCGATCAGCCGCAGGGTGGAGCGGTCCTCCGGCCTGGCCGCCCGCCTGTAACACTACGGGTTAATCGTGCGCCCCCGGCTCAACGGTGTTTTCGTTTCTTTGGGTCGGGAGCGGGCCACACCGGCCAACTGCCGAGTCCCGCTCCTCAAATTGCTGCTTGAGTCGATCTATAATGGTCTCAGTAGGACGGTCATCAACCCGCTCATCCTCTCTTTTCTCCCCGTAATCCTCGGTCGCCGCAAGGCAGGAAAACGACACCATAACAAGCGGTAAAGTAAGGAACAGCCGCAACAGCAATCTCTTCATAGTCATAACCTCCTGAATAATTGGCAGTTGTAAAAACCGGAAGCCGAGCCGGTATCCGGCGCTATTTCCGGTTGACAAACCGGTATGGCACTTGCTAAACGAAGAACAGGTCCATCTGGTTGAAAAAAGGTGCGCCGGTCTTTGACGGATCCTTTTTCTGCCAGGAATAACAAAGCGATCGCCATCACGGATCAACAGGAGGCTTGTATGACCGTTGCCGGAGTTTCCATCATCCTGCTCCTTGGGATAACGCTTTTTTTCACCCTGATTTTTCAACTGCTGACCGGCTTGCGGGTCATCAGGGTGACCTTTTCAACCCACAGGAAGGTGGGTTTTCTGCTGGTTGTTCTTGCAATGATCCATGGTTCTTTGGCAATATTGGCCAATATGTAGGCAGCCCACCGGAGGTGGTTCCACGCAGCAGGCTTCGGCAACCGTAAAAGCCAGGAGGAGGAGAAGATCATGATGAAGATTAAGCGTCGTGGATTTATGAAAATGATGGCTGCGGGGGCTTTGGCTGCCGCTGTTCACCCGCCCGCCCTGGCTCTGGCAAACAAGTCCGCCGTCTCCATTTCCGCCCCCGCAACCAGCGCCAAAAACTCGGAAGTAACCATCCGTCTGCATGTAACTCACAGTAGAAATAATTTCATTCACCACACCAACTGGGTTTATCTGCAAGCCGATGACCGGGAGATAGCCCGCTGGGAATTTTCCCCCTTTAATCGGCCGGAAAGTAACGATTTTACCCTGGAGGTCACCATTCCCATCGCACAGACCACCCGGTTGGTCGCCCAGGCCAACTGCAACATCCATGGGGGTGAAGAGGAGGCCCGGCATACCATCCTGGTTGACAACCACTGACAACCAGCCAAACATTATATGGAGTACAGGAGTTAATCATGGACAAATATGAATGCCCTTGTGGTTATGTTTATGATCCGGCGGTGGGTGATGAGGACAACGGCATCGAGCCCGGGACCCCCTTTGCTGATCTGCCGGAAGATTGGGTCTGTCCCAAATGCCAGGCCGAAAAGGAACACTTCTATAAGGTATAGCCCCCGGCACTGTTATTCTCCAAACCGTGATCATGGTTCGCCGATTATCCGGCAGTTTATGTTGCCGTCATGGAGGGTCAGGCGCAGGGGTGTACCCGGAGTGGCCTGCCTGGTCGAACGCAGGACGGTGCCGTCGGGGAGGCGGGCAATGGCGTAACCCCGGCTCAACACGGCCAGGGGGCTGACCGCATCCAGTATGGCGGCGGCCCGGCCCAGTTGGTTACGCTTTTCCGTCAGCAGGCGCCGAGCCAGAAAGGAGAGCCGCAACTGGTTCTCCTGCAGGGTTCCCCGGTGGGCCAGCAGGCGGTGGCGGGGATCGAGTTGGCGCAGGGTGTGGTTCTGGCCGGTCAGCCTTTCCCGCTGCCGGCGCAACTTGCCTTGCAGGGCGTGGGCCAGTTCGGCCCGCAGATGATCAAGGCGCATGGCGTGCTGGGCCAGGAGGCGGGCCGGATCGCGGAGCAGGCGCTGTTCGGCCTCCAGTTGCCGTCGGATTTCGGCCAATTGCCGTTTCATCGCCGAGGCCAGTTGCCGTTGCAGCTCCCGCAATTGGGCCAGCAGGGCGCTCCGTTCCGGCAGAATCAGCCCGGCGGCGGCGGTGGGGGTGGGGGCCCGCAGGTCGGCCACGAAATCGGCGATGGTGAAATCGACCTCGTGACCCACCGCCGAAACCACCGGAATCCGGGAAGCGGCGATGGCCCGCGCCACCACCTCTTCGTTGAAGGCCCAGAGATCCTCCAGGGAACCGCCGCCCCGGCACAGGACAATCACTTCGCTCTGGCCCCGTTGATTTAGCAGTTCGATGGCCGCGGCAATCTCACCCGCCGCCTCCTCGCCCTGGACCCGGACCGGCACGATCTCGATGGCGGTGCCGGGGGAGAGCCGGCGTGCCTGGATCAGAAAATCCCGGACCGCCGCCCCCTGGGGGGAGGTGACCAGGGCGATCCGGCGGGGCAGGTAGGGCAGGGGCCTCTTGCGGGCCTGGTCGAAAAGCCCCTCCGCTTCCAGTTTGGCCTTGAGCCGGTCGAAGGCGATCCGCAGCAGTCCCGCCCCCTTGCTATCCATGAAATCGATGATAATTTGATATTCGCCCCGGGGCTCATAAACCGAGATCCGGCCCCGGCACAGAACTTCCAGGCCATCGGCGGCGGTGCAGGTCAGGTAGCGCTGCTGACCCTTGAACAGCACCGCCCGCAATTGGGCCCCGGCATCCTTGAGGGTGAAATAGAGGTGGCCGGAGGTGGGGCGGCGCAGGTTGGAGATCTCACCGGTCACCGTGACCATCGAGTAGGAGGTTTCCAACAACCCCCGGATCGATCTGGTCAGTTCGCTTACCGTCTGGATCCGGTTATCAAAAGGGTTTTCCATGCTGGCTCCGAAAATCCGGGATGATTTTTGGGGGAAAGATAAGTATACTACCCGACCGAGATCGGCAAAGGGATAAAAAAGGCGCGCCCCCGGCAGATGGACCGCCATAACCAGTTGAACCAAGGAAAAATCCGTGGCAGACAAAAAAATCTTCAAGCCCGAAAATATTGTAGCCTCCGCAGCCGGTCCCCGGAAAAGCGTGCTGGAGGAGTTGAACTTGCCGCCCCAGGTGGAGGAGTTTCTACAAACCTGGTCCAAGCCGCTGCTTGGCCTGCTGGTGGGGATTATCGTGCTGGTGCTGGGTTTCAGTTTCAGCAAACAGTATATCTCCTCCCGGACGGACCGGGCGGCGGTGCAGTTGGCCCAGGCCATGCAGATCACCGATCCGGCTGCCAGGGAGACCGCCCTGGCCGAAGTCGCTGCCTCCTACCGGCGAACCGGGGCCGGAATCTGGAGCCGGATCGAACTGGCCCACATCGAGCGCGATGCCGGCAACCTGGTGGCCGCGGCCGCAGCCTACGAAGAGTTGCTGGATTCCGTGGCCAAGCGGGATCCCCGTCACCCCATGGTGCGGCTGAATCTGGCCCAGGTGCTGGTCGAACTGGGCGAGGATGACCGGGCCGCCGTGCACTACCAGGAACTGGCCGCCACCAAGGGCTTTGAGGCCTGGGGGTTGCTGGGCGCCGGGGAGTTGCTGGCCCGGCAGGGGGATGCGGCGGCGGCTCGCCAGCGTTATCAGCAGGTGGCGGAGCTGGAAAACGCCCCCGCCCTGCTTCTTGAACAGGCCGAAATGCGCCTGGGTAAATAAGTTAGCTTTAACCCGAGAGTGACCGAATTATGTTGAGATCGATGTTGAAATCCAAGATCCATCGGGCGACGGTAATCGACGCCGAGCTGCATTACGAAGGCAGTCTGGCGGTGGATGCCGACCTGATGGAAGCGGTGGGGCTGATCCCTTTTGAGCAGGTCCACGTTTACAATATGAACAACGGCGAGCGTTTTGAAACCTATGTGATCAAGGCGCCGGCCGGTTCGGGAATGATCGGTCTGCGCGGCGCCGCAGCCCGTAAAGGCTTGGCTGGAGATATGATCATTATTGTCAGCTATGCCCTCTATCCGCCCGACGAAGCGCCAGAACACGAGCCTAAGATCGTGGTGCTGGACGAGCGGAACCAGATCAAGCGCCGGGGCCCGGCCGGTCCTGCCGATCCCGGAGCATGAGCCGGACGGCCCCGTCCTCTCCCGGTTCGTCCGGGACCGCAACGGTTGGTCGCAACAGGTTGCTGGTCCTGGCGGCCACCGCCATGGAGCTGGCCCCCCTGCAGGATCTCCTGCGGCAATCCCCCCAGTCCGCCGCCTTTGATTTGCTGGTCTGCGGGGTGGGTCCGGTGGCCAGCGCCGCCACCCTCGCCGCCCATCTGGCCACCCGGACCTCATCTTGCGCCGGGGTGGTGCTGAGCGGGGTCGGGGGGCTTTATCCGCAGGAGTCGGCCAACTCGGCCGGGCTTCCCGGGCTGCTCGATATCTGCCTGGCCGAGCGGGAGATTCTGGCTGATTTCGGCATTGCCGCCCCCCACGGCGCCGAGCCATTCAGTACCACCGATTTCGATGTTACTCGCGATTTCCCCCTGCGCTCCCCCCTCACCGGCAAGGCAGCCGAGCTTCTAGCCGAGCTGGCTGTCCCCTTTTATCGCGGGGCATTCCTGACCCTTAACGCCGCCACCGCCACCCGGGAACGGGGACTTGCCCTGCGTGACCGCCACCAGGGGCTTTGTGAAAACATGGAGGGGGCGGCCGTCGCCCTGGTTTGCCGCCGCTTCGATTTGCCGTTGTTGGAGATCCGTTGCATCAGTAATATGGTGGAGGATCGGGACCTGAGCCGCTGGCGTCTGGCCGAGGCCATTGGGCGACAGGCTGAGGTTATGGCCCGACTCTTGCCGAAGCTGGCGGTTGTTCCGCTAACCCGGGCGGGGTCATGAAAGATTCCGGCCTCCCGCTCTCCCTGGGCTTTTCCCCCTGTCCCAACGATACCTTTATCTTTCATGCCCTGGTCCATGGCCTGGTCCCCGGGGCTCCGGTTTTTGCTCCGCCCCGACTGGAAGATGTGGAAACCCTGAATCGGTGGGCCCTGGCCGCCAAGCTGGATGTCAGCAAACTTTCCTTTCATGCCTTGGGCCACGTTTTGGATCAATATGTGCTGCTGGGGGCCGGGGCCGCCCTGGGGCGGGGGTGCGGGCCGCTACTGGTGGCCCGTGAACCCATGGATCCCGGGGAACTGGCCGGCCGCCGCCTGGCAGTGCCAGGCCGCTATACCACCGCCGCCATGCTGCTGGGACTTTTTGCCCCCGACTGCCGCAATCCTCTGGTAATGCGTTTTGACCGGATCATGCCGGCCCTGGTTAAAGGTGAGATCGATGCCGGGGTGATTATCCATGAAAGCCGTTTTACCTACCGGGATCACGGTCTGGTTATGCTGGCCGATCTCGGGGCCTGGTGGGAGGAGAGCAGCGGCCTGCCCATCCCCCTGGGCGGCATTGTCGCCCGCCGTTCTTTGGGGCAACAGCGAATCACCGCCATCGAGCAGGCGATCAGGCTAAGCGTCCAGCAGGCCTTTGCCGACTCCGCCCCGGCCATGCCCTACATTCGCCGTCATGCCGGAGAGTTGGAGGAGACGGTGCTGCGCTCCCATATCGAGTTGTATGTTAACGATTTTTCAGTTGATCTTGGCCGGGAAGGGCGGGGGGCGATCGCGGAGTTTCTGCGTCGCGGCAGGCTCGCCGGCGTATTGCCTCCGGCCCCGGTTGCGGGCCTGTTTGGCTGAAAACGACCAACCGGGGCGCGAAGCTGCTTGACAAGCCGGCCCCCCATACTATATTAAGAATTTTTCCTTTGAGGCTCTCGCGGGAACAGTTGTTATCTCCGGTCGCTACTCAAGAATTCGGCGGCGTCGGCAATAAAAGCGCCGCCTGATTTTTTGCGGCAAAACCAAACGCAGGAATGATAACCATGAAAATGAAAGGAGCGCAGGCTTTTGTAAAATGCCTGGAAGAGCAAGGGGTTGATGTTATTTTCGGTTTCCCCGGCGGGGCGGTTATCGATCTCTATGACGAACTGTTGCGGGCCCCCAAACTTACCCACGTCCTGGTCCGGCATGAGCAGGCCGCGATCCATGCCGCCGATGCTTACGGCCGGGTGAAGGGGGAGGTCGGGGTCGCCCTGGTTACCTCGGGTCCCGGCGCCACCAATACCGTTACCGGCATCGCTTCCGCCTACTGCGATTCGATCCCGATGGTGGTTTTCACCGGCCAGGTGCCCACCATGCTGATCGGCAACGACGCCTTCCAGGAGGTTGATATCGTCGGCATCACCCGCCCGGTGACCAAGCACAACTACCTGGTTAAAAACCCGGAAGATCTGGTGCCCACCATCCGTGAGGCCTTCCACCTGGCCCGCAGCGGCCGGCCCGGACCGGTTCTGATCGACCTGCCCAAGGACGTGATCGCGGCGATGATCAACTTTCCGGCCCCGACGCCGATCCGGATGCGGACCTACAAGCCCACCTATGAGCCCCATCCCGGCCAGATCGAAAAGGCCTGCAAGCTCATGCTCAAGGCCAAGAAGCCGGTGCTTTATGTCGGAGGCGGGGTAATCAACGCCAACGCCGCCGAGCCCCTGACCGAGTTGGCCAAGAAACTGGATATCCCGGTAACCATGACCCTGATGGGTCTGGGCGGTTTCCCCGGCACCGACTCCCTCTCCATGGGGATGCTGGGGATGCACGGCACCTATTATGCCAATATGGCGGTGGCCAACTGCGATCTGCTGATTGCGGTCGGCGCCCGTTTCGACGACCGGGTCACCGGCCGGATCGATGCCTTCGCGCCCCACGCCAAGATTATCCATGTTGATATCGATCCCAGCTCGATCAGCAAGAACGTCCGGGTCGATATTCCCATCGTTTCCGACTGTCGCCACGCCCTGACCGCGATGAATGTCTGGTTCGACCAGCACCAGGAGTTCAGCAAGAAGGGGGCCAAGGAGCAGCACAAGGCCTGGCACAAGCAGATCAAGGAGTGGAAGAGCAAGCACCCCCTGGGTTATCTCGAGGAGAGCGGGGTGATCAAACCCCAGTTCGTGGTTCAGAAGCTCCACGAGCTAACCCGTGGCAACGCGATCATCACCACCGAAGTAGGTCAAAACCAGATGTGGGCGGCCCAGTTCTACCACTTCAACAAGCCGCGCCACTTTATGACCTCCGGCGGGCTGGGAGTTATGGGTTACGGTTTTCCCGCCGCCATCGGGGCCCAGATGGCCGCTCCCGACAAGATTGTTATCGATGTTGCCGGTGACGGCTCCATTCAGATGAATATCCAGGAACTGGCCACCGCCCGTCAGTACAACTGCCCGGTCAAGATCGCCATCCTCAACAACAACTACCTGGGGATGGTTCGCCAGTGGCAGGAGCTCTTCTACGACAAGAAGTATGCCCACACCACCCTGGATGTGGCTCCCGATTTTGTCAAGCTGGCCGAAGCCTACGGCGCGGTGGGCCTGCGGGCCACCAAGCCCAGCGAGGTCGAGCCGGTGATCAAGGAAGCCTTGAAAACCAAGAACACCGTGATGATGGATTTCGTCATCTCCCGCGAGGAAGGGGTTTACCCCATGGTGCCGGCCGGCAAGGCCACCACCGAAATGCTCTTAGTTTAAATGAACAGGAATCTCGCTATGAAACATACCATTTCCGTACTTCTGCAGAACAAGCCGGGGGTGCTTTCCCGGGTCACCGGACTTTTCAGTGGCCGCGGCTTCAATATCGACAGCCTGGTGGTGGCCGAAACCCTGGAGAAGGACGTTTCCTGCCTGACCCTGGTTACCCACGGGGACGAGGCGATCATCGAGCAGATCACCAAGCAGTTGCATAAACTGATCGACGTGATCAAGGTCACCGACATGGTGGAGCATGACCATGTCGAGCGGGAGATGGCCCTGATCCGGATCAAGGCCGAGGCCGGCACCCGGGCCGAGGTGCTGCGGGTGATCGACATCTTCCGGGGCAAGGTGGTGGATGTCTCCCCCAAGAGCTACGTGGTGGAGGTGACCGGATCCAAGACCAAGGTGCAGGCGATCATCGATATCCTGCGACCCATCGGGATCCAGGAGATCGTCCGCACCGGCGGGATTGCCATCACCCGCGGCAAGAAGTTTTAATTTTATGCTCAAGCCCAGGATCCCCATCGCCCTCGAAGGCTGGCCCTTTATTTTGCTGGCCGGATTTGCCACCCTGCTGGCGGCGATCCTGGGCTTTCTGCTGCCCACCCTGCTGCTGCTGGCCCTCACTATCTTTATCCTCTGGTTTTTCCGGGATCCGGAGCGGGTTGCACCGCCCGAGGGGGACGTGCTGGTCTCTCCGGCCGACGGCAAGGTTATCCTGATCGAGCGGATCTTCGACGACCGCTTCGTTAAGGATCACGTTTACAAGCTCAGCATCTTTATGAACATCTTCAATGTTCACGTCAATCGCTTCCCCTTTCCCGGCCGGGTGGAGCGGATCGTTTACACCCCCGGTGCCTTCTATTCCGCCGACAGTGTGCGGGGGGCTCTGAAGAATGAATCCTGCGGGGTGGTGGCGGATGCCGGCAACGGGCGCAAACTGGCGGTGGTCCAGGTGGCCGGGTTGATCGCCCGCCGCATCGTCTGCTGGGCCGAGCCCGGCGATCAGTTGGGCCGGGGCCAGCGTTTCGGCCTGATCCGCTTCGGCTCCCGGGTCGATCTCTACCTGCCGCTCTCCACCCAGCTTGAAGTCGAGGTCGGCCGCAAGGTCAAGGCCGGAGAGAGCGTGCTGGGATATCTTTCCTAACCCGCTCTTTTTTCATGCAGATTGCCGCCTTTCTCCTCACCGCCGCCGTTTTGGGGCATCTCCAGTATCGTCTCGATCTCTCCATCCTGCTGGCCGAACGCCTTTGGCCCGGCGCCGGTTGGGCCCAGGTTTTCCTGATGGCCCTTTACGCCGCCTGGCTGACCGGCAAATTACTCGACCCGGCCAGCGCCCGCTGGCGACTGCGAATCTGGGGGCTTTTCTCCCTGGTCTTTTTCGGCCAGTTGCTGCTGGGTCTGGCCGGGATCGAACAGTTGCTGATGACCGGCAAGCTCCATCTGCCGGTGCCGGCCCTGATTATCGCCGGGCCGATCTACCGGGGGGCCGAATTCTTTATGCCCATCCTCTTTCTGGCCACCGTGGTGCTGGTGGGGCCGGCCTGGTGCAGCCACCTTTGCTATATCGGGGCCTGGGAGGGGTGGAGCAGTCGGGTGCAGAAAAGACCCCGGCCGCTGCCCCGCTGGCGGCGGCCCTTGCGGGTGGTGCTGCTGCTCTTGGTGGTTGCCACCGCCCTGGGGCTGCGGCTGCTGGAGGTGGGCTGGCTGCCGGCCCTGCTGGCCGCCGCCGTTTTCGGTTTGGTGGGGGTGGGGATCATGGTTCTGGTCTCCCGCCGCAACGGGATGATGACCCATTGCGTCAGCTATTGCCCCATCGGCCTGCTGGCCGGGGTGCTGGGTAAAATTTCCCCCTTCCGGCTCAGGATCGCCGCCGGGTGCAGCAACTGCTCACTCTGCACCCGAACCTGCCGGTACGACGCCCTCACCCCCGCCGATCTTGCCCGCCAACGCCCCGGCATCTCCTGTACCCTCTGCGGCGACTGCCTGGCTCGCTGCCCCCAAAAGATTATCCACTACCACCTGCCGGGCCTGGCTCCGGACCCGGCCCGCAGGATCTTTCTGGTCCTGGTGGTCTCCCTGCACAGCATCTTTCTGGCGGTGGCCCGGATTTAGACCGGGATTCCCCTTTTGGCTAAATACCGAGCAGAGCGAAGATCAGGCGGCGCAGGGCGAAGATCGGCGGGCCGAGGATGCTGCCGAGAACGCCGGTGGCCAGCAGGGCCAGCAGGATAAAAAATCCCACCCCCTCCAGGCGGTTGTACTGGATGGCCAACTGGGGCGGCAGCAGGCCGGAGAGGATCTTGCTGCCATCCAAAGGGGGGATCGGCAGCAGATTAAGAACCATCAGAATTAAATTGATAAAAATTCCGGCCCCGCCCATGTAAACCAAGGGCATTCCCAGCATCGGCATCCCCTCGACCAGGGCAATACCGATCTTCATGATAATTCCCCAGCCCATGGCCATCAGCAGATTGGAGAGGGGGCCGGCGGCGGCCACCAGCATCATGTCGCGGCGGGGGTCGCGCAGGTTGCGCCAATCCACCGGCACCGGCTTGGCCCAGCCAAAGATAAAGCCGCCCAGCAGCAGCAGGATCCCCGGCACCAGGATGGTCCCAACCGGATCGATATGTTTAACCGGGTTTAGGGAGAGGCGGCCCAGCAGGTGGGCGGTGGGATCACCGAGGCGGCGGGCCATCCAGCCGTGGGCCACCTCATGGATGGTGATGGCAAAGAGCAGGGGCAGGGCCCAAACCGCGATTTTCTGAATTATGGTCAGTTCGTTCATAGGGAAGTTACCTGTTGGTGAATGAATAATTTGGTAAAAGTTAGCGCCCGGCGGTCAGCAGGGCCGGGAGGCGTTCAGCCAGGGCCTGCCGGCCGGGCAGGGTGATGGTCAGGCGGAGGCGGTCATCCTCGAATGATGGGGTCGCTTCCAGGCTGAAGTTGGCGGGCAGATTAAGACGGTGGCGAAAATCCTGGAACTCGGCCTCGGCCCCCGTCAGTTGCGGAAAGCGCCGGGCGGTGAGATAACGCATCAGGGCGGCGCTCTTCTGGGGGATATTCATCGCCCCATGGTCGAAAATTTCCCGGATTTCAGCGCTGCCCAGAATCGAGCGCAGGGAGATGTTATCCCGGCCGGACAACTCCCGGCAGATGGCGACCAGTTTCTTCTGGTTGCCGACGCTCAGTTGCAACAGATCGATCAGTTCAAACAGGGCCAGGCGATCGGGCAGCGGCAGATCGAGAAGTTCCCGGCCCACCGCTTCGTGGAGACGACCCTGGTGGATCGCCACCGCAAACGGTTCCTCCAGCTCGGCCAGCCGGATGGCCTGCTTGACCAGATACGGAGTGGGAGCCAGCCCCAGCCGGGGCAGAAAACGGGCGGCGATCTCCTCGGCGCTGAGGTACTCTGCCAGCCGCCGGCAGAAGATGGCCGTTTCCATGGGGGTCGGCACCCTTTTGGCCCCCAGGGCCTCAAAAGCCACCTCCAGGGCCAGAGGCTCATCGCAGGTGGCGGGCAGCACCAGGCAGGGCAGGGCCGGCAGCCTCAGGATCCGGGCAGCCAGCAGTACCCGGGTGTGACCGGAGATCACCAGGTAGCTGTCGTCCAGTTTTTTCTTGAGAATGGGCGGGTGGAGAATCCCCACCCGGCGGATGCTCTCCGCCAGGGCGGAATCCTCAACCAGGGCCGGAGCCAGGGGGGAGAAGCGGAAAGCCAGATCATCCTGATCGATCTGGACCAGCAAAATCTGTTGTATTTGGGCTTGCAGGGTCATCGTGGCTCTTGCTATCCTCTTGACGGTCAACGCGCATCGGGCGCCTTTGCCGCCTTTTGGCTGGTCCGGCAAAGCGTCCCGCAGCATACCGGGACGCACCCCTAAAAGCAACAACAGCCAGTGAATCCGGGGACAAACCATGCTTGGTAACCGCCTCAACTCCCTGAATAAACGATGAAAACAGTTTTGATTGCCGCCATGACCCTGTGCGGACGGATCAGCCCGGCGGGAATGGCCAGCCCTGAAGATCGGCGTTTGCTCGAGGAGATGCGGGACGGCAGCCAGGCCGGATTGATCGGGGCCGGCACCCTGCGGGCCGAAAATGTGGAGATGCGCGGGGTTGGCGGGCGCTTGCCAGCGGGACGGATTCGCGCCCTGATCAGCGCCTCGGGCAGGCTGCCGGTGATTGACCGTAAAATCTTCCAAACCGGCCCCCCACCGCTGATCTTCACCGGGGCCAGGGGCGCCGGGGTTCTTGGGGGTTTGGTGGAAAACTTAGCTGAACTGGTGGTGATTCCGGAAGAAGATGGTATCCTGTCTCTGGCCGCCGCCTGGGAGCATCTGGCCAGGCGGGGGGTGGAAGATCTGCTGGTCGAGGGTGGGGCCGGCCTCAATTATCAGGCCCTGCGCCAGGGGTTGGTGGATGAACTGCTGATCACCATCACCCCCCGAATCTCCGGGGATCGGGCGGCAACTTCTTTGGTTACAGGACCCCGCCCCCTGGGATTTCCTTTTTTGTCCCTGGAGCTGCTTTCCTGTCGGGCCACCGGTGCCGGCGAGCTGTTTTGCCGTTACCGGGTGGTTAAACCGTAACCGCCTTAAGGAGGTGGGAGATGCCGCGGAAAATTTTAACATTGGCGGGAATCGGCTTGATCCTCTTGCTTTTGCTCGGTTGCGGGGATCGAGAGGAACCGCAAAAAATAAACCTGGGGCAGAAAGAGCCGATCACCCACGGGGCCGTACCGGCGGAGCGAGAAATCCTGCGGGTTGCCGTCGGCGGCATGATCACTCCCAAGGAGGGTTTCGCTTACTATCGCCAGTTTCTTGATTATCTGGGCGAGAAGCTTGCGATGCAGGTGCAGTTTATCGATCGAGAGGATTATGCCGAGATAAACCGTTTGATCCGGGAGGAGAAGGTCGATCTGGCCTTCGTCTGCGGGGGACCCTATGTAATCGGCCACGAGGAGTTCGGACTGGAGTTGCTGGTCGCCCCCAAGGCCTACGGCGACACCGTTTACTACTCCTACATTATCGTGCCCCGGGAAAGCTCCGCCGCCTATTTTGCCGACCTGCGCGACCAGCGCTTTGTCTTTACCGATCCCCTCTCCAACACCGGCAAGCTGGTGCCGACCTATATGCTGGCGCGGATGAATGAAACCCCGGACAGCTTCTTTGCCGAATACAACTATTCCGGCAGCCATGACAAGTCGATTCAGGCCATTGCCCATGGCATGGCCGCCGGCGCCGCGGTTGACAGCCTGATCTGGGAATATATGCAGTTGATCAATCCGCAGTTGACCTCAAGAACCAAGGTCCTGTTCAAGTCGCCGCCCTACGGAATTCCGCCGGTGGTGGTGAGACCCAATTTTCCCGTTGAACTGCGGGAAAAGTTGTTCCGGGTTTTTACGGAGGCCCACCTTGACCCCAAGGGTGGGGAGATCCTTGACCACATGATGATCGAGCAGTTTGTCCCCATTGATAACCAGGCCTACGATTCGATTCGAGAGATGATCTCCTGGGTCGAGGCGCAGGCAAATGGGGAGAGGTAGCCGATTTTGCGTTTAGATCTCGGGCTGCGGGCCAAATTTTTTGCCGGGATGTTCGGCATCGTGTTTTTGCTCGGGGTGGCCATGCTGGTGGTCGTAAAGACTTCGGTCAAGAGCAAACTGATCGCGACCTTGCAGCAACGGGGAGTTGATGTCGCCCAGCACATTGCCGCCAACGCCGTCAATCTGGTGCTGACCGAACGGTTATTTCAACTGGGCCTGATGCTGCACGAGCTGGAAGCCGGCGATGAGGATCTGCTTTACATCTTTATCGTCGATGATCGGGGTAAGGTCTTGGCCCACACCTTCAGTGGCGGTTTCCCTGGGGAGTTAATCCGGGCCAACCAGGTATCCGGCTCGGATCGACGATTCAGCGTTCGGCCGCTCTCCACCGAAAGGGGGGAGGTTCTTGATATCGCCGTTCCTCTCCTCCAAGGAACCCTGGGAGAGGTCCGGCTCGGGTTGTCCGAGGCCCGGGTGCAAAAAGATGTCGAGGAGATTATCCGGCTGTTGCTCTGGCTGATCGGCGGAGTCCTGGTGATTGGTATGGCGGCGGCGGCGATTTTTGATCTGATTATCACCAAACCGATCCTCAGACTGGTGGCGGTGGTCAAGGCGGTTGAAAGGGGAGAGGTGGACCAGCGGGCCGACCTGCGTACCTCGGATGAGATCGGCATCCTGGGAAAAAACTTTGACCGGATGATCGACAAACGCTGCCAGGCGGAGCGAGAGAGAGAGAAGCTGATTGCCGAACTGCAAAATGCCCTGGGGGAGATCAAAACCCTGCAGGGGATAATTCCCATTTGCGCCGCCTGCAAAAAAATCCGGGATGACCAGGGCTATTGGGGACAGGTTGAATCGTTTATCAAAAAGCATACCCATGCGGATTTAAGCCACGGGATCTGTCCGGACTGCGCCAGAAAATTGTACCCCGATTTTTTTGACCAGGATTGATGGGCCCACCGATTATCGACCGACAAGGAGAGATCATGGAGAAGCAGGAACTGGCGATTCTTTTTTCCGGCGGCACCGATTCCCTGGCGGTTTATGCCCTGGCCGCCGCCGGCCGCCACCCGGAGCTGCCCCGACCGGTGAAGATCCACCTGCTGCACATGCTCAACGGCATGAGCCGTTTCCACGATTTCCCCCGCCGGCGCTTTGAGACTGCCCGGAGGATCCTGGCCACCGCAATCACCCAACCGGAAACCATGCCCGCCACCGAGATGGTGGAGCTGGATATGGGCCGGCTTTTCCAGGGGTTGTGGCTGGACCGTTTTGAGGAGCTTATGCCGCGTTACAACGGCAAAAATCTGGTCTGTGTGGCCTGCAAGGTGGCGATGCACACCAGGGCGATCCTCTATTGTGTCGAACACTTGGTGCCGCTGCTGGCCACCGGTTACGCCCGGCGGCAGAGCTACTATCCCGAGCAGACCCCGATCTTCATGGAGAAGATCTCCGCACTCTCCGCCAGTTTCGGCATCCGCACCATCTTCCCGGTCTTCGAAGATTTCGATGACCAGCAGATCACCCGCCATCTCCTGGAGGATTTCGGGCTCCCCTCCACGGGGGGAGGGGAGCGCAAATGCCTCTTCTGCCAGACCCTGACCACCGCCACCACCGAAGAGATCGGAACCTACCTGGACGATATGGTCCCCTTGGCGGCGGAATATATCGATCACAAACTGCACGGCCGGATTCGTGAAGCTGCCGCCGTTTTCCCCCCGGGTAGAGTTTAGCCAGGTTGGCGCCATGAGTGACGCGGCCCAAATCCAACTGGAGGATTCCTGGAAGCAGCGCTTGCTGCCGGAGTTTTCCCAGCCCTATATGCGCAATCTGAAAAGTTTTCTGCTGACCGAGCTGGCCGCCGGCAAGACCGTTTATCCCAAAGGGGCGGAGATGTTTGCCGCCCTCAACCTGATCCCGTTTAATCGGGTCAAGGTGGTGATTTTGGGACAGGATCCCTACCACGGCCCCAACCAGGCCCACGGGCTCTGCTTTTCGGTGCGGCCCGGCACCGCCATCCCCCCCTCATTGCTCAATATCTACAAGGAGCTCAAGGAGGATGTCGGTTTTACCATGCCGGGGCATGGGTACCTGCAAAGCTGGGCCGAGCAGGGGGTGCTGCTGCTCAACGCCACCTTGAGCGTCCAGGCGGGCCTGGCCGGTTCCCACCAGGGTAAGGGCTGGGAGCAGTTCACCGACCGGATCGTTCACCTGCTCAATGAAGAGGGGGAGCATCTGGTCTTTA
This sequence comes from Desulfurivibrio sp., assembly GCA_047921155.1. Lineage (GTDB taxonomy): Bacteria > Desulfobacterota > Desulfobulbia > Desulfobulbales > Desulfurivibrionaceae > Desulfurivibrio. Next base: position 22,130 of record JBLRWU010000014.1, read on the forward strand.
TGCTCTGGGGCAGTTACGCCCAGAAAAAGGGGAGCTTCATCGACCCCCAAAGGCATCTGGTCCTTAAGGCTCCGCACCCCTCACCCCTCTCCGCCCACCGGGGCTTTTTCGGTTGCCGCCACTTCTCCCGGGCCAACCGCTACCTGGAGGCCCACGGCAAAACCCCGGTCAACTGGCAACTGCCTTCAAGTACCTGAACCGTTTTTGACTATCATAGGAGCAGCGACGGCAATATTTGGCAGGACAGTACAGCGTCAATTTTGACCTCGACCTACTCCTGCTTCGCGCTCTCCGGCATCAGCTCAAGGATCTCTGTCACCGGTATGGTGGCGATGGATGTAAACTGCCTGTTATTTGGACTGTCTAAATTGGTGAGATCGGCGATTCGGGCGTAGGAGTTCGCCATGATGACCTTATGCCCGTCGGCGCCGGGCCGGCGAACGCCGTAGCGGATGCGGTGGCGGTCACCGGGAGGGAGTTTGGTCACCATTTTTTTGCTGCACCAGATGGCGCCATCCCGGGAGAATCGGGCGAGCCGGATACTATCGTTGACGCTCTCCCCGAGAACACGGGCCTCGATGCCGGCTGTGGTGCGGTAAACGCCGAACCATTCTTCGCCGCCGTGGATGGCGATGTTGAGGAACAGCTTGTTGAGCCAATTTTTGCGCCGTTGCCACTTTAGCGACCGTTCCGCCATGGCGGTCCGCAGGGCATGGGCGCACCCAATGGCGTTGAGCAGGTAATTGTAATTGTCGCTGCCCGGTTGCGGCAGGAAAAAACAGACCAGCCCATCGCCCGGGTGTTTGCCGGTGATGGCGCCGAACCGGTGCAGGTGGGGGGCCATGGTGGCCTGGATCTCCTCGACCAGCTCGAAATATTCCTCCGGCGGCAGTTCGGCGCAAAGGCGGGATGAGTCCTGCAGGTCCGCCGTCAGAATGGCCAGTTGGGTCAGGAAAGGGGAGGGGCTTTCAGCCGTAACTTCGTCCCGGCGGGCAAGCAAGTCGGTGAGATCTTCCCGGTCACCGGCGATTGCCCCTCCAGGATCATCAGGGATGGCAGGCTTTGCCGTTTGAACGGGGGCCGCGGGGCGGGGTCCTGGACCCATGATTTCGGCGATCTTGGCCATTGAGAGCCCCTGGCGCTTGAGTTCGCCCACCCGTTTAACCAGATCTACTGCGGACTCTTCGAAGTACCCCAACCGGGGCGCTTTGGCGTCCTGGCCGGGATGCTTAACCGTCGGTCGAGGCAGCAGCCCGAGGACAATGTAGTTGTTAAGGGTGGCCCGCGATATCCCGGTTCTCTCGAGAAGGTGTTTACTAGACAGCATCTCCCTACCCCCATGGACTGTATAAGCGGCTCTTACTGGACGGCCTGAGTCTATATCCCCCTGTATACCTCAGACTGTCTATCTGCGCAAGGGGGCGGCAATAATAACCGGGTTTTCAGGCGGTTTTCGCGGCCAGTTGTCCGCAAGCGGCGGAGATATCCGCGCCCCGGCTGGTGCGGAGCAGGGTGGTGTGGCCGGCCTTGCGGAGGATCTGCCGGAAGGCCTCGATGGTTTCATCGTCGGGGCATTGGTAGGGGAAGGCGGGATTTTCGTTATAGGGGAGGATGTTGATCTTGCAGCGGATCTCATGCAGCTTTTTGACCAGCAGTCGGGCCGCGGCCGGGGAATCGTTGACCCCCTTGAGCATGGCGTATTCGATCATGATTCGGCGGCGGGGAGGCAGGGGAAATTCCCGGCAGGCCTGGAGCAGTTCCTCCAGAGGGTAGGTGCGGTTGATCGGCATCAGCAGATCGCGGGTTTCATTGTCGGCCGCATGCAGGGAAACCGCCAGATTGACCGGAACTTTTTCGCCCAGCTCCTTCATTTTGGGAACAATTCCGCAGGTGGACACGGTGATTCTCCGGCCGGAAAAATCATGCCCTCGCTGCTCCATCAGGATCTGGATGGCCCGAATCAGGTTGTCAAAATTAAGCAGCGGTTCCCCCATCCCCATAAAGACCAGATTGTTGATCCGGGGGGCATGTTCGCGCTCCTGGCTGCCGGTCTGCTCCTGCAGCCAGAGCAGGGAGCTGTCCACCTGGCCGACGATCTCCGCCACCGTCAGATTACGCTTGAAACCCATGGTGCCGGTGAGACAGAAACTGCAACCCATGGCGCAGCCCACCTGGGAGGAAACGCATAAAGTGTAGCGGCCATCTTCTGGAATCAAGACGCTTTCTATCAGGTGGCCGTCGGCCAGGCGAAAGGCGAACTTAACCGTGCCGTCGTCGGACCGCTCCTCCTTGACCGCCTCCATCCGGCTGATGGTGGCCCTTTCCGCCAGCAGGGCCCGCACATGTTTGGCGATATCGGTCATCCGGGCAAAATCGTCGAACCCCGGCCGGTAAAGCCAGGCGAAGATCTGCCCGGCCCGGAAGGGTTTGAGGCCCAGCCCGGTCACCCACTGGGTCAGTTCGGGCAGGGTCAGGCTTTTCAGATCAATCTTGTCCATTTTATCCATTACCGTTTGGGATGTCTTACGTTAAAGGGCCCGGAGATATTCGGGGCGCAGGCTGGTTTCCCCGGCCAGGGCCCGGTCGATGGCGGCCAGGACCGTTTCCCGGTCTTTGGGGAGGCGGGCATTGATGCTCAGGTAGTTGGAAGGATGGTTGCTCTGGAGTTGGCAGCGGCCATCGCCCAGGTTAGCCACCATCAGGCGCAGCTCCCTGAGCAGGCCGGCCTGATCGGGCAGG
>JBLRWU010000015.1:0-1298 GCA_047921155.1 Desulfurivibrio sp.
CCCTGGGTCATCATGGGGGCGGCGATCATGAAGATGATCAGCAGCACCAGCATGACATCGACCAGGGGGGTCACGTTGATGTCGGAAAGCAGCCGGCGGCCCTTGCCGGAGGAGGGAAGATCAAAAGCCATCTGGTGATCTCCTCACGGTTGCTGCTCGGGGCTGGTGGCCCGGCGGGAGAGAAAATCCCGCTCGATCAGGTTGAGAAAGTCGGTGGCGAAGGCCTGGGACCCCCCCTCGATATCGGCCAGTTGGTTGCTGTAGTGGTTGTAGAACACCACCGCCGGAATCGCCACCGCCAGGCCGGCGGCGGTGACCACCAGGGCCTCGGAAACCCCAGGCGCCACCACGGCCAGGGAGGCGGAACCCCGCACCCCGATCTCGTGGAAGGAGGTCATGATCCCCCAGACCGTGCCGAACAGCCCGATAAAGGGGCTGGCGCTGCCGGTGGAGGCCAGGAAGGGCAGGGAGCGGCCCAAACGGGCGATCTCCATGCTCAGGCTCTTGCTGACCGCCCGTTTCAGCGGTTCCATGCCGGCCAGCCGGTTTTCCAGGCGGGTCTCGCCGCTCCGTGACCTGTTGAGTTTCTGCAACTCCTGGTAGGCCGCCTGAAAAATCAAGGCTTCCGGGGCCAGATTGCTCAGTTTGGCGCTCTTGTGGGCCTCGGCCAGATCCTTGCTCTTCCAGAACTGCTCGGTGAATTCCGCCGATTCCCGGCGCACTTTGCGGTAGAGGGTCTGCTTTTGGAAGATGATGAACCAGGAATAGAGGGAGAAAAAAAGCAGCAGCAGGATAACGGCTTTAATCGTCATCCCGGCTTCCATGAACATGTTGAAAACGTTGAGTTCCACGACGGCTTATTCCTTGTGTTAATCAGGGATCGATGCGAGGCTGCCGGAGCGGAGTAGGTCCCGGGTCCGGGCAGGAAGGGTGAAGCCGGGGCATTTTACCATTTTTGGGGCCAAAGTCAACCGGGTCCATGGGGCAACTGGATCACAAAGAGGGCGCCGTGGCCGGGGGTGCTTTCGACGCTGATCACCCCCCCGTGGCCGCTGATGATCTGGTGGACGATGGCCAGGCCCAGGCCGGTGCCGTCTTGGCGGGTGGTGAAGTAGGGGTTGAAGATTTTGCGGCGGATAGCCGGCTCCAGCCCCGGCCCGTCGTCCCGCAGCCGGATGAGCATCACCTGCTCCCCGTCCAGCCAGGCCTGGCTGGCGCTGCAGCTGATGGTTCCTCCGTCGGGCATCGCCTGGCAGGCGTTGCTCAGGAGGTTCAGGAAAACCTGTTTGAGCTGATCG
>JBLRWU010000015.1:1398-24787 GCA_047921155.1 Desulfurivibrio sp.
AACTCATGGGCGATGCCGGCGGCCATCTCGCCCACCGCCGCCATCTTTTCACTCTGGCGGATTTTGGCCTCCATTTCGCGAATCCGGCTGAGATCCTGCAGGGAGAGGATAAAATTGTTCTCCTCCGGCTCGGCGCTGTAAAGGCGGCTCCAGGAGTAACCCACCGGCATCTGCTCTCCATTCTTGCGGACCAGTTCGGTCTCGGCGCGGCTGGAGTTTGCCAGCTCATCGGCTGCTTTGATGCCGGGGAGAATCCGGTCCACCCGCTGTCCCACCGCCTCCTCGGCCCGATAGCCGGTGATGGTTTCCGCCGCCCGGTTGAAAGAGCTGATCAGCCAGCCGTGGTCCACGGTGATGATGCCGGTGGCGATGTCGTCGAAAATCTGTTTGTAGAGCAGGCTCAACCGGTCGAACTGGTTGGTGGTTCGGGAGAGCGCCTCTTCGGTGCGGGAGAGACGGACGGCCAGCAGGGCGGCCAGGGCAGCCACCAGAAAGAAGGAGATCCCGTTGATGGCCAGCAGGTTGAGCAGGCGCTCCATGCTGGCGGCCGGGCGAGGGGCGCTGACCAGGATATCGAAGTTGTACTGGCTGTACTCCAAAAAGAGCAGAGCGCCGTAGGCAATGGTGCTGATCGACGCCATCAGCAGGGCGCAGCGTCTGAACATCATGAAGCTGGCGGCGATAATCGGCGGGAAGTAGGCCACGGTGAACAGGGAGTGGCTGGTGCCGCTGAAAAAGACCAGCGCCGAGATCAGCAGGATATCGAAGATGATCTGCAGGGTGGCGAAGCGGCGCGGATCCTTGATCCGGGCCGCCAGCACGGCGGAGGCGATGGTGAAGAGATAGACCCCGCCGATAAAGAGCAGGGGGTAGTGGAGCTTGTCGATGGGCAGGCGGTGCCCCATGGCCTCCAGCACGGCGGTGATCCCCAGGATCAGGGTCAGGAAGACCACCCGCAGGAGAAAATACCAGGCCAATTGTCTCTTCAGCAACCTGACGCCGCCCGGGCTCTCTTCCCTGGGGATGGTGGTGATGGGCAGCTCGATTTCGGGCCCGGCCGGCGGGTTGGCGGGGTAACTCATGACGGCGGGTTGGTGATGCGGTATTTGTTGATTTTGTAACGCAGGGAGCGAAAGGTGGTTTTCAGTAACTCGGCGGCCCGGGTCTTGGAGTTATCGGCCCGGCCCAGGGCGTTGACGATCAGCTCCCGTTCCAGGTCGGCCATAACCGGCTCCAGGCCGCGTTTGAGAACCTCTTCGACCATCGCTTCCGAGAGGTCGTTGATTCCCTTGGCGGGTGGCGATTCCCCCTGATTGCCCCGGCGGTGCCCGGCCAGGGTCAGGCTCTCGGGCAAAATGATCTGCGAATTTTCCATGGCCACCCCGCGCTCGATGATATTTTCCAGTTCGCGGACATTGCCGGGAAAATCGTAATCCATCAACACCTCCATGGCGTAGGAGGAGATTTTGCGGATATCTTTCTTGAAGAGCCGGGAATATTTGGCCAGGAAGTGGTCCACCAGCAGCGGTACATCCCCTTTACGTTCCCGCAGGGGCGGCACCCGGATCGGCACCACCGCCAGGCGGTAGAAGAGATCCTCGCGGAAGCGGCCGGCGATGATCTCTTCCTCCAGGCTGCGGTTGGTGGCGGAGATCACCCGGATGTTGATGCGGATGGTCTCGGTGCCACCCACCCGCTTGATCTCCCGCTCCTGCAGGACCCGCAGCAGCTTGGTCTGGATCAGCGGGGTCAGTTCGCCGATCTCGTCCAGGAAGGCGGTGCCGTGGTTGGCGTGTTCAAAAAGCCCGACCCGGTTGGCGGACGCCCCGGTGAAGGCACCCTTGGTATATCCGAACACCTCGCTCTCAAAGAGGCTCTCCGGGATGGCGCTGCAGATGATGGGCACAAACTCGTGACTGCTGGTCGGACTCAGTCGGTGGATGGCCCGGGCGACCAGCTCCTTGCCGGTTCCCGATTCGCCGTGGATCAGGACATTGGCCTGGGTGGGGGCCACCCGCCGGATGATATCGTAAATCTTCAACATCTCGGCGCTGCCGCCGATGATCCCCTCAAACTCGTCCGTCGGTTCCGGGCCGGCGCCGGCCACCGTTGCGGAATCAAGCTTCCGGCGGCTCTTCAGGGCGGCCTGGATGATATCCTTGATCTCCTCCACCTTGAAGGGTTTGGTGATATAGTCGAAGGCCCCGTTTTTCATGGCCAGCACCGCATCATCGGGGGAGGCGAAGGCGGTGACCAGCACCACCGGCATCTCCGGGCGCAGCTCCTTGGCGTGGCTGAGCAGGGCCAGGCCGTCGGGCGGCGGCATGCGAATATCGGTGATCAGCAGATCGAACTCCCGCTGCTTGAGAAGCTTCAGCGCCGCCGCTCCGCCCCCGGCGCACTCTACCCCATGGCCCTCCTCTTCCAGTAAAATCTTGAGGAATTCCCGCATGCTAAGTTCATCGTCCACTACCAGAATGTCGCCCATAGCTAACATTATAACGCAGAGAGGGCCGGGGGAAAACAGGAAACAAAGGAACCGGCGGGAACTCCGGCGGCGCGGGAAAGCAAAGGGCCGCACCGGAAAGCTCCGGCGCGGCCCAGAAAAACAACAGGGAAACTGCTGCCTTACGGTCGTTTAATGGTCGTAGGCGCTGCTTGCTCCCCGGGGGTAACGGATGCTGTCCACCATGGCCTGGACCTCGGCCGGCGGCGGCGGGGTCAGGCGGGAGACCACGATGGCGATGATGAAGTTTAAGAGCATCCCCACCGCCCCGATCCCCTCGGCGCTGATCCCCAGGAACCAGGGGGCCATGCCCATGAAGTTGACCTGGATGATATAGAGAAAGGTGAAGCTGATCCCGATAACCATGCCGGCGATGGCCCCCTCCCGGTTGGTCCGTTTGTCGAAGATCCCCAGTACGATGATGGGGAAGAACGACGAGGCGGCCAGGCCGAAGGCGAAGGCCACCACCTGGGCCACGAATCCCGGCGGGTTGATCCCGAAGTAGCCGGCGATCAGCACCGCAATCCCGATCATCACCCGGCCCACCAGCAGGCGCTGGGCTTCGCTGGCCTGGCGGTTGATCATCCGGTAATAGAGATCATGGGATATGGATGATGAGACCACGATCAGCAGCCCCGAGGCGGTGGAAAGCGCCGCCGCCAGGCCGCCGGCCGCCACCAGGGCAATGATCCAGGCCGGCAGGTTGGCGATCTCCGGGTTGGCCAGGACCATGATATCCCGGTCGATAAAGACTTCGTTGGTGTTGTCGCTGGGGGTGTTGCTCAACATCCTTTGGCCCAGCTCGCCGGTCTCGCCGGTGAAGCTGGGGCGGCCGGAGAAGGGATCGCCGGGGCCGTACTGGATGATGCCGTCGCCGTTCTTGTCGAGCCAGGCGATCAGTCCGGTCTGCTCCCAGTGCCGTACCCAGGAGGGCGCCTCGGCGTAGGAGGTTTCGTGCAGGGTGTTGATCATGTTGTAACGGGCGAAGGAGGCCACGGCCGGAGCGGTGGTGTAAAGCAGGGCGATGAAGAACAGGGCGTAACCGGCCGAGATCCTGGCTCCACGCACACTGGGCACCGTGTAGAAGCGGATGATCACGTGGGGCAGCCCGGCGGTGCCCACCATCAGGGCCAGGGTGATGCAGAACACATCGAGCATACTCTTGCCGCCGGGCCCGAAGGCCTGGGTGTATTCGGCGAACCCGAGATCGCGATGGAGGGCATCGATGGTTTCAAGCACATATCTGCCGGTGTCCGGGCCTTCGGTGATCACCGAACCGAAACCGATCTGGGGAATGGGTACCCCGGTGATCATCATCGAGATCGCCACCGCCGGGATCATGTAGGCGATGATCAGGATCACATACTGGGCCACCTGGGTGTAGGTGATCCCTTTCATGCCGCCCAAGGCCGCGTAGAAGAAGACGATGGTCATCCCGATCAGGACCCCGGTATTGACATCGACCTCAAGAAAGCGGCTGAAAACAATGCCCACCCCCCGCATCTGGCCGGCCACATAGGTCAGGGAGACGAAGATGGCGCAGACCAGGGCCACAAAACGGGCGGCGTTGGAGTAGTAACGGTCGCCGACAAAGTCCGGCACCGTGAACTTGCCGAATTTGCGCAGGTAGGGGGCCAGCAGCAGGGCCAGCAGCACGTAGCCCCCGGTCCAGCCCAAAAGATAGATGGAACCGCCGTAGCCCATGAAGGAAACCATGCCCGCCATGGAGATGAAGGAGGCGGCGCTCATCCAGTCGGCGGCGGTGGCCATGCCGTTGGCCAGTGGGGAAACCCCGCCGCCGGCCACGTAAAAGCCCTTGGTGGTTTTTACCCGGGAGATCCAGGCGATGGTCATATAGATGCTGAAGGTCAGACCAACCATGATGTAGGTCCAGGCCAGAATCGACATTGTTTTATTCTCCTCTAGGAAATTGTTCCGTTAGCCGGGCGCGTCTTACTCGTTGACGTCGAACTCTTTGTCCAGTCTTTGCATCAGGACGTAGTAAATAAAGATCTGGACCACGAAAACGTAGATGGCGCCCTGCTGGGCGAACCAGAAGCCCAGGGGGAAACCGCCCAGCTTGAAGGCGTTGAGCTGTTCCACAAAGAGAATGCCGCAGCCGTAGGAAACCGCGGCCCAGATGGTGAGCAGAATCACCATGTAGGTCAGATTTTTCTTCCAGTACAGGGACATATCTTTGGTCATTTCCTCTCTCCTCTTGTTGAAGATGGTGATTCGGACGCCTAACTCTGAAAAGCAAACAGCGCGACAATCTATAGTAAACCCCGCCCAAAAGGCAATAAAAATTTAGAAGAGCCGCCGCCAGCCCTGGCCGGCATTGTAAAGATCCTTGAGGGTGACGATTCCTCGGGAACGCATCTTTTTAACCAGATAGATAAACAGATAGGCGGTTTGCAGGGCGTCCTCGTAGGCGTTGTGACGGGTGAAGTCCGGAAGGCCGTACTCGGCGCCCAGGGCGGCCAGATTGTAGGAGATATCCATCCGGAAGCGGTCGTGATACTGGCTCCACTGCATCTCGGTATAACTCTGGGCCAGGATCATGGTGTCCAGGCAGGGATTGAAAACCGGAGAGCCGTAATATTGGCGGCAGGCCCGGTTGAGAAAGGCCATATCCAGCCCGACGTAGTGGCCCACCAGCAGAGAGTTGCCGCAATAGGCGATAAAATCGGGCAGCACCCTGGCCAGGGTCGGGGCCTCTTTGATCTGTTGGGGAGTGATCCGGTGGATCAGGGTGCTGAGCTTGGGCAGGGCGACGGCGGGTTTGACCTGGGCGTAAAAGGTGTCACCCACCATGATTCGGAGTTTGCTGATCCGCACGGCCCCGATGGAGACGATCTCATCCCGGCGCTGGTTGAGCCCGGTCAACTCGGTGTCAAACACCACAAAGTCGTAGTCAGCCAGGGGCAGGTTCTGGTCGAGCCCTTTAAAGTAAAGGTAGTTGGCGGCAAAAAGCGGATGCTTGGGCACAGCCAGCCCGAAGCGCAGAAGCAGGTTTTTCAGCATAGGGATGGCGGTTACCGCTCGGCCAGGCGGAACTCTTGCTTGATATGGCTTTGCAGTCGCCGCACCACCTCGAATGATTCCTTAAGGGTCTGTTTTTCCAGCTCGGAGAGCTGGGCCGGGTTGATATGGTTGTCGGGCTGCTCGCCGGCCTCCATCTTGTACAACTGGTGAACCAGCCTTAACTGCATGAGAAATTCGTAGGCCTTTACCGTTTCCGTGTACATTTCGGTATGGATATGGCCGCCCTCGTGCAGGAGTTGCAGGCGACTTAAAGTGTTGCTTTCGGTGATCCCGTGCTTGAGGGCAAAGAGGCGGGCGAAATCGACAAAGGGCACCAGGCCCTTGGTTTTCAGGTCCAGTGCGTTGCGATGCTCGCCATCCTTTTCAACGATAAAATTGCGGAAGAAGGAGAGTGGCGGTCGGGCTTCCAGGGCGTTCATGGCCAGATGATAGAGGAAAAGTTCCTGGCCGGGGATAGTCCGGGCCAGGTGGTGGCGCAGGTTGTCGGCCAGGGAGAGATCACCGTAGCCGGCCCGGAAATCGAAAAAGATGGTGGAGTGCATCACATCCTTGGGCTCCGGGGTAAGGATCCAGGAGTCGAAGCTCTTTTGCCAGGCCGGGGCCGATTGCCGCCACTTGGGATTACTGGCCATCATCTCGCCGGGGCAAAGCGGGTAGCCGCACTTGACCAGGTTTTCAATCGCCTTTTCGCTCAAGATTTTAAAATAGCGTTCCGCCGCCGCCGCCAGCTCCTTGTCTTCCGGCCAGGCATAGATCAGGGCGTTGTCCTGGTCGGTTTTGAAGGTCTGTTCACTGCGTCCTTCACTGCCCATCAGCAGCCAGCAGAAGGGCAGGGGCGGCGGCCCCAGTTCCTCGATCAGCAGGGTCAGCAGGCGCTCCAGGATATGATCGTTGAGTACCGTGATCATCCGGGTGATATTGTTGGCCTTGGCCCCCTCCTCGATCAGGGTGCGGACCACCGAGGGAACCTTGCGGGCCAGGGGGTGCAGGCCCTCCAGGGTGCGCTGGGCCACAATCTCCCGGAAGAGGTAGAGCGGCGAGGTGCCCTGGAGCAGCATGATATCGTGGGTGGTGATCATCCCGATGATCTCCCCCTTTCTCTCCACCGCCAGATGGTGGATCCGTTGCCGCATCATCCGCAGCATGGCGTCGAAACAGACGGCATGGGCCGGGATGGTCTGGACCGGGGCGGTCATGATCCGGGTCACCGGGGTCTGGTAATCCAGCCCGGCGGCCACCACCTTGGTCCGGAGATCCTTGTCGGTGACAATGCCGGTAATCTTGCCGGCGGGATCGGTGACCAGCAGTGAGCCGATTTGCAGTTCGGCCATCCGGACGGCGGCGGCTTGCACCGTTTCAGCGGCGGCGATGGTCTGGAGCTTGCCCCTGATGCTGGCTCCCACCTGGCTGGAGAAGAGGAAAAGGGTGCTTTCGGTGCGGGGGGCGACGCGGTGGCGGCGCAGCTCGGCATAGGCGGTATTGACCAGCTTTTCCGACAGGCTGCGGAGAAAATAGTGGCTGACCTTGGGCGAGGTGTCCAGCAGATGGCGGAAGGCGGCCTTGGTGAAGAGGAAGCAGAAGGTGTCCTCCACCGTTTCCACGTTGAGGTTGGCCCGGGTGTTCTGGATAATGGGCAGGGCTCCGAAATATTCCCCTTCGCCGCGAAAATCCTTGAGGCTTATCTCCCCTTGATCGTTGGTCAGGTATATTTTGACCCCCCCTTTCTGGATCAGGTAGAAATGTTCGACTTCGCTCTCCCCCTGGCGGAAGATCAGGGTGTCCTTGGGGATAAAATCGATCACGCAATGGCGGGCCAGCTCCCGCAGGGCAGCGTCGTCCAGTTCGTTGAAGGGCATGGTTTGACGCAGGAAATCCAGGACGGTTTCCGGGGCGATCTTTTGGGCGTCGTTTTTGGGGGCCATGGCTGTCGCCTCGCTATCTCTCCAGGGTTCTGATAAGTTCCGCCTTGGGAAACATCTTCAGGTAGAGCAGGCCGGAAAGCCCGATTATTGCCAGGTGCAGCGGGAATTCCGGGAAAAAGTGGTTCTCCGGATGGAGCAGGGAGAGGGTGGCCAGGACAAAAAGAAACTGGTAGCCGATCCGCCGGAATCGGAGTATCTCCCGTAGCAGGTAGAAGTTGATGATCGGGACCACCAGGGAGAGAAAAAGCAGCAGGTCGAAGGCCCCGAAGAGGACGATGGCCAGCAGCTTTTTGCTGGTGACAAAGAGCAGGATCAGGGCCAGCAGCAGGTTAAGGTAGAGGTACTTGCCGCGCACCGCCGGATTGGAGATATTGTTGAGATGGAAGAGCAGCTTTTGCGGATCTTCGGTTTGCTTCAGCCGCTCCAGGATCGCCCGGCGGCTTTCGCCCCTGGTCAGGGCTGCTTCGATCTTCTCTTCCAGGGATTGGGCTTGCCAGTTGGTCATGGGGCATTATCCTTTTAATCGTCCTGAATTGTCCAGTGTTGAAAGCAAAAAAAAAGGGGGGATCGCCGATCTTCGGTGAACCCCCCAGGATAATCGATTGGAGGCGGCGACCGGATTTGAACCGGTGAATAATGGTTTTGCAGACCACTGCCTTACCACTTGGCTACGCCGCCTTTTCGACAAACGGCGAACCTAAACAAAATTACCCGGTTTGACAAGGAAAATATGGAAAGAGAGGAACCGTTAAACGAGGCTGTCGCCGGCCTGGGCACCCGCTTGGGCTACCGGTTCAGCCGGCCGGACCTGCTCTGCCGGGCCGTGACCCACCGATCCTGGTCCGCCGAGCTGGGTGATCCGGCGGAGCACAACGAGCGCCTGGAATTTCTTGGCGACGCGGTGGTGGATCTGGTGGTGGGCGCCCTGCTGTACCAGCGCCACCCGGAGATGCGGGAGGGTGATCTTTCCCGTTGCCGGGCCGCCCTGGTCAACGAGGCCCATCTGGCCCGGCTGGCCGAAGAGATCGGCCTGGACGATTTTCTCCGGTTGGGCCGGGGCGAGGAGAAGAGCGGCGGCAAGGCCAAACCCTCCATCCTGGCCGGGGCCTTCGAGGCAATGATCGGGGCGGTCTATCTCGATGGGGGTTACGGGGCGGCCCATGAACTGTTGCGCCGGCTTTTCGAGCCCTGGGTCGCCAACCCCCCGGCTCCCCGGCAAAGCGACAGCAAGAGCGCCCTCCAGGAGATATTGCAGGAGCGATACGGCGCCGCACCGGACTATATCCTGGAAGGGGAGGAGGGGCCGAGCCATGAACGCTGTTTCACGGTGGCGGTTACCTTTCAGGGTCGGGTTTTGGGCCGGGGCACGGCCGGACGGAAAAAGGAGGCGGAACGGCTGGCCGCCGCCGAAGCGTTGCAGAGTTTATAGAAAAAAATTTCCGCTCTTGCCGGGGGGAAGGTTATGTGGTAGTTTTCTCGGTCGAGCGTGATCGCTACAGGGTCCTTGCGGGGGTTCACCGGGGTGGAGGTGGACCCTTTTTTTGCGAAAAAATTATCCCCCTCGTGAAATCGCTGCCGGACCCCTCCTGTTCTCCGTATCCTATTGATGTTACGTTTGTAAACTTTTGCCTGAAACCTTCTGTTAAGAGAGGTGTGCCTTGAAAAAGAAGATCCTTGTCGCCAACCGTGGAGAGATCGCCCTGCGGATTATCCGCGCCATTCAGGAACTCGGTCATACCGCGGTGGCGGTCTACGAGTCCCCGGACAACGAAGCCCTGCATATCCGCACCGCCGACGAGGCGGTCTGGCTGGGGGATGGGCCGCGCTGCGACTACCTGGATATCAATAAGGTGATCGCCGCCGCCAGGAAAACCGGCGCCACGGCCATCCATCCCGGCTACGGTTTTCTGGCCGAAAACCCCGATTTTGCCAAAGCCTGCGAGGATAACGGGATTATCTTCATCGGTCCGCCCTCCGATGTGATCCAATCCCTGGGTGACAAGGTCACCGCTCGTCGGATCATGCAGGAGGCGGGGATTCCGCTGGTGCCCGGCACCTCCAGTCTGGCCCCGGGCGAGACCGGGGTGGCCGAGGCCGTCGAATTCTGCCGGACCCACGGCTACCCGGTAATGCTCAAGGCCACCGCCGGTGGCGGCGGGCGCGGCATCCGCCGGATCGATGACGAGAAACAGCTTAAGGCCGAGATCCCGGTGGCCCGGGCCGAGGCCAAGGCGGCCTTCAACAATGACGCGGTTTTCCTGGAAAAACTGGTGCTGACGCCCAAACATATTGAAGTCCAGGTGCTGGCCGACAAGGAAGGAACCACCATTCACCTCGGCTCCCGCGACTGTTCGATCCAGCGCCGCAACCAGAAATTGATCGAGATCGCCCCCTCCCTGATCCCCGACCGGAAGCTGGTGGACAAGATCTGCGAAACCGCGGTCCAGGCCGCCAAGGCCGCCAACTATTTCAATGCCGGCACCGTCGAGTTCCTGGTGGACAAGGATTACAACTACTACTTCATGGAGATCAACACCCGGGTCCAGGTGGAGCATACGGTCACCGAGATGGTCACCGGGATCGATATCGTCCGCACCCAGATCAAGCTGGCCCTGGGCAAAAAGCTGGCCTTCGGGCAAAAAGATGTCCAGATTCGCGGTTATGCCATCGAGGTGCGGATCAACGCCGAAGACCCCCAGAACAACTTTATGCCCGAGGGCGGCAAGAGCGTCGATGTCTATCGCTCGCCCGGCGGTTACGGGGTTCGGCTGGACGGTTTCGCCTACCAGGGGTACACCATTCCCGAGGTTTACGACTCCCTGCTGGTCAAGCTCACCGTCCACGGTTTTTCCTGGAACGAAACGGTGGACCGGTTGCGCCGTTGCCTCAACAACTTCGTGATCATCGGCCCCAAGACCACGATCCCCTTCTACCTGCGGGTGATCGAAGATCCCGATTTCAAAAAGGGAGATTTCAACACCTCCTTCCTCGATACCCACCCCTACCTGCTGGAATACGAGGAGGTGGAGTCCGAGGGCAACAAGCTGGCCCATCTGATCGCCGAGATCCACTACCGCAAGCAAAACCCCTACGCGATATAAGGAGAGATAGCTATGGAACGTATCGTCCACGGCATGAGCCCCAGCGAGGCGCTGGCCAATCTACGCAAGGCCGACGGTTACTATGTGACCAATACCGCCCGCGATCTGTCCCAGTCCGACTACAAGAACCGGATTCTGCTCCACACCGATCTGCTGGCCGCCCGGCCCCGGGAGGAGGCCGGCTTCTTCTCCCTGGAGATCACCGGCGGGGCCTCGATCCACGTTGATATCCTGCGCAAGCAGGTCGACCCCTTTCTCAAGCTGGAACTGTTGCGGGAGAAGATGCCCAAGACCATGTTTCAGACCCTGTGCCGGGGGATCAACCTCTTCGGCTACCGCCCCTATCCCCAGAACGTGATCCGGCTGGTGGTCAGTGAGTTTGCCAAGTATGTGGATGTCTGGCGGGTGTTCGATTTCTTGAACCACGTCCCCAATATGGTCGCGGTTTTCGAGGAGGTCCAGAAGGCGGGCAAGATTCTCGAGCCGGCGGTCTGCTTCTCCACCGGGCCGGAGCATACCAATGATTTCTATGTCAAGAAGGTGGGGGAGATCCTCGACGTCACCGGCAACGAGATCGTACTCTGCATCAAGAACCACGGCGGCTTGGGCACCCCCAAGCGGATCGGCGACCTGGTTGATGCCATCATGCAGAAATACCCGGAGATGGTGATCCACTATCACGGCCACAACACCGACGGCAACGATGTCGGCCGGATCACCGCCGCCGTCCAGGCCGGAGCCAGAATCGTCGATGCCTCCGACCACGCCTTCTCCGGCTTCTACGGTCCTCCTTCGATTCTCACCGCGGTCAATACCTTGAGCGAGTACGGCTATAAGGCCATCGGCCTCAACGAAGAGGCGGTGGTGGAGACCTCCGAGGTGCTGCGCGGCGAGCGCCAGTATTACGAATATTTCGAATCCCAGTTCAAGGGATTCGACCCCACCGTCCAGATCCACAAGCTGCCCGGCGGGGCCGCCGGCAGCAGCTTCGAGCAAGCCACCAAGGGCGGCTTTCTCGAAAAGATGCCCACCATCCTCCACCAGGAGCTGCCCAAGGTCCAGAAGGAGCTGGGCAACTTCTGGAGCGTGACTCCGGGTTCCCAGATCCTCTGGACCACGGCGGTGGCCAATGTCCAGGGAGGGGAGCGCTACGGCAACCCCTCCGGCGACCTGAAGAACCTGCTGCTGGGCAAGTACGGCCCCTTTCCCTTCTACCAGCCGGCCGATTGGATTTACGAAAAAATCTTCGGTCCCGACTGGAAGGATATCCTGGCGAAGGATGGGGGGATGGACGCCATCGAGGATATGGATATCGAGCAGGAGCGCCGCAACCTGGCGGAGAAGCTGGGCTATGAGCCCAGTGAACAGCAACTGGTCTCCTACCTTCAGCATCCCAATGATGCGGTGGCTTTTTTCAAATTTGAAGAGAAGTTCGGCAGGGTTTACGTGCTGCCGCCGGCGGTTTTATTGCGCCGGGGCGGCTTCAAGCTGGGCGAGATCGTCAAGTTCCGCGACCATGAAGGCAAGGAGCATGTGATCGAGATCGGGCCGATGCAGAACGATGAGACCGGCAAGGCCCACGTTTATCTCAATGTCGATCATCACGAGCGGCGCTACGAGTTCGAGCCCGAGGTGGAGCAGGGCGGCGGCGAGGCCAAGGCGGTCAAGCTCTCGAAAAGAGAGATCGAAGAGCTGGCCAAAGCCGGGGATTACCGGGCGCCCTTTGGAGCCAATGTCTGCGAGGTCAGCGTCAAGGTGGGTGACGAGGTCCAGGTCGGAGATCGCCTGCTGATTCTGGAGGCGATGAAGATGCAGACCCCGATCAACAGCCAGGTTTCCGGCAAGGTGGCAAGCATCGCGGTCAAGGTGGGGGACGCGGTGAAGCCCGGCGAGGAGCTGATTCGCCTGGGATAAAGCCCGGTTGCGCCGGCAAACCAACAAAAAAGCCCGGGGAGCAAATCCCCGGGCTTTTTTGTTGCCGCCGGGCAAGCGGGAGGGGGGTGCTTGCCCTCAGCGGATCTCGATAACCGAATTCTCTTCGCCGTAGACGTTGGGACAGCACCGGCTGTTGGCCGGGTCGGTCCACCACTGGCCGTCCACCACGAAACGATATTCATAGCGCCCCGGTTTCAGCTTGACACTCTTCTTGTGGATCCCGCTTTTGAGCTTGCGCATCTTGCCCTTGCCGTTCTCCCAATTATTGAAATCTCCCACCAGGTAAACCTCGGCGGCATCCGGGGCATTAAGGGAAAACTCGTGGGCCGGCCCGGCCGCCGCCGCTTTTTGGGCACTGCCACCGCTTTTGCTCTTGCCGACTTTCTCTGCCATCTCTTCTCCTCCACTAAAATAAAAAAATACCCCCGGGGGGTCAATAAGCGAGAGCTTGTCGATTCATAGTGGAGAAAACCGCTTGCCCCTGTCAATAAAAAAAATGAGACCAGCTTTCGTCAGCCGAAAGTCAGTCGGTTGAAACCGCCCTCCGGGTACCAGGGGCGGGTGGCCTCGATCCCGTCGATCTCCATGATGCAAACCTCCAGCACCAGGTAGGTAGTGGTGCCCTTGCGGACACAGGCGGTGAGGGTGTCGCCGTGGTGGCCCATGGCGGCATGGAGATGGATCTTTGGTTCCCGCTGATCCCAGAAGATGCTGCCGCTGCCCAGGGTCTCCCGCACCGTATCCAGGCTTTTCCAGACCGGATCGGGCGGCATCACCGCCTCTTTCGGCCCGGTGACCACCTCGGCGGCCCGCAGGCCGCCCAGTACCCAGAACCAGCCGCAGCGAATATTCTCCTTGACGATCACCTCCTGCAATCCGGTCAGGAAATCATCTCCCTCATCAAAACGGATGGTGAAGACCCGTCCCGCCCTGCCGCCGCGATATTCCATCTTTTCCTCCCTGGGCTTTAGCGTTATGATCGGTTATGGTTTCGGCGATTATATGAAATTATCTGCTTATCCTCAACTGGCTATTTTCTCTTTAGCGGCGGTGGCCACCTCCGGTTTCGGGCAGACCTTTTATCTCTCCGTTTTCGGCGGTGAACTGCGGACGGAGTTTGCTCTGTCCCACGGTCAATACGGGGCCCTGTACGGTGGAGCCACCATTGTCAGCGCCCTGCTGCTGTTCCGTTTCGGTGTGATTGCCGACTCCTGGCCCCTGCGGCGGGCGCTGTTGCCGGCCATCGCTGCCCTGGCCGCCGGCTGCCTGCTGATTGGTCTTGCCACCGGTCCCCTCATGCTGCTGCTCGGTTTTCTCGGTATTCGCTTTGGCGGCCAGGGGATGATCGCCCACCTGGGGATGACCACGGCCGCCCGTTACTTTGCCGCCAGCCGGGGTAAGGCGGTGTCCCTGGCCGCCGCCGGCATTCCCGTGGCCGAGGCGATCATGCCGGTGGTGGCGATCATGCTGATGGCCCTGGGGGGCTGGCGGCTGCCCTGGCTGGTGGCGGCCGGGGCCCTGCCGTTGCTGATCCTGCCGGTACTAAGGTTCCTGGTCCGCAGGGTCCCCGAGCTCGATGGCGGCGGTTCCGGCATGACTGGCGCCCATCAGTACACCCGCCGGGAAACCCTGGGCGACCGGGGTTTCTATCTCCTGCTCCCGGCGGTGCTGATGACTCCCTTTGTGGCCACCGCCCTGCTTTTTCACCAGGTGGCCATCGCCGCCGCCCGGGGCTGGTCTCTGGAGCTGCTGGCGGCGGCCTTTGTCTTTTTTGCCGGAGGTCACCTGCTGAGCCTGCTGGGGAGCGGCTTCCTGGTTGATCGCTGGGGCGGGGAACGCTGTTTGCCTTTAGCGCTGCTGCCCATGGCCGTAGGGTTGCTGCTGCTGGCCGCCGCCGCCGCGACCTGGGTTCCCTTTGCCTACCTGGGCCTGCTGGGGGCAAGTATCGGCCTGGCCACCGCCTCGGGCGGAGCGGTCTGGGCCGAGCGTTACGGGGTGCTCCACCTGGGGGCGATCCGCTCCCTGGTTCAATCGGCGATTATTATCTCCACCGCCGTGGCGCCGGTGCTGATCGGCCTGCTGCTGGATCAGGGTCTGGGAGTTTCGGGACTGGCGGGGATTTTGGCCGGCCTGACCCTGGCGGCGGCGGGGCTGGCGGCCCTGGTTCCGAGCCAAATTCGCGGTTGACAGCCTTCAGGACATCCGCTAATAAAAGCCAGCGATCAGCAATTTTACCAATTTTAACTGATATTGAACCAGGGAGGGGGCCATGTTGAGGAGGGGAATCGTGGGGAAATTGGGGTTGGCGGCGGGATTTTTTGCTCTCAGCGCCTTGGCGGCCGGGCCGGTGGCGGCGATGGACACTCTGTTTGCCGGACCCCGGGCCATGGGGATGGGCGGGGCCAATGTCGCCTCGGTAAACGATACCACCGCTCAGTACTACAATCCTGCCGCCTTCGCTTTTTTCGGTATCCGCAATGAGGATGGCAGCCGGGTTGCGGTGGACAACAATGATATGGGCCGTAAAAACTGGGGTCTGGATCTGGGTGGTGGTGGCGGTTATCGGCTCCATGGCGATTTTTTCGAATATGTCGATGTATTGAGCGATATCGATCTGGACGCCTTGAGCGAGGGGATCGACAACGCTTCGGAACTGGCCGATCTGGTCAATCTGGTGAGCAGCTTGGAAGGGGTCGCCCGGGCCGGCAACGGCGTTACCGCCGACCTGACCGGTGGCCTGGGAATCCGGGTCGGCCATTTCGCGGTCGGCGCCCGCTATTTTCTGCAGGCCTCCGGCCGGGTTTATGAACTGGATACCGCCAACCTCGGCCTTGATATTCCGACGGCCCAGGTGCGCACCGAGATCAACTCGGTCGATATGAGCGGTACGGCCTACGGCTCCACGGCCGGTTTCCAGGTCTTCACCCTGGAGCAACGCGACCAGTTGGCCATCGCCTTCGGTGGGGTATCCAATGATGATGAGGCGATCAGGCGCCTGGACTACATGGCCGCCCAGGAAGGGATCAAACCCGAGGATCTGGCCGCCGCCGTTGATCTGCTGGCCGATGTCGTTAGCAGCAGCGGCAGCGGCGGCAGCCTGGATGACAATACCACCTCGGTGGTACTCAGTGGCTTCGGGCTGACCGAAATCCCCTTCTCCTACGGCTACGCCATCAACGAGCGCCTGGCCATCGGCACCAATGTCAAGCTGATGCGGGGTCGGGTATACAACAATCGGATCCTGGTTTTCAGTGATAACTCCGATGAAATTCTCGACGAAACCACCGAAAGGTACTCGGAGAGCACCACCTTCGGTCTGGATCTGGCCCTTTTGGCCCGGTTGCCCAAGGTCAATCTTGGCCTGATCGGTCGCAACCTCAACTCGCCGAAATTCAGCGGTTTTGACTACGTTTTATCCAACGGTACCCTCTACTCGGTCCCCGACGTCAAGATCAAACCCCAGTTCACCGCCGGGGCGGCCTATATGCCCTTCCCCACCCTGACCCTGGAAACCAATCTTGATCTCACCAATAACGAAACCAGCCTGCCCGGTTACAGCACCCGCAACCTCTCCCTCGGTATGGAGTGGGATGCTTTCCGCTTTCTCGCTCTGCGGGCCGGGGCCTACAAGAACCTGGCGGAGAGTGATATCGGCTGGGTTTACACCGCCGGCCTGGGCCTCAACCTGCGGGCGGTCCGGCTGGATCTGGCCGGCGCCTTTGCTGCTAAAAAAGAGAAGTTTGATGAGGACGACGAGCTGCCCCGGGAGATTCGGGCGATGGCTCAGTTGAGTATCGATTTCTAAGCAGCCCGAACTGCTCCGCTGAATCAGCCGGCTCACTCAGGCCGGGGCCGAAGGTGGTGGTGAAGTTGAGGTCATTCACCTCCCGTCGCTCCGGACCGAGGGAGATCAGTACCGGCTGATCCGCGGTGGGATAAGCCCCGCAGGCTTCGCCAGGGGTGCAGATGATGCCGTCGTTGTCCAGGTCCGAGCCGGCGACGATATAGTAGTCGCCCGGCTCCACCTTCGCCGTCAGCTCGAACTGATACTGGCCATGCTCCGCCCCCACCATCACTTGGGCCACGCTGGTAAAATCGGTGGTCAGCAGGCGGAGGTAGTGGATGCCGGCATCCGGGGGCCGGGTAGTCTCGGCGGGCACCCGCAGGGTCACGGTTACGGCGGTGGTGACGCCATTGTCGGCCGTTGCCACCACCAGGGACGAGTAGTTTCCCGGGAGCAGTGACCCGGCGTTCACCGCCACCCGGTAGGCGCCGAGTTTGGTGGCGGGGTCGATCTCTTCCGGCGTGACGGTGAGCCAGCCGGCTCTGCATTCCACTTTGTCCACCGCCAGGCCCTCACCGCCCTCCAGGGTGAATCGGCGCGGCTCTCCCCCGGCGTCAAAGCTGAGCAGGGAAGGGGTGGCCACCGGCACCGGGGGGGCCTCTCCCCCATCCAGGGCAACTCTTACCGCCCGCAGAGCATCTATCCGGCCATAGCCGAAATAATCGGTATGCTCCCCCGGCTCTGCTCCGCCCAAAGGTTCGGTGAGTTCCCCGGCGGTCAGCCAGTCGCGAATCTGCCTGGGGGTGATGGCTGGATTAAGGGTGCGCATCAGGGCCATGACCCCGGCCACATGGGAGGCGGCCATGGAGGTGCCCTCCATGAAGGCGTAGGCCGGTTGGCGGCTGCCGCCCAGATCATCCACCCAGGTACTCAAAATCCCCTCCCTCCAGTCATTGGTGGCCAGGTTGCCCCCCGGAGCGGTCAGATCGACGGTGGCTCCATAGTTTGAGTAGGGGGCCCGGTCGGAGAGGGCGAGGGCCGCCACCGACAGCACGCATTCGTAGGCGGCCGGGTAGAACGGCATGGATGAGCCGCTGTTGCCGGCTGCCGCCACCACAATGATCTCCTTCTCCTCACAAATCTTCCGGTACAACTCCTGCTCCGCGGCGGAGTAGGATGACCCCCCCAGGCTCAGATTGATCACATCGGCGGGCCGCTGCGGCATCCGGCCGGAATCGTTCTCCAGCCCGGCGGCATATCGTACCCCCTGGATGATCGCGTAACTGGTGCAGCTGCCGCCCTGGCCGCAAACCCGTACCGGCATCAGAGAGATGTTCCAGGCCACCCCGGTCACCCCCAGGCTGTTATTGCCGATGGCGCCCACCGTGCCGGCTATGTGGGTGCCGTGCCAGGTTTTGCTGCCGGGAATGAAGCCGTCGCCGGGGTCATCGGGATTGGCGCACTCCGGTTCCGATGAACAGTTGACGAAATTCCAGCCGTCACCGCCGTCACTCCCGTTGGTGGTGAGATTGGCGGCCAGGTCCGGGTGGGCCAGGAAAACGCCGCTGTCCACCACCGCCACCACGGTATCGGGGTGCCCGGTGGTACTCGCCCAGGCCGCCGGCAGATTGATCTGGGGATAGTGCCACTGCCGCTCGTAATGGGGATCGTTGGGCAGCATTTGCAAATGGTAGAGGTAATTGGGGGTTGCCCGGGCCACGGATGGGTGCCGGGCCAGGTCTCTGACCAACCGGAGGGTTTCGGTGCGAACCGCGCGCAGCTCATCCATCGAGTTTTGCGGCGGGATCTGCGGCTGCTTTTGTTTAAGGCTCTGCTGCAGCACCCCGACTTGCCAGAGGTCATCCCGCCGCAGCAGATTTTCCCGGCCCGGGCCGCCGCCGGCTCTCCGCATCCCGAGATCGTCGCCCGGCGACCCGCTTGCGGTCCTGGCGGCCGGACCAGGCTCCGTCGGGGTTAGCTTCTCTTCATGCAGGGTCACGATCGCCTCGCCGGGAACCATCTCCAGGTGGGGCTTAAACGGTTCGGGGTATCCCATCTCCAGGAGGCTGGGCATGGAGCCCACCGTGAGGACATACTTGGAGGCACCGGTGATGGCTTGCAGATCCAGGAAGTAGGTGCCGTCCCGGGGGGCGGTGACCTGGAGCATCCCGCCGCCGTTATGGAAGGAGCTGTCCCAGACCAGGGGCAGGTTATTCGCGCCCAGTTGCTCGTGATCGCGCAGCAGCAGCGCCATTTCGTTTTGTCCCTCGCTGAAATCGCTCACCTGGAGGGTGGCCCGCTGGCCGGCGGTCAGGGCGACCATAAAGGTGTCGAACTGGTCCTCCTTGTCTGCGAACCTGTCGCCCGCCACCCCGGTGGGCTCAAGGGTTACATATCCGCCCAGCAGAACCGGGTTGGCGATGATCTGGGCCTCGTCAAACTGGCGGTTGGAGGTAAAGGGGGCGTGGGGATCGTTGACGGAGCTGTCCACGGCCACATAAGGCGCCGCGGTAATTGTGCCTCGCAACGTCACGGCGACCAGCCCATCGGGTGCCGGCGGAGGGGTGCTGCTGCCACTGCTGCACCCTGTAATCCCCCCCAGGGCAACCGCAAAAAGGAGCCACTTTTTCATAACCGCTCACGAGGAGGTTGTTTTTAAAAAAAGGCGATAAAACTAGTCGTACCGGCTGACGCTGCGGCCAGTGTATGCGATCCGATTCCTGGAAACAATGTTAAATCTGTTGACATAACTGGCGGCGCTCGCAAAAAAAACGGCCATCGGCGGGAAGGGTTCCTGGTCGCGATCAGGCCGCTTTTTTGTGGCGTTGCCGGTAAATCACCTTGCCGGAAGCCCTTTCTCGGCGTACATTGAATCAGTTTTTTGTTTGAAATTTCAGGGCCAAGGCCGGAGTTTGGGCGAATTTTTTCACCGGTTATTCAACGATGCGTTTTCAAGTGGAAAAAGTGATCTTTAACCTGCTGCTGAAGCTGGTGCAACTGTTGCCCCGGCGGGTGGTACTCGCCTGCGGCCGCGGGGTTGGCCGGCTGGTATTTCTGGTGGATGTCCGCCATCGGCGGGTGGCCCTGGCCAACGTTGCCATCGCTTTTCCCGATGCCTCCCCGGCGGAGGCGAAGGCGATTGTCCGCCGCTGTTTCCAGTTCTTCGGTGCCTATATTCTGGATATGCTCTCCCTTTTGAACCGGGGGTTGGATCCCGCCCGGTTCGACGATTTCGAGTTTGCCGGGCTGGAACATTGCGAGGCGGCCTACGCCAAGGGTAAGGGGGTGATCTTCTTTTCCGGCCATTACGGGCCCTGGGAGATGATGGCCCTGGCCCATGGCTGGCAAGGCTATCCCATGGGGGTGGTGGTCCGCGAGCTGGACAATCCCCACCTGGAGACCCTGCTCCGTCGCTTTCGGACCCTGACCGGTAACTTTATAATCGAGAAGACCCAGGCCTTTAGGCCCATGCTGAAGGCGATGCGGGAAAACAAGGGGCTGGCGATCATGATCGACCAGAATGAAAGCTCTAAAAACCGGCTCTTTGTCGATTTTTTTGGCCGTCCGGCCGCCACCACCCCGGCGGTGGCCCTGCTGAGGATGAAAACCGATGCCGCTCTGATTCCGGTGATCTCCCTGCCGTTGCCCGGCAACCGCTACCGTTTCACCTACCTGCCGGAGGTGGAGATCACCCGGACCGGCGATCGGGACCGGGATATCCTGGGTTATACCCAGGCGTGTACCGCCGTGCTGGAAGAGCAGATTCGAGCCCATCCCCAATATTGGCTTTGGATGCACCGGCGCTGGAAGAGCAGGCCGGAAGGTGAGGCGTCGACTCAGAACTGATGCCGCCATTCCGCTCCAAGTAATGATGCGAGTTGTGCCCGGCAGGCACCCCGTTCCCTGCTATTTGGAAGGAGATACTATGAAACCCTGGCCCACAACCCTGCATCTGCTGCTACTGGCCCTGCTCCTGTTGGGTCTGACCGCCTGCGGAGGAGGAGGGGGTGGTGTCGTGGGCGACCCGCCGCCTTCCGGTTTCACGGTCAGCGGAACCGTGAGCGCCTCCTCCGGGGTCGCGGTCGACCGCGACGTCAACGACCCCCACGCCCCTTTCGCCACCAACGACGATTGCGCGACCGCTCAGCCCCTGCCCAATCCGGTGACCCTCGGGGGCTACCTCAACGCGCCCCGGGCCGGATCGGGGGGCCGCTCCTTCGCCAGGTGACCTCGACGACTTCTATCGGGTTTCACTGCAGTCCGGCCAGACTGCTACCCTCTATATCAGTGATGATCCGACCGACCACGATCTGGATCTCTATCTGTTTAGTGCTGCTTGTGCCAATGATGTCGATGCGTCCTATGGTATTGGTGCCACCGAGTCGGTAACCGCCCCGGCCGACGGCGAATACGTTATCCAGGTGGCGGTCTATTGCACCGATGGCGATTGCGGGACCACCGCCACCAACTACACCCTGGTGATCGGCCAGAGCGGCTTGGCCGCAGCCCCGGCGAACAGCCTGGACGCGGGGGCCGAATTCGTCCCCGGTGAGGTGATAGTGCGTTTTGATGACAGCTTGCGGACCCTGAGCGCCGCCCGGGCCGACCGCCGGATCCAGACCTTGGGGCTGGCCCGGAAGGCCGGGGCCCCCAGCCGCAATATGCTGCTGAGTTTGGGCGACGCGACCGAGCGCGCTTCGGCCTTGGCCGCTTTGGGGGTGAGCAAAACCCCGGGCCAGGCCCTGGCCCGGCACGGTCGTGAGCTCTCGTCCGAATTGCAGGCCCGGCTGGAAACCGTGGCCGCAGTGCGCGCCCTGCGGGCCCGGCCCGATGTCGCCACGGCGGACCTGAATTACATCCGCCACGCCTTCGCGGAGCCCACCGATCCCCACTACCGCTACCAGTGGCACTATCCCCAGATCAACCTGCCCGCCGCCTGGGATATCAGCAAGGGTGATGGTGTCGTCGTGGCCGTGGTCGACACGGGGGTGCTGTTGAACCACCCCGATCTCAAGAATCAGTTGGTCTCCGGCTATGACTTTATCTCCGACCCCGCTAACGCCGGCGACGGGGACGGTATCGACCCCAACCCCGACGATCCCGGCGACCTGATCCTGGGCGGCCAGAGCTCCTTCCACGGCACCCATGTGGCCGGCACCGTTGCCGCTGAGGCCAACAACAACGTGGGGATCGCCGGTGTCGCCTGGAATGCGAAGATCATGCCCCTGCGGGTACTCGGGAGATTTGGCGGGTCGAGCTACGATATTCAGCAGGCCATCCGGTTTGCCGCCGGTCTGCCCAATGACTCCTTAACCATTCCGTCGACACCGGCCGACATTATCAATCTCAGCCTGGGCGGCGGCGGGTTTTCCGGCTCGGAACAGACGGTCTACAAGCAGGTGCGCGAAGCAGGGGTGATCATCGTGGCGGCGGCCGGCAATGAGAACAGCTCCGTGCCCAGCTACCCGGCCTCCTACGAGGGGGTGATCTCGGTCAGCGCGGTGGATATCAATAAGCAGCGCGCGCCCTACTCCAATTACGGGGCTTCCATCGACATCGCCGCCCCGGGGGGCGATGTCTCCCGCGACATCAACGGCGACGGCTACGGCGACGGGGTTTTGTCCACCGTCGGGTTTGACGGGTCGGGCAGCGTCGAGTTCCAGTACAAGTTCGAGAGCGGTACCTCCATGGCCGCGCCCCACGTCGCGGGCGTTCTCGCCCTGATGAAGGCCCATAAGCCCTCGCTGACCCCGGATGATATCGACAATCTGCTTGTGGCGGGCGCTCTCACCGAGGATCTGGGTGGCCCCGGTTGGGACAATCAGTTCGGCTGGGGCCTGATCGACGCCTTCAAGGCCGTGCAGGCAGCGGGCGGGGAGGTGGCTCCGACTGCGGCGGTGCTGCTGGCCACCCCCACCAGCCTCAACTTCGCCACCACCCAGACCAGTCTGGCGCTGCAACTTCGCAACGGTGGCACTGAGCCCCTGACCGGCATCGCGGTGGCCGCCAACGCCGAGTGGTTGACGGTGACCCCGACCAACGTGGTTGGCGGTCTCGGAACCTACGAGGTCAAGGTCGATCGCGGCGTTTGGGAGCCGGGGACCTACAACGCCACCATCACCGTCAACTCCAGCGCCGGCACCGTAAATATCCCGGTGATCATGCAGGTGCCCGAACCCGGGGTGGACGTAAACGCCAACACCGGCTTCCAGTGGATAATCCTGATCGATCCGGACACCATGGCCACCAGTGCTACCGTCAGCGCCGCCAACGTCAATGGCGTCTACAGCTTCCAGTTCACCAATGTCCCGGTGGGCCGCTATCTGGTCGTTGCCGGTTCGGATGCCGATAACGACGATCTGATCTGCGATGCCGGCGAGTCCTGCGGTGCCTTTCCCACCCTCTCGCAGCCCGGGGAGGTGGTGGTTGCCGGCAATGTCACGGGGTTGAAGTTCGTGAGCAGCTATCATTTCGGCATTGGGGCCGCCGGTGCCTCCCCCTCCCGGCAGGGCTTTTCACGCATTCCGCTGCCGACCAAACAGATGGAGCAGTAATCATGAAGACTCTTATGGCGGTGGCGGCGGCAGCAGGCGGAATCCTGCTGGCCGCCTGCAGTACTACGCCGGGAGGGGCGCTGCCGACCGAGGTACTCTTCACCGGCCAGCAGTGCAAAACCTCCACGCCCGACCCCTCGGTAACCCTGATCGAGCAACAGGCGCAGTTGGATCGCTTTTATGCCCGGCTGGAGAGCCTGGGGATGGCGCCGCTGCGGGCGCCGCAGTTGGATTTTGTCCATCAACGTGCGGTGTTGATCGAGATGGGGGTGCGATCGACCGGCGGGTACGGACTCGCCCTGGCCGCGGAGCCAGCTTTCTTGCGGGACGGCAAGCTGGAGCTGCACGTCGACTGGCGGGAACCCTCGCCCGGCCTGATCCTGACCCAGGCGCTTACCAGCCCCTGTCTGCTGCTGAAGGTCCCGGCAGGGAACTACCGGCAGGTCACGGTGCTTGATCGACAGGGGCAGGTCCGCGCCGGGGAGTGATCAGAACTGGTGGCCGACAAAGCCCAGGTAGAGAAACGGGCGATCCTCCCGGGG
>JBLRWU010000016.1:0-24535 GCA_047921155.1 Desulfurivibrio sp.
GGCAAGCGGGACGGCGATGCGTGCTTCAGCACGTGAGCCGGCCCGATCGCCGCAAAATGCGGTGCCCCGTGATCGCTTACCTGCTGCCGGTTTACAGTTCTTGCAGGGCGACGAAGCGCAAGGGTTGCGCCGTGCAGCGGGTGACGCAGGCCGGCTTGATCCCGGCGTCCACCCGGTCCAGGCAGTAATTGCACTTGACCACCTTGCCGTTGGCCGGGTTGAGCTTAGGGATATTCCATGGGCAAGCCCCGACGCAGGCCACGCAGCCGCTTCCAGCTTGCTGCGCCCCTCCTGCTGAACCGTCTCTCAATCAAGCTGACCCGAGAGCTGCGCCAGTACTTTTTGGGCGCAACAAAAATGATGCTCTTGCAACCCCATCCATCCTTGCCGGGCCGAGGAAAGCTCCCGTGGCAGAGCGGGAGTTTGGGCTAATGCCTTGAATTCCCTTCGATATCCAGAAAGCATCTTTTTTACAAGAAATATGAAGATTGGTGGCACGATTTCTGCAGTTATTTCAGCGACACGATTTCTGTTGGCATATAAGGGGAAGGGTGTGACTGACCGGTTCCTGCCTGGAGTAAGGCGGTCATCGACCGGAAAAAGATGGTGCTGTTTTGACAAGGAGAGAAAGCGATGAAAAAAACAGTTTACAGTGTTTGCGGCATGTGTGCCGTCCGTTGTCCGGTGGCGGTTACCGTGGAAAATGGAACTCCTGTCTGGATCGAGGGTAACAGTAACGATGCCGCCATGGGAAAAAGCCTCTGCGGCAAGGGGGGGGCCGCCATAGCTCAACGGCACGACACCCAGCGTCCCGTGGCCCCACTGATCCGGGAGGGTGAGCGAGGGGCCGGACAGTGGCGGCAGGTTTCCTGGCAGGAAGCCCTGGACCATGTTGCCGGCAAACTACAGGATATCATCGCCGAACACGGTGGCAAAGCCGTGATGCTCAGCGACCGGGGGGGGCCTTTCGTTGGTCTGCGCCAAGCTTTTATGCAGGCCATCGGTTCCCCCAACTACCTCAACCATGATTGCACCTGCGGCCGCAACGTCAACCATGCTTCCAAGTCCGTCTATGGCCTCGGCCGGGAGGGGTTCGGCTACGACTACAAGAATGCGAAGCATATCGTCCTTTTCGGCAGGAATATCACCGAGGCCTTCAAGGTCAAGGAGGTGAAAAACTTCCTTGAGGGCATTAAAAACGGCGCCCGAGTAACTTATGTGGACCCGAAAGTTACCAACACCACCGGCAAGGCGACCCGCTACTGGCAGATCAAGCCGGGAACCGATTATGCCCTGCTGCTGGGGATTGCCCATTATATCGTCTTGAATGATCTTTACGATCGCGACTTTACTACCAAATATGTTAGCGGCTTTTCTGAACTGATCACCTTCCTGAGGCCTTACACCCCGGAATGGGCGGAAAAAGAGACCGGAATAAGCGCGGCCGAAATCAAAGCCTTCTGCCATGAAATTGACGATGACCGACCCCGGGTGATTTTTCATCCGGGCTGGATGCTCTCTCGCTATCGCGACTCCTTCTATGCTTCCAGGATAATCCATATCCTCAACGCCCTGATGGGTAGCATCGAAACCTCCGGCGGCCTTTTTTACCCCAAGGTGCCAAAGGATGCCGGTTTTGCCGGGCTTAAAAGCCTCGCCGCCAATATCCCGCCGGTCAAAGAGGAGCGGGCCGATGGCTGCGGGACCCGCTACCCTCATTTCGACAAAGGGGCTGGCATGCTGCAAACAGCCTACGATGCCATTGACACTGGGACACCATATCCCGTTAAGGCCTATTTCATCCATCGCCATAATCCGCTGATCGCCATGCCGGATCCGGAAGAACAAAAACGGATTCTCAACAAACTGGAGCTGATCGTGGCGGTTGATGTGATTTACAGCGAATCGGCCTGGTTTGCCGATGTCATCCTGCCGGAGAGTACCTTTCTCGAGCGGTCGGATATCCTCCGTATCGACAAGGGTCTCAAGCCCGGCTTCAGTTGCCGACAAAAAGCGGTTGCACCCTATTACGACACCATGGAAGGCTGGAGGATCTACCTTGAACTGGCCAAACGGCTCGGCAAGGGCGAATACTTTCCCTACAACACCATTGAAGATATCTGGCAGTATCAACTCCAGGACACCGGGATAAAGATCGAGGACTTCGCGGCCAAAGGCTTTGTTACCCTGGCCAAGAAACCCATCTGGTTCGACCGTGACACGCTCAAGTTCCCCACCGAATCGGGCAAAATCGAAATAGTCAGCGCCAAATGGGAAAGTATGGGAATCACATCGCTCAAACCTTATCAGCCGCCCGAGGAGCCACCAGCCGGGAGCTATCGCTTACTTTTCGGCCGTTGCGGCTACCAGGCTCACGGCCAGCACCAGAACAACCCCATTCTTTCGCAACTGGGTGGAAACAAGCTTTGGATTCACACCACCGCGGCCAAAGAACTGGGCATCAGCGATGGTGATGAGGTCGAGGTGGCCGCGGGAGAGACCAAGGGGACCATCAGGGCCAAGGTCACGGACTTGATTCATCCCCAGGCCGTTTTTATGCTGCATGGCTTCGGCAAGGACGTTCCTGCCCAGAAGAGAGCCGCCGGCAAGGGGCTGGCCGATCATATTTTCATGAAAGGCAAGTTGCGGGAGTGGGATCAGGCGGGAGGCGGCCTCAACCTGAACGAATGTTTCGTAACCGTTAAAGCCCTTTCATAAGCAGGAGGAAACGCTGATGAGCGATTATGTTGTTACCCAGAACACGGCGAATTGCATTGGCTGCAGAGCTTGTGAGGTGCACTGCAAGGACAAGAACCACACCGGCGAGGATGTTTTTTTCTGCCGGATGATTGAAGTGGAATCCAAACGGGGCCAGGTGCCATCCCTGGATTTTGTTTACCTCGCCTGTTTTCACTGCGAAAGGCCTTGGTGTGTCGAGGCCTGTCCGACCGGCGCCATGCAGCGGCGCAGCAAGGACGGCATCGTCTTTGTCGAGGCAAATCTTTGCGTGGGCTGCAAGGCCTGCATCACCGCCTGCCCCTGGGGAGTACCGCAGTGGCAGCCCGATATCGGCAAGGTGGCCAAATGTGATCTGTGCCGGGATCGGGTTGATGCCGGCCTGGCCCCGGCCTGTGTCACCAAGTGCACCACCGGCTGCCTGAGTTTTACCACCCCGCGGGAAGCGTCGGAGGCCAAGAGGAAAAATTTTGCCGAACAGATCATGCGCAACCGCCGATAACCCGGCCAACCTAGAACAGGACCAGCCATGCCCCAGGAATATCTGGCCATCCTTATTTTGATTGTCTTCGGCATCACCTTCGGTGCCGTAACCTTGTATGTTGGGCGGTTTTTTCGCCTCAGCCGGCCCTATTTCGAAAAGCTGGTTGCTTACGAGTCCGGCAACGAACCGACCGCCGCCCCGCGGATGCGGTTTTCAGTCAAGTATTACAAGATCGCGATCCTGTTTGTTCTTTTCGATGTGGAGGCGATGTTTCTCTACCCTTGGGCGCTGGTGTTCGACGAGCTCGACCCGGTTGCCCTGGTGGCGATGGCTTTCTTTATTTTTCTGCTGCTTATCGGCTACGCCTATGAGTGGAAGAAGGGGATCTTGCAATGGGAAAAATAGCCCAGCCGGGGTTGATTGAAGTAGCCGATGGGGTTCGGGTCGTGCCCGGCGCCAACGCGGTGCTCGGACCGCTCAACAAGCTGGTCAACTGGGGCCGGGCAGGCTCCATCTGGCCGATGACCTTCGGACTGGCCTGCTGTGCCATCGAAATGATGGTGGCGGGAGCGGCGACCAACGATCTCGATCGTTTCGGCGTCATCTTTCGCGCCAGCCCCCGCCAGGCGGATTGCATGGTGGTGGCCGGCACCCTGAGCAAAAAAATGGCTCCGGTTCTGCGGCGGGTTTACGATCAGATGCCCGAACCCCGTTATGTGATCGCCATGGGCAGTTGTGCCTGCACCGGCGGCATTTTCGACACTTACTCCGTCACCCAGGGAGTAGGCAAGGTGGTCCCGGTGGATGTTTATGTCCCCGGCTGCCCCCCTCGGCCGGAGGCTCTGCTGCAGGGGTTTTTAAAATTGCAGGAAAAAATCAGACAGGAGCAGTACCGATGGGGATCATGGAAATAGCCAGGCGCCTGCGGGCCGCGTTTCCCGCCGAGGTTGTCGAGATCAAAGAGCAGCATGGCCAGGCCGCGATGGTGGTTAAGAGAGATCGCATCGTCGAACTGCTCGGCTGGCTGTGCGACACCCCGGAGAGTCGCCTGAACCATCTGCGGGATCTTTGCGGGGTCGACAATAAAAACCGGGAGATTGAGGGGTTGTCCCGCTTTGAGGTGGTTTACAACCTCTGGTCGATCGAACTTCGCCATGGCCTGCGGGTCCGGGCCCAAGTGCCGGAAGATGATCCCCGGATCGACTCCGTTACTTCCCTGTGGTCCGGGGCCGATTGGCACGAACGCGAATGTTATGACCTGATGGGCATCACCTTCGCCGGCCACCCCAATCTCCGCCGGATTCTGCTGCCCGAGGACTGGTCGGGACACCCCCTGCGCAAGGATTATCCGCTCAGGGGCGAGCAAGAATGGTCGGGGATGGAGGAGCTGCTGCGCAAGGTTGAACAGTTGCAAAAATACGACTTCCAGACAGGCCCAGCATCCGCGGAGCGGATGGCTCAGCCCCAAAAGCAAGGTGATGAAACATTATGATCCTTCCTGGCAGCAAAACTAATGTGACTGATCACAGTCTTAAACCCGAAGTAAGCGATCAGGGGATGTCCGGTGATCGCTTACAAAGCGTTGAGATTCCCGTGGCCAGCGGCGAAGGGGAACATTATACGCTCAGAATGGGGCCGCAGCACCCGGCCACCCACGGCGTGCTGCGGGTGGACCTGGATCTGGACGGGGAAACCATTATTAAATGCTCGCCCCAGGTCGGCTACCTGCACCGGGGCTTTGACAAGCTGGCTGAAAATCGCACCTATGCCCAGGCCCTGGTTCTGAGCGACCGGCTTGATTATATCGCGGCCATGGCCAACAACACCGGCTACTGCCTGGCGGTGGAGAAACTGCTGGGCATCCCGGTGCCGGAGCGGGCGCAGTATATCCGGACCATGGTCTGCGAGATGTCCCGGATCAGCTCCCATCTGCTCTGGCTGGCCACCCACGCGCTCGATATCGGGGCCATGACGGTCTTTCTCTACTGCTTCCGGGAGCGGGAAATGCTGCTGGAGCTTTTTGCGGAACTCTGCGGCGCGCGCCTGACCTGCTCCTATCCGCGCATCGGCGGGGTAAGACAGGATGTGACCGGTAAGTTCATCGCCGATCTTAAGGAGTTCGTCGCTATTTTCCCGGAGCGGATTGCCGAATACGAAACCCTCATCGACACCAACCGGATCTGGCTCAAGCGCACGGTGGGCGTGGGCCGGGTCAGCGGCACCGAGGCCCTGGATCTGGGCTTGACCGGTCCCTGCCTGCGGGGCTCCGGGGTTGACTACGATATCCGTAAGCACTGCCCCTATGATGCCTACGATCGGGTTGATTTTGAAGTGCCCATCGCCGAGGAGGGGGATATCTACGCCCGTTACCGTTGCCGGATGGAGGAGTTGCGCCAGTCATTGCGGATCATAGTCCAGTGCATCGAGCAGTTGCCGCCCGGCCCCGTCGTCAGCCGGGAGGCACCGGACCTGGTCATGCCCTTGCGTGGGCCAAGGAGTTATGAAGGTGAGGTGTCAACCTACGGCACCAGCCTGATCCGGCTGCTGGAGGAGCGGGCCGTTTATCCCGCCGGCGATGTTTACGTTGCCATCGAGGCCCCCAAAGGAGAGCTGGGCTTCTATTTCATCAGCGACGGCAGCAGTCGGCCTTATCGGATGCACATCCGCTCCCCCTCCTTCATTCACGTTGGGGCGCTGGGTTTCCTGGCCAGGGGCGGACTGTTGGCGGACCTGATCGCCAATATCGGCAGCATTGACGTGGTGCTGGGGGAGTGTGACCGGTAGCGGAAAGCAGGTGAAGGTTAACGGCAACATCAACAGATAAAGGTAAATGATATGCAGGTATTGTCCCTCCTGGCCAAAATCTTGCCCCTGTTCGGCATCGTTATGCTCCATGTGGCGTATGCGACCTATTTCGAACGCAAGATCATCGGGCATATGCAGGTGCGCATGGGGCCGATGCGGGTCGGCTGGCACGGCCTGCTGCAGCCCATCGCCGACGGGATCAAGAGTTTCTTCAAGGAGGATGTGATTCCGGCCCGGGCCGATCGCTTTACCTTTCTGGTCGCCCCCATCATCTGCCTGACGGCGATACTGAGCACCCTGGCGGTTATCCCCTTTGCGCCGGGGTGGGTCCTGGCCGATATCAACATCGGGCTGCTGTTTATCTTCGCCATGAGCGGCCTGGCCAGCTACGGGGTCATTTTGGCCGGCTGGGCCTCCAACTCCAAGTTTACCTTTCTGGGCGGCCTGCGTTCGATGGCCCAGGTCATCAGTTATGAGATCGCCCTGGGGCTGAGCCTGGTGGGGGTGGTGATGCTCTCCGGAACCCTCAACCTCAGCGGCATCGTGGCGGCCCAGGGGGCATCCTTCGGCGGCATGTACATCTTCCCGCAATTCATCGCCTTTTTTGTCTTTTGCGTGGCTGTCCTGGCGGAAACCAACCGGGTGCCCTTCGATCTGCCGGAGGCCGAAACCGAACTGGTGTCCGGTTACAGCACCGAATACAGCGGTATGCGCTACGCCATGTTTTTCATGGCTGAGTACATCGGCATGCTGGTGATGTCGGCCATCGGCGCGATCTGTTTTCTCGGCGGCTGGCATGGTCCCTTCGAGGTGCCTTTCTTCCCGCCCTTCTGGCTGATTCTCAAGGTCTACCTGTTCATGTTCGTTTTCATCTGGATTCGGGCCACGCTGCCTCGCTACCGCTATGATCAGTTGATGACCATTGGCTGGAAAGTGCTGATTCCGCTGGCTCTGGTCAATATCGTACTGACCGGCTTTCTTAAATACTTTTTCTGGTAAGCGACGAGGCCGCCATGAAAGTTCAGTATAACAAGCAAAAAAGCCTGCTGGAGCGCATCTTTCTGCTGGAAATAATCAAAGGCCTGGCCCTGACTTTTCGCAAGCTCTTTGCCAAACCGATCACCAGGCAGTATCCCGACGAGAAACCGCCGATCCCGCCGGGTTTTCGGGGTCAGCACGCCCTGGTGCGCGACGGCGTCACCGGCGGCGCAAAATGCGTAGCCTGCCTGCGCTGCGCCACCGTGTGCCCTTCCCGCTGCATTAAGATCCGCTATCACGATGACGAACAGACCGGCGCCCGCGTGGTGGAGCGGTATGAAATCGAGGCCCTGCGCTGCGTGTATTGCGGTTTTTGCGCCGAAGTATGCCCGGTCAACGCCATCGTGTTGACCGAAGTTTTTGAATACGCCGCCTATGACCCATCGGCTCTCTATTTTGACCAGGAACGATTGCTTGACAACTGGGATAATTTTGCGCTGCAGAAGGGGGCGGAGCTTGATGGCTATGTTAATCCCACCTGGCGCCCCCGGGGGCTACCCAAGGAAAGTCTGGCGGCGGCGAAACGAGTCGAGGTTCCCCCCGACTGGACCATCGAGGGTCAGTATGTCGGTCGCAAATGGAGCGGCCGCCGGTAGGCAAACCTTCCGTAAAGGGTGAGATCGATGTTTTCCTTGATATTCTTTCTGTATTGCGCCGTGGTAATTACCGGCAGCGGGCTGCTCGCCATCACCATGCGCAATCCCGTGCATTCAGTACTGATGGTGCTGGTCCTCTTTTTTCACCTGGCGGGACTGTACCTGACCCTGCATGCTGAGTTTCTGGCCGCCGCGCAGATCATCATCTATGCCGGTGCCATTCTGGTACTCTATCTCTTCGTGGTTTTTCTGGTCGATATCGGCGAGGAAATCAAGATCAACCGTTTCGTTGGCAATCCCTGGCTGGGACGCGGCATTGCCGCCGTCCTGGGGGTTTTGCTGCTGGCGGTGATCCCCTTTTTCGCGCCGGGTGAAAAGGGGGCCTGGCCCCTGGAGACTTTACAGGAAGCAACGCACACCAAGGCCCTGGGACAGGAGCTGTTCACCAACTATATTCTGCCGTTCCTGATCGCGGGGGTCATTCTGCTGGTGGCGGTGATCGGCAGTCTGGCGCTGGTCCAGAAGGAAAAAGAACCAGGTGAGAATGGGAGGTTGCCCGAGTGATCCCTTTGAGTTGGTACATGGCCCTGGCCGCGATTCTTTTCGCCATCGGCGTCGGTGGCTTCCTGACCCGGCGAAATGTGATCATCATGTTTATTTCCATTGAGTTGATGCTCAACGCCGTCAACCTGAACCTGGTCGCCATGAGCCATTTCCTGGAGGCGATCCAGGGCCAGGTGTTCACCTTCTTTATTATTTGCGTGGCGGCGGCGGAAGCGGCCATTGGCCTGGCCATCGCGGTGGCCCTTTACCGCCGCCGGCAAACCGTAAACGTGGATGAAGTCAGGCAATTGAGAGGGTAAAAGGTTGCCGGGGCCGCGAAGCCTTATCACCATCTGAACGCAGAGAGGATTACCTTGGAAACGGTTATTTCAATACAACCAATCCTGACAATTGTCGTATCGCTGGCGGCAACCGCGCTGATCATCTGCTTTGGGGAAAAACGGCGCAATTACAGAGAGATCAGTTCGCTGGCGGCCGGCCTGGTCAAGTTTCTGCTGGTTGCCTCCATGATCCCGGCCATCATGGACGGCAAGGTGATCGAATTTACCCTGGTTGAGATCCTGCCGGGGATTGAACTGAAGTTCAAAGCCGACGCGCTCGCGCTGGTTTTTGCCCTGGGCGCTTCTTTTTTGTGGATCATCACCACCGTCTATGGCGTCGGCTACATGCGGTCGGGGAACGAAAAATCGCAAACCCGCTTTTTCGCCTGTTTTGCCGTCGCGCTCTCCGCCACCATGGGGGTGGCCTTCTCTGCCAACCTTTTTACCCTGTTTCTGTTTTATGAAGCCCTGACCATTGTCACCTATCCCTTAGTGAACCATAAAGAGCTGCCGGAATCAAAGGCCGGGGCCAGAAAATACGCGATTTACCTCCTGGGGGCCGCCAAGACTTTTTTGCTGATCGCCATTATTATCACCTACAATCTCACCGGCACCCTGGAGTTCAACTCCGGGGGAATTTTCCCGCCGGCGGTGCAGGCGGCCTATCCCGGTGTGCTGACAGTACTCTTTTGCCTCTACCTGTTTGGTTTCGCCAAAAGCGCCATTATGCCGCTGCACGGCTGGCTGCCGGCCGCCATGGTGGCCCCGACCCCGGTCAGTGCGCTGCTGCACGCGGTGGCGGTGGTTAAAACCGGAGTCTATTCGGTTCTGAAGGTAATCCTCTTCGTTTTCGGCATCGATCTGATGAGTGCCCTGAGCCTGGATGTTCTGGCCATTGTCCTCTCCTCCTTCACCATTGTGGTGGCCTCCGTGCTGGCCTTAAGCCAGGACAACCTGAAGGCCCGGTTGGCCTACTCCACCATCAGCCAGCTTTCCTACATCATCCTGGGCGGGGCTCTGCTGACGGCCAGCGGCATTACCGGCGGTATTCTCCATATCACCAACCATGCTTTTGCCAAAATCACCCTCTTTTTCTGCGCCGGCTCCATCTACATCGCGGCCCATAAAACGGAAATAAGCCAACTCAGCGGGATTGCCAGGCGGATGCCTTGGACCATGGCGGCCTTCACCATCGGGGCCTTGGGCATGATCGGGGTGCCCATGGTGGGCGGTTTTGTCACCAAATGGTACCTGCTGCTCGGCGCTCTGGAGCGGGATAGCCTGTTGGTCCTGTTGGTGCTGCTATCCAGCACCGTGTTGAACGCCGCCTACTTTCTGCCGATCATTTACAAAGCCTATTTCGAGCCGGAGCCGGTCGCCGCCCAGGCCCACGATCACCACCAGCAGGAGATCAGAGAGCGGCCGATGATGGTGGTGCCGTTGGTCATAACCGCGGCCATCACCATCGTGGTCGGATGTTATCCGGACCTTCTGCTCGCGCTGGTCAACCAGGTTTTCAAGTAACGGGGAGTCAACCATGTATGACGATGAGAAGACGGCTGAACGGGAACAGGACGCGACTGAGCAGGGTGAGGAACTGATGGTTCTGCAGCACGAGGCGGTGCCCGGTTACCGAACGGCCTTCTATGTGGTTTTCGCGATCGGGCTGCTCTATTTGCTTTACATTATCATCGCCGGCGGCAAGGGGTGAAACCAGATGCATAAACCATTGTTCAAAAACAGAAACGGGCTGAATAACTTTCTCAAGGTTTTCTACGCTTCGTTGTTTGGGCTGCTGGCCATCGACCTGTTTACCGACAAGCACCCCTATTTCGGATATGAAAATTTTCCGTTTTTCTACTCGATTTATGGCTTTGTTGCCTGCGTCATCCTGGTGCTTGCCGCCAAATACCTGCTCCGGCCACTAATAATGAGAAAGGAGAATTACTATGATTAGCATTGCGCCTTCCCTGATCCTGATTTTGGGCGCATTGCTGGTGCCGTTTTTCCGGGGGACCGCCAAAAAGGTTTACCTGGTGCTGGTGCCGGTGCTGGCTCTTTGGTCAATTCTCGCAAACGGCAAAGGGGTGCACTGGGTGGTCGAGATCCTTGACTACCAGATGATCTTCGGCCGGGTGGATGACCTCTCGTTTCCTTTCGCCATTATTTTCGCCCTGGCCGCCATCCTGGGGGTCATCTACTCCCTGGGGGTTGATGATGACAGACAGCAGATATCCTGCCTGGTTTACGCCGCCAGCGGCCAGGGCGTGGTAATGGCCGGTGATTTTCTGACCCTCTACCTTTTCTGGGAAATCATGGCCTTTGCTGCGGCCTACATAATTTGGGCCGGCGGCACCAGAACCTCCATTCAGGCGGGCTATCGTTACCTGCTGGTCCATATTGTCGGCGGCTTGTTTCTGCTGGCTGGAATCGTGCTCTATTTCAGTGAAACCGGCTCCCTGACCTTTGATCATATCGGCTTGAACGGCAGTATGGCGGCGGTTTTGATCCTGATCGGATTCGGTATCAACGCCGCCTTCCCCCTGCTGCACGCCTGGCTGCCCGACGCATATCCGGAAGCGAGTTTTGCGGGTACGGTTTTTCTCAGCGCCTTTACGACCAAATCGGCCGTTTATGTCCTGGCGCGTGGTTTCGCCGGGGTGGAACTGCTGATCTGGGTCGGTGCCCTGATGACCGCCTTCCCGATTTTTTACGCCGTAATTGAAAACAACTTAAGAAAGGTGCTTTCCTACAGCCTGATCAACCAGGTCGGATTCATGATCGTCGGGGTGGGGATAGGCACCACCCTGGCCATCAACGGCACGGTGGCCCACGCCTTTGCCCATATTCTTTATAAAGCGCTGCTCTTCATGTCCATGGGGGCGGTGCTGTTCCGCACCGGCAAAATCAATGCCACCGATCTGGGCGGGTTGTATAAGACCATGCCCTTGACCGCCCTCTGTTGCATTGTCGGGGCGGCTTCCATCTCCGGCTTTCCCCTGACCAGCGGCTTTGTCAGTAAATCGATGATCATCAGCGGCGCCGGCCAAAACGGTCTGGTGCTGATCTGGTTCGCCCTGCTTTTTGCCTCGGCCGGGGTTTTTCATCACTCCGGCATCAAAATTCCCTTTTTCGCCTTTTTCTCGCATGATTCCGGCCTGCGGCCCAAAGAGGCCCCGGTCAATATGCTCGTCGCCATGGGCATAACGGCCTTCCTCTGCATCTTTATCGGGGTTTTCCCGCAGTATCTCTATGCTATTCTGCCCTATCCGGTGGAGTATATTCCCTACACCTCCGCCCACGTGGTTGATCAACTGCAGATTCTGTTCTTCTCGGCCCTGGCCTTTACCCTGCTGATGCGCTCCGGGATCTATCCGGCCGAGAGGCGCGGTGTTAACCTGGACGTGGACTGGTTTTACCGCAAGGGCGCGCGGAAGTTCATGTGGCTGGTCAACAACCCCATCGTCAACTTTGAATTCAAATTTGTCGGCCAGGCTTATGAAACCCTGGTCGTTAAACCGATGATGAAAATCGCTTACCTGATGAGCGTTCTCGATCGAGCGGTGGTTGAGGGGACGATAAACGGCATTTGCAGGATTATCGTTTTCGCCAGCCGGTGGCTCAGCGCCATGCAAACCGGCAGGCTGCATACTTATACCTACATTATGTGCGCCGGGCTGATCGTGATCCTGCTGGCGGCGATGATTATCTCGCCTGCCTGAGTCGGCAAAGCCTCTCTCAATTAAGGTAAGTGCAACCAGGGAGTTTTTTATGCAGGATGTCATATTCAACAATTCAGGCTATCCTTTATTGTCAATTATGCTTTTTCTCCCTCTGGCCGGCGCCATCTTGGTCGCGTTGATCGATAACACAACGCGGATCAAGTGGACAGCCATGCTGGTAACTTTGCTCAACATCCTGCTGTGCCTCCCTTTGCTGACGGGATTCGACGGCTCGACCCATCTGATTCAGTTTGCCGAGCATCGCCAATGGATCGCTTCCTGGAATATCAACTATTTTATCGGGGTCGATGGCATCAGCGTGCTATTTGTGGCCCTGTCTGCCCTCATCAGCTTTTTTTGCGTGCTGGTCTCCTGGCGGGCCATCACCGAAAAGATCAAACTGTTTTATGTCACCATCCTGCTGACCGAAACCGCCATGATCGGGGTGTTTGTCGCTCTCGACCTGTTTCTCTTCTACATTTTTTGGGAAGCCGTCCTGATTCCCATGTTCATGCTTATCATCGTCTGGGGAGGGGCCAACCGCTCTTATGCGGCGGTTAAATTTTTTCTCTTCACCCTGGCCGGCAGCTTGTTGATGCTGGTAGGGATGGTCTCAATATATTTGACGGGTGGGGGGACCTTCAATATCCTGGAACTGGCTCAAACCGACTTTGCCCGCAACACCCAAATCTGGTTATTTCTGGCCTTCTTTGTCGCTTTCGCCATCAAGGTTCCGATGTTTCCCTTCCACACCTGGTTGCCCCATGCCCATACCGAAGCCCCAACCGCCGGCAGCGTCATTCTGGCGGGGGTGCTCATCAAAATGGGGGCTTACGGGTTTCTGCGCTTTTCCCTGCCGATGTTTCCCGAGGCGGTGATGCTCTTTGCCCGGCCGTTGCTGATCATGTCTTTGATAGCCATTGTTTACGGGGCCCTGGTTACCCTGATGCAAAAAGACATCAAGCGCCTGATCGCCTATTCCAGCGTCAGCCATATGGGTTTTGTGACCATGGGGTTGTTTTCCCTCAACCTTACCGGCGTTCAAGGCGGGATCTATCAGATGATCAGCCATGGCTTGGTTACCGGGGCGTTGTTTATGGCTATCGGGATGATCTACGAGCGGACCCATACCCGGGAAATTGCCGATTATGGGGGCCTGGCCCGGGCCGTCCCTTTATACACGGCCTTTTTTACCGTTTTTGCCCTGGCCGCCACCGGTTTTCCCGGAACCAACTCATTCATCGGCGAATTTTTAATTATCAGCGGAGCGTTGCAAGCCAACCCCGCCATCGGGGCGCTTTCCGTCCTGGGGGTTGTTCTCGGTCTTGCCTACATTGCCTGGCTCTATTACCGGGTTTTTCTGTTTGAGGTGAACGAGACCATCAAGGATCGCTTAAGCGATCTCAGCATACGTGAAGTTTTAATCCTGGTTCCTTTTGCGGCCATGATAATTTATTTTGGCCTGAAGCCTGCGTTTTTACTGGATTACATGCATGCTTCGGTAACCCATTTGCTCGCGGGAATCACCAGCGCGGCCCCCTGACGGAAGATCAGCGTCGTACAACTTATCCAGAGAGTCTGATTCGGGTATCAACCTTAAAGGAATAGACGATGATTAACTCCACAAATGTCATCTGGACAACTTTTTACCCTGTTTTGCCGGAAATACTGCTGCTGATGCTGGGCTTTGGGGTAATGGGGCTGGATCTTTTCGGAGGCAAGAACCGCAGTCTCATGCCATGGTGCACAGCCCTGGGCGCCCTTATGGTACTGGCGGCGGTCATCATGCACCCTGTCATTAGCGGTTTTGAGGGGATGATTCTGAGCGATTCCTACGCCATGTTCTTCAAGGTTATCTGCCTTGCCGGCCTGATAATGACCGCCCTGCTCAGCGACCATTACTGCCGGGCCCATATGGTAAACCAGGGGGAGTATTATTTTCTGCTGATTTTCGCCACGGTGGGCATGATGATCATGGCCTCGGCCGGCGACCTGCTGGTGCTTTACCTTGGCCTTGAGCTGATGGCACTCTCTGTTTATTGCCTGATCGGGATGCTCAAGCGTGATCAGCGCTCCAGCGAGGCGGCAGTAAAGTACTTTCTCATGGGAGCTTTTGCCTCGGCCATTCTGCTTTACGGGATGGCCCTGGTTTACGGCCTTACGGGAACCACCAGCATTGCCACCATCGCCGAGCTGACCGCCTCCGGTGCCGTGCTCCAGAGCCCTGCCCTTTTTGCCGCCCTGACTTTGCTGATGGCGGCCTTCTGTTTCAAGGTCGCGGCTGCCCCCTTTCACTTCTGGACTCCCGATGTTTACGAAGGCGCCCCCACAACGGTTACCGCCTTTATGTCCGTCGCCCCCAAGGCGGCTTCCTTCGCGGTTTTGGGCCGCGTCATGGTTGAGGTTTTTCCCCTGCTCCATGATTACTGGGGGGGATTGCTGGCGATCCTTGCCCTGCTGACCATGGCGGTGGGTAATATCACCGCCCTGGCACAAACCAGCATCAAGCGGATGCTGGCCTATTCGGCCATCGCCCACGCCGGCTACGCCCTGCTCGGAATCCTGGCCGGGACCCCCGAGGGACTTTCGGCGACCATGGGTTATCTTTTTATTTATGCTTTCATGACCATGGGGGCTTTTGCCGTGTTGGTGCTGCTCGCTGAAAAAGAGGCTGATCGGGAAACGCTGGATGATTACAAGGGGCTGGCCAAGACCAATCCTCTTGCTGCCATGCTGATGCTGCTTTTCATGTTTTCCCTGATCGGCATTCCGCCGACTGCGGGATTTATCGGTAAATTCTATGTGCTGAAGGCGGCGCTGGGCGCGGGTTATCTGCTGACGGTGATCGGCGCCGTTATTTTCAGCGCCATCTCCGCTTACTATTACCTCAGGGTGGTGCGCTACATGTATATGCACGAACCCGCGGAACCTGTAAAACTCCGTTATTCCCCGGCTATTTCGGTGGTGCTGGGGTTATCCTTGCTGGGAGTGGTTGGCCTCGGTCTGTTCCCCGACTTCCTGATCGACCAGGCGGCAAGTGCGCTGTTTGGCAGATAAACGGTCGCGGGGCAAGCAGAGGTGGCCCCCAATTTTCGGACAGTGTGCTAAGGTGGACAGCCACCCACTGATGAAGGAGGATCACCACCCACGAGCAAGAGCAAACGTAGCCGTTACACCGCCGAGTTCAAAGCCAAGATCGCCCTGGAAGCAATCAAGGGTGAACAGACGGTGGCCGAGCTGGCCAGTCGCCATGGCCTGCACCCGGGCATGATCGCCAACTGGAAGGGCCAGGCCCTGGCAAACATGACCGAAGCCTTCACCGGGCCTGCTTCCTGATTTTTTAGCAAGACAATTTAGGTAGATAGGGCGGTAACCAGCGGGCTGAAGCCGGGCGGCTTCTCAAGCTGGGGCATACCGCTGCAACCTTTTTGTTGCGGTGCAACCAAAACAGGGCGGCCCCCAACAGGGTTATTTACGCTCGTCGGTCGGGGCGGCTTCTTGTTCCTCAAGGGATTTTTTCAGCTGGAGCTGGCGCTGGCCCAAATCTTCCCAACTGAGCATCTCTTCCTC
The DNA here is from genome assembly GCA_047921155.1 of Desulfurivibrio sp. Classification (GTDB taxonomy): domain Bacteria; phylum Desulfobacterota; class Desulfobulbia; order Desulfobulbales; family Desulfurivibrionaceae; genus Desulfurivibrio. The sequence continues at coordinate 15,836 of JBLRWU010000016.1, forward strand.
GCCCTGGTCGATCCCGACCCGGGGATCCCGATTGAAAAAATAGACATGGGGCTTGAGTTTGCCCCAGAAGATGCGGCTCAGGATATAGAGGTTGACCGGCACGGCGGCGAACCCCAGGGTATCGCCCATAATGGGCAAGGAAAACGGCAGTTCGAATTCGACCTGGGAAAAGCGGGTCGCCATCCAGGCCAGGGCAAAGGGCAGGGGCCAGAGGTAGGCCGCCCCCTGGGTAATCATGTTGAAAAAGTATTTGCCGAAAGCCTCGTTGGCCTGCTTGTTACAGGAGCGGTAGCTCTCCTTGTCCTTGCCGGCAATGGCCTGGATGGAGAGGTTGTGCATCTTGACCGCGTCAGCCCGGATTTTATTCATATGGATGCTGTTGGTCCGGGCGACCACCCGAAAGGTCAGCTCGCCCAGCAGAATGCACCACACGCAGAGGATAAAGGTCCCGAAGAAGAAGCCGACCACCGGGATTTCAAAAAAACGGTAAGGGGCAATCAGCAGGGCATCGAGGTAAATATAAAGCTGTTTCACGATATCGATCAATTGCAGGTCCATCCCATGGCTAAAGGTTTAATGCTCATTCTTCGCGCAGTTCGCTGGACAGGAGATGAAAAAAAGTTTGCACGAACTTGCCGGAAACCACGTCCACTAAAGGAAAAACAATCCGCTCCCGGCCGGGAAAACCGCCGGCCAGGGCCAGAAACAACTCCCGGGAAAGAGCTTCGACCCGGTTGCGGCAAGAGGCGACAAAATCGGGATTGCCGAGCAGGGGCGGGAGATCAAAAAACCGGCAGGCCAGGGGCCGGGAGGGGGCTACCAGGCATTGTTCGCCCCGGGACAAGGGGCAGATAAGTTCCTGGCTGGTGTAATACTCCCGAAAGTCCTCTCCCTGGCCGGTAAAGCGCTCGCTGAGCTTGCAGATGGCCCGGGAGGCCTCCCCGCACCGCTCGATGGCCGCCTGCCGCTCGATGCTGTGCAAGCGGCCGTTGAGATGATGGGTGAGATAGGCCGCTTCGATCAGGGAAACCTCGACGAAGGCGTTGCAGCAGGCGCTGTGGCCGGTGCCGCAGCGCTGCTCGACCTCGTCGTGGTCGAGGCGGGCGTCGATCTCGGTCAGCAGGGCTTCGTAATCGGCGAAGAACGGACGCAGGTCCACCAGGCTCTTCCACTCCAGGGAGGGCTCCCGGATGGTCAGTTTGCCCTCCTTCTTGCCGATCTTGCGCACCAGCCACCACTGGTAAAAATTGGCCGGCTTGGAGCGCATTTTCTTGAGCTTCTGTTTGACCAGCTTGCTGCCCAGTCCCCGGCGCAGCAGGTAGGCGGAAATTATCGTGCCGGTGCGGCCGATGCCGTGGCGGCAGTGGACATAGACCTTCTTGCCCAGGTAGATCGCCTCGTCCAGCCACTCCAGGGCGGCTTCCAGGGCCTGCAGCTGGGGGGTCTCCTCGTCCTCGATGGGCAGGTAATAGACCTCGAAGCCCTGGCGGGACTCGATATCATGCAGATCGCAGTACTCGGCGCAGAGATTCATGATCGCCCCGATCCCTTCCGCCTGAAGGGCGTCCAGGTGGTCGTAGGACATCGGGGCCGGGCCGGTGGCCAGGTGATCGGTGACCCAGTAGATGGGATAAGGGTTGGTGCTCATGGGGCGGCCCATTTTTTGATCAGTTGTTCTGCCATCTCCAGGGCATCATCCTCGTTTTTGAGGGCCATGTCCAGCAAAGGCGTCCGACCCAGCAGGTAGCCGAGAATGGTCAGGCGCAACTGGCTGGCCTGCTGATCCAGCCGCATCGCTTTGGCCTCCAGCATATCCTCCTGCACTTTGACCCCAAAACCGTAGTGGGTCAAGACCCTGGTCAGCATGGCCAACCGCCAGCCCTTTTTCTCCGGCGAGCCGCCGCCGCCCTTGAAGCGAAACTGGATATGATTCTCTTCGGGGCGCTCGCCGGCAAGGGCGTCAACCACCGCGAAATGGTAGCCGAAGCGGAGCAGCAGATGGGCATAGTTGGCGGCCACCAGGGCGTAACTGGCCAACTGGGCCGAGGTTTTGGGGTTGAAAATCCCGGCGCTGAGCTGGTCGAAGCGCTCCCAGTCCAGGTGGACCAGCCCCTGGGACCACTTGATATCCTGGTCGGCCAGCCCGGCCCAGGCCGCCTGCATGGGCACGCTGGCGAAGTGGGCCGGAATTATTTCCTTGCGGTCCCGGGCGGCGGGGGTCAGGCCCCCGCCCAGATCCAGAACCTGCATGACAATGGGAATCTCGCTGATCAGTTGCTTGGCCCGCCGCAGGCCGCTGCCCGGGGTGGTCCCCAGGGAAAACATCTCCCGGGTTCCTTTTTCATGGACGAAGCGGACCAGATCGTGAAAGGTCCGGCAGTTGCCGGGCGCGAAGTCCGGCGCGGCCGGATCGGTCAGGTTGAGGGGGCTGATCAGTTCCATCACCGGGGCCAGCCGTTGTTGAAAGGGGATGGGCGGTTTGGCCCGCTGCTTTTCCTGCCAGGCCAGCAGTTCCGGCACCTCCCCGTCATAGACCACCCCGCGATGGGCGTCCACGGTGACGATCTGGCCCCTTTGCAGAGAGTTGGCCAGCTCCCCCAGGCCCACCACCAGGGGCAGCCGGAATTCGCGGGCAACCGAGGCGAAATGGCTGGCCTTGCTGCCGCGTTCGGCGATAACCGCCCCGACCCGGTCGGCCAGGCTGACCAGCTCGGGGCCGATGGTCGGCGTCACCAGGATGCTGCCTGGCGGTACCTGGTCCAGCTCCTTTTCCCCGGCCAGGCGATACACCGGGCCGGCGGCAACACCTACGCTGGCCGGGGTTCCCTCGCCCAGCAAAACTCCCACATGCTGGGTGGGCGCCGGGGTGTTTTGGCTTCCGGCCTCCGGCTCCGCTGCCAAAGGCTCGGCCCCGTCGACCCCGGCGCTGCCAATGGGGCGGGATTGCAGCACCACCAGGCGGCCCGCCTGATCCTGGGCCCACTCCACATCCTGGGGGGACCCGAAGAGGGCTTCCAGTTCCAGCCCCCATTCAGCCAGGGCGGCGGCGGCGGCATCCTCGAGACACATGCTTTCCTTGGCACCGGGGGCCGAATCCCGGTTCTCATCCGACTTGGGCGCCGGCTGGCGGGCCATAATATGATGTTTTTCCTGGCGGGAAATCAGAAAGATATCCGGCACGGTGCTGCCGTCCACCAGGCGGGTAGCCAGGCCGGGGATGGCGGTGACCACCAGGCAGGCCCCCCGGCAAAGATCCAGGGGATCCAGGGTGTACATCACCCCGCTGGCGCGGGGGGCGATCATCGGCAGGAGCAGAACCGCCATGGGGGTCTGGCTGTCGGCCAGCCCCGCGTGGAGCCGGTAGGTCAGGGCCCTGACACCATACTTGCTGGCCAGCACTTTTTTATAGGCTGTAAAGAGATCCTCCCGCTTGACCTTGAGCACGGTGGTGTACTGGCCGGCAAAGGAGATCTCGCTGTCCTCGGCCCGGGCGCTGCTGCGCACCGCCCAGGTGACGGCGGGATCATCTCCCGCCACCTGGGCAATGGCGGCCCGGACGCTCTCCTCCACCGCCGCCGGCACCCGGCCGGCCATGATCATCTCCCGGAGCAGGCGGGAAACCTTCTCCAGGCGTCGGGGCTGGCGCAGATTGAGGCTGCGCAACCGCCGGGCGATCTCCTCCTGGAGATTGTTTTCCGCGATGAAGGCCTGGAAGGCGTTGATGGTTATGACCAGCGCCGGTTGGACCGGTATCCCGCTTTCCCGCCGGATCCGGGCCAGGGCCGCCGCCTTGCCCCCCAGCAGAGTGGGATGCTCCCGGGCTTCTTCCAGGGGCAGGGCATAGGGGGGATCGGCGGCAATCTCCGGTGGGGAGAAATGTTCGGCCAGGCGGCCGGCGATCCGGGCCTGGCTGACAACCAGCTCGCCATAGGCCCCGGGCTTCATCTCCTCCAGGCACCGGGTCAGGCGCTCCATGGCAGCGGAGAGCGTCCCCACCAGTAATGCGATCCGGGCCCAGTCGCAGGGAAGCGGGCGCTGGGCAATCTCCTCCAGCTTGGTGATCAGCTTGAGGCAGACCCGGTCCTCGCGGAGCAGGGCCTGAAAGAGGGCGAACTGCCGCTGGACGACCTTGTCGGGGGTGAAGACCCGCTCAGCCCAGGAGGTTAATTTCTGCAGCGCCATAAGTGGTTATGCCTGGCCGCCCCGGGCCAGGATCTGGCTGGTTTTCTCCTCCAGCTCGTCGATATCGATGGGCTTGATGCAGTATTCATCGGCCCCGAGCTGCAGGGACTGCTTGGCGGTTTCCAGGGTCGGGTAGCCGGTGAGCATCATCACCCTGATCCCGGGGTTGATCTTCTTCAGCTCCTCCAGCACCTCAACCCCGCTCATCTTTTTGAGCTTGATATCGAGAATGGCCAGGCTGGGAGGATTTTCCCGGGCGTGGGCCAGGGCCGGCTCCTCGTCGCTGTAAACGTGAACCTGGTGGCCCTTGCGGGCCAGAATGCGCCGAATCATCATGCCGACATCGAGTACATCGTCCAAAACCAAGATCTCCGCCATGCCGCCTCCTGCTATCTGTTCTTGGGAATTTCGATACATTCATCATCGGGCAAGGAATCACCCTCCAGAGGCAGTTCCACGAAAAAAACCGTCCCCGTCCCGGGGCCATGCTCAAATTCCGCCGGAAATTCCATGTATTCGCGGGGCACCGGACTGAGGGCGCTGATCCGGCCCCCATGATCCTTGATGATCCCGAAGGTCACCGAAAGCCCCAGCCCGGTCCCCTTGTCCACCGGTTTGGTGGTGAAAAAGGGCTCGAAAATTTTGTCCAGTTCATGCTCGTCGATGCCGCTGCCGGTGTCCGCCACCGAGACCACCAGGCGGCGCCGGTGGGCGCAGAGCTTGGTCTTGATCTGGATCGAGCCGTCGCTGCCGATGGCGTCGGCGGCGTTATTGAGCAGATTCATCCAGACCTGGCGCAGGCGCTCGCGGTTGCCGTGAATGGGGGGAATCTGGTCATCCATGCTCTGGAGAATGGTGATCCGGTTCTGGCGAAAAATATGTTCCACCAGGTTGGCCACCTCGCGGATCGACTCGTTGATATCCATCTGTTCCCGGGCCTGGTCGGTGCCGCGGGAAAAGCTGAGCAGATCGGCGACAATCTTGCGGCAGGCCTGGGTCTGCTTCTCGATAATAGCCACATCCTGGGCCACCGGATCATCGGGGGGAATATCCTTGAGCAGCAACTGGGAATAACCCAGGATGATGCTCAGCGGGGTGTTGATCTCGTGGGCGACCCCGCCGGCCAGCCGGCCCAGATCCTCCATTTTCTGGGAATGGATCAGTTTTTCCTGGTACTGCTTGATCACCGTAATATCCCGGGAGGTGGAAAGCAGGCCGATGATCCGCTCATTCTCGACCACCGGCACCTTGACCACGTGGTGCCATTTCTTGCCCTGGCGCCCTTTGGTCATGATTTCCTTGGACAAGGGCACCCGGCTCAGGATGATTTGCATATCCTCGTGATAATTCTGGTCCGCCTGCTCGGCGCTCAGCAGGTCGAAATCGGTCTTGCCGATGATCTGCTCCTCCTCCCGCCCCAGGTGGCCGCAGAAGGCCTTGTTGGCCGCCAGGTAAACCATGTTTTCGTCCTGGAGGGCGACCAGGTCCGGGGTCACGTCCAGAATGGTTTTCAGCAACTGCTTCTGGCGCCCCAGCTTGTTTTCCGACAGGCGCAGCTCCTCGATATGGTTTTTCAGGCTCCAAGCCATGTAGTCGAAGGCTTCGGCCAGGTTCTGGATCTCGTCGCCGACATTGTGCCGATATACCGGGCAGTCGAGGCAACGCTCCAGCTTTTCCGCGCCCTCTCCGGAGCCGCACTTCGGGCACATGGTCCCGGCCACATACCAGCAGCGCCGGCGGCGATCTCCGTAGGCCGGGCATTCCTTGAGCGGGCAATTCATGATCTCCCAGCAGTTGCGGTCCAGGGAATCACTTACCTGGACATCCAAGTCCCCCTTGACCACGCTGGCCACCGAGTCGCGCAGGACATTGATCCGCCGGGTTACGGTGCGGGCGAAGAGAGTGCCGCCGATCAGGGCCAGCAGGGTGGCGCCCAGGGTCATGATGATGCTGACTTTCAGGAGCCGGTCGGTGGGAGCCTTGACGGTGTTGTAGGAAAGGGCTACCCGGGCGGTGCCCAGGCGGGTCTGGCCCAGCATTACCGGGGCGGCGAAATCGTAAAGCAGTTCCTGGCCGGTATCGAGGAATTGGAGGGCGTAGGGCTGATCATCGGCCACCTTGTTGACCCGGCGCAGTTCCACCGGGAAGCCGTCCCGAAAGCTGTGGGCCAGGATCTGGCCCTGGGGATCGAGAAAAAAGGCGTAGGCGATATCGGCCTGCTCGCCCAGCCCGCCGATCTCGGTGGTCAGCACGGTAAGGCGGAGAAAATTCAACGATAGGATGGACTCCACCGAGCGGGCGGCCAGGTTGACGGCCAGATCCTGGCCCCGCTTGATGGCTTCGTCCTGGACGGTGCGGGAGCTGGCGACATAGTTCAGTGAGCTGAGCAGCAGGCCGAAAAAGATGATGATCAGGGCCAGGCCCAGGTTGATTTTGGCCCGCAACGACAGCCGGGCCAGCAAGCGACCATTGTTGCCCATCAAGGGAGCGCCTCCCGCTACAGGCCGACCCGGCTCATCAGGTCAAGCACCGGTTGAAAATCCTCGGGGGTGGCGGCAATGATCCGTCCCATGGCGGCTTTGTCCAGGATCTGGCGATGCTCGGGATTCTCCGGATCCAGGGCCAGCATCGCCTCATTGACGGCTTCCACCACCTCATCGGCCAGGCCGGGCCGGGCCGAGTAACCCCAGCCGGAATATCGGGGAGTCCGGGCCAGGATCCGGATCTGGTCCAGGTCGATCTTGTCGGCCAGCAGCTCCAGGGCTCCTTCCCGGACCGTGCCCACATCATATCGTCCGGAATAGACCCCCAGGATCACGCTCTCATGCTTGCCTCCCGGTCCCGGGGCAAAGGCGATTTCGGCAAAATCCTCCTGGTTGAGGCCGTGATCGACAAAATGACCCAGCCCGAAGAGATAGCCGCCGGCGGAGAACTGATCCACCGCGATCCAGCTTTTGCCCCGGCAATCCTCCAGGCTTTGAATCTCAGGGTTGTCCCGGCGGCTAATGATCAGGCCGCCAAAGCTGGCCTCTCCGGTTGGTTCAATGATTTTGGCGAAAAACCGAGTTCCGGTCCGCTGGGCGGTAAGGGCATGGACGAAGGGGTTGGCATAGGAAATATCGATGGTGCCCTGTTCCAGCATCTGCATGTGTTCATGGAAGGTTTCCGGAAAAACCTGCTGGATATTGAGGCCGGTGCTCTCGGCCAGGTAGCGGATCAGGGGCTGATGGCGCTCGAAGGCTACCGTGTGGGAATACTGGGGCAGGTATGCGTAGGTAATCGCCGGCGGCCGGGCCCGCCGGGGGGCGACCTCCTCGCGCACGCTCAAGTCCACCTTGACCGGGGCGGGCTGGTCGTTGCAGCCCGGCATTACCAGCAGGGTGACAATGGCGCAGAGAAAAAGGAGGTGGCGGACAGACATGGCACTCCTCGGGTTAAAGCGATTTTGAGGGCCGGCCGGTTACAAAGCAAAGAAATGGGGCAACTCCATAATAACATGGAGTTGCCCCGGGCATAAAGGAATATCATTTAGCCAAAAAGCAGTCTGATCAGGTCTTTACCCAGGAATCCCCGGGCCATGAAGTTAAGGCCGACATAAAAGGCCAGGACGATGAAGATCCGGGTCAAAATCTTGTCGGGGATGTACTGGGAAGTCCGGGGACCGATCATCGAACCGACAAAGATCCCCGCCAATTGGGTCCCGATCAGCGGCCAGTGGACCAGGGCCCCGGCGGCCAGGTAGCTCAGGATACTGACTGTCATCCCAATCATCACCGCCATGGCCGAAGTGCCGGCGGCCAGGTACATGGGCAGGCCGGAGATGCTGGTCAGGAAGGGCACCAGCATGAAGCCGCCGCCAACGCCCAGGAAGGCGGCGATTGCGGCGATAAAAAAACCGCCCACGATCGGCAGGATGGGGCTGAAGGAAAACTCGACCCCGTAAAAGTTGAAGGAGACCCGGGAGAGACTCCATTTGTTCATCTTGACGCCCAGCTCGGAGGTGTCCACCGCTTCGCCGGCCTTCCTCCGCTTCATGGTGGCTTCAAAAACCTGGGCGGCTTCCTTGGCCTTCTTCTTCCGCTTGGCCCCGGCGGGGGTGGTTTCATAGAGCATGTAGCAGCCCAGCACCAGAACGAATATCCCGAAGTAGCCTACATATTCACGGAATGAAATTTTGCCCGCGGTCAAGGTGGGAATGAGATAACTGCCCAGAATCGAGCCGCCGGCCAGAAAAATACCCACCGGCCAGACCAGGCGGCCCAGTTTGAAGTAGTTGAAGGTCGAAACCAGGGCGCTAAAGCCGACCATAAACTGGTTGGAAACCCGGATGGAGTCGGTCACCGCCTTGTTGAGGTCGGGAGAGGTGGTCTTGAAGGTGCCGGCATAGTTGCCCAGGCCATAAATGCTGATATGGCCGATACCGGACATGATGCCGCCGAAAGCGCCAACGGTGGAGAAGATCCAGCCCACCCAGATCGCCCAGGCAAAGGCCAGGATCAGGTTGATCTGGGGACCGCC
>JBLRWU010000017.1:0-24167 GCA_047921155.1 Desulfurivibrio sp.
GGGTCATGACCGCTCTCCAGCCCCATATAGACCCGGTCCAGACCAAGCTCGGCCAGCTCCCGCAACTGATCGGCGGTTTTATGGCGAATCGCTTTGGCGTTGGCGTACAATCGCACCCGTTTCACCCAGGGCAACCGCTCCCGGATCTCCCGCAGTAATTTAGACAGTCTAAATTGCGGCAGGGCCAGGACATCGCCATCGGCCAGAAAGATCCGGGTTTGGCGGCGGCAGTGGCGGGCGGCGAAGACCAGATCGGCCTGGATGGTCGCCTCATCCTTAAGGCGAAACCTCTCCCCTTTGTAGGTGGCGCAAAAGGTGCAGCGGTTGTGGGAGCAGCCCACCGTTACCTGCATGATAATGCTGTCGGCCTCGCTGGGCGGACGGATAAGGTGGGTGCCCTGATAATCCATGCTGCTTGGCGGTTAGCCGTTTTGACGAGAAAAATCTTGCATGAACTCGACCAGTTTTACCACCCCTTCGCGGGGAAAGGCGTTGTAGATCGAGGCCCGGCAGCCGCCCACCGAGCGATGCCCCTTGAGACCGTCCAGGCCCAGGGCGGTGGCCTCCTTGATAAACCGGGCCTCCAGTTCGGGGGTGGGCAGGTTGAAGGTGACATTCATCAGCGACCGGGAGTCGGGGCGGGCGTGGCCCCGGTAGAAAGCGTTGCCGTCAATCTCATCGTAGAGCAGCCCCGCTTTTTCCCGGTTGATCCGTGCAATCGTCGCCAGGCCGCCCAGGTCACGCAACCACTTCAGCACCAGTCCCATGACGTAAATCGCGAAGCAGGGCGGGGTGTTGAACATGGAACCCTTGTCGGCGTGGGTCTTGTACTTGAACATGGTGGGCAGGTTGGCCGGCGCTCGGTCGAGCAGATCTTCCCGGATAATCACCACCGTGACCCCGGCCGGGCCCATATTCTTCTGGGCGCCGGCGAAAACCAGGCCAAAGGGCCGGATATCGAAGGGGCGGGAGAGGATATCGGAGGACATATCACAGACCAGCATGTTATGAGGAGCGGGAAAGCTCTGGAATTGAGTGCCGTAAATGGTATTATTGGACACGAAATGGAGGTACTCCGCCCGGGGGTCGACCTGGTAATCGTGGTCGGCCGGCACATGGTTATAGGTGGACTCCTTGCTGGAGTAGGGCACCTCGATCTCGCCGAACAGTTTGGCCTCTTTGATCGCCTTGGCCGCCCAGACCCCGGTGTCGAGATAGCTGGCCTTTTGGCCCGCTGCCAGCAGGTTCATCGGTACCATGGCAAACTGGGTGGAAGCCCCTCCCTGCAGAAAGAGAACCTTGTAGTTATCGGGTATATCCAGCAGCTCCCGCAGCAGTTTTTCGGCCTCGTCGACGATGGCCATAAAGGGCTTGGAGCGATGGCTCATCTCGATCAGGCCGATGCCGCCGTCCTGGTAATTAACGATATCACGGGCGGCCTGCTGCAAAACCTCGGGCGGCAGGGTGGCCGGCCCCGGACTGAAATTAAAGATACGCTCCGGCATAAACTGTTCTCCTTTTAGGCAATGTCGTGGGTCGAGAGTGCTGCGTTTGGAATCTATGAAAAGTCTGCAATTTTACCGGAAAAACCGGGCAAGAACAACCGATTTCTGTTTGGTTGGCCCCACCGCGGTGGGAAAAACCGCCCTGGCCCTGGAGCTGGCCCGCCGCTTTGACGCCGAAATCATCAGCGTCGATTCCATGCAGGTTTACCGCTACCTGGATATCGGCACCGCCAAGGCAACCCTTGCCGAACGGCAGCGGGTACCTCACCACCTGATCGACATTGTCGATCCCGACCAGGATTACAATCTGGCCCGTTTCCTGGCCGATGCGGCCGCAGCCCGCCGGGAGATCAGGGCGCGAGGCAAGGCGACCCTGTTCACCGGCGGCACCGGCCTTTACCTCAAGGGGCTGCTGGAGGGTATCTTCGAGTTTGATCGTGGAGATGAGCAGTTAAGGGAGGAACTTGGCAAGCGGCTGGAACTGGAGGGGGCAGCCGCCCTGCACGCCGAGCTGGCCCGGGTCGATCCCGAATCGGCCGCCCGGATCCACCCCCATGACCATCAGCGCCTGCTGCGGGCCCTTGAGATATACCGGGCCGGCGGGGTACCCTGGTCGCAACTGCTGCGCCAGAGCCGCCGGAACGCCTTGCTTGAACGGAATGTGCCGGTAATCGGGCTTGCCCGGCCGCGGGATATTTTGTATGAACGAATCAACCACCGGGTGGAGATGATGCTGGCCCAGGGTCTGGTCGAGGAGGTTCGCGGGCTGCTGGCCCGCGGCTATGGTCCGGAATTGCCGGCCATGCAGGCCATAGGTTACCGGCATACGGTTGAATATCTGCAGGGTAACTGGAGTCTTGAACAAGCCGGGGAGCTGCTGGCCCGTGACACCCGGCGCTATGCCAAACGCCAACTGACCTGGTTCAACGGGATGGACAATATTAACTGGTTTCCCCCCGAGGATCTCGAGGGGATCTGTCGTCTGCTGGAGCCGTAAGCCCATGAATATTCCCAACCTGATCACCTTGATGCGGATTCTGCTGGTGCCGGTGCTGGCGATTTTCCTGCTGGAGGAGCAGTATGGTTACGCCCTGCTGACCTTTATTGTTGCCGGGGTCAGTGACGGCCTGGATGGCTTCCTGGCCCGGTTACTGAAACAGAAAACCCGGTTGGGCGCCATTCTCGATCCCCTGGCTGACAAGGCGCTGCTGGTCACCGCGTTTATCATCCTGGCGGTGGACGGGGTGATTCCCCAGTGGTTGACGGTGCTGGTGGTCAGCCGCGATCTGATTATCCTGGCCGGCTTCGGCATCCTGATGCTGAACAACAGCAGGGTGCAGATCGATCCGACCTACACCAGCAAGCTGACTACCGTCTTCCAACTCCTCACCGTGGTCTATTTTCTGGGGATCGAGTATATGCTCTCCCTGCTTTTTCTGCGGGACTACCTGGTGATCGCCACCGCCCTCCTTACCTTGCTCTCCTGCGGTCATTACCTGATCATCGGTTTTCGCGAGTTCGGCAAGAGCAATGAAGATAATAAAGTGCAGTGAAACAATAAGATAAGCTGAATACCTTATGTCTATTGCCCCCCAGGATCAACCGCCCTTGGAGCCCGGCCTTTGTCGCCGCCTGGCCCAGCATCTTCAGTTGCCCGAGGCCCTGGTGGCGGTGTTATGGCGGCGGGGGCACCGCGATGAGGCGGCGATCACCGCCTTTCTCAACCCCAGCCTGCAAGATCTGCCGGACCCCGATCTGATGCTGGGGATGAAGAGGGCCAGCGCCATCATGGCCGCAGCAGTGGAGCAGGGCGGGCCGATCATTATCTATGCCGATTATGATGCCGACGGCGTGACGGCCGGGGCGCTGCTCTACCTTTATTTGCGCCGCCTGGGTCACCATAATCTCCACTACCTGCTGCCCCACCGGATTACCGATGGCTACGGGGTTCACCCCCATCTGCTGGCCGCCCTGCGCCAAAAGCTGGCGGCCGACGCCCGCCCCCTGCTGATCACGGTGGATTGCGGCATCGGCGACCACCAGGCGGTGGCTGCCGCCAATGAGCTGGGTTATACGGTTATTGTCACCGATCATCACCGCCCTCCGGCAGAATTGCCCCCGGCCGCGGCCATCCTCAATCCCCACCAGGCCGGATGCCCCTTTCCCTGTAAAGATCTGGCCGGGGTGGGGGTGGCCTTCTATCTCTTGATGGGTCTGCGGCGACGCCTGATCGAATCGGGGCTGCAGGCCCCAGGGGAGTTGCCCAATCTCAGGGAGTACCTTGATCTGGTGGCCCTGGGAACCGTGGCCGACATGGTCAGCGTCCGGGGCGTAAACCGGACTCTGGTCAAGGCCGGCCTGGAGGTGCTGGGGGCCGGAATCCGGCCGGGGCCTGCGGCCCTGGTTGCGGCGGCCGGCATCGGTGCTCGGGAGATCTATGCCGCTGATATTTCATATCTTTTGGCCCCGAGAATCAATGCCGCCGGTCGCATTGCCGAGCCGGAAACCGCCTTGCGGCTGCTGATCAGCGAAAACCGGGAGGAAGCCGTTGTTTTAGCGGCCAAATTGGAGGAACTTAACCGGCAGCGGCGAGAGCTGAGCGATGAGATCTTTGAATCAGTCAGGCAAAAAATGGCGGTCAGCCCCGGTGCAGAGGAGCATATTCTGATTTACGCCTCACCGGACTGGCACCCGGGGGTGCTGGGAATCGCCGCCACCCGCTTGAGCCGGGAATATCAACGACCCGCCATTTTGTTCAATCTGGAAGATGGAGTTGCCCGGGGGTCGGGGCGCTCGGTGGCCGGACTGGATCTGCTGGCGGCGGTAACCGCCTGCCAACAGTTGCTGGCCGGCTATGGCGGCCATGCCGCCGCCCTGGGGCTCTCCTTGGATGAGCGGCGGTTAGCGTCGTTTGGCCAGCAACTGGACCGGGAGATCGGGCGTCTCAGGCAGGGCGTCGCCACCTGGCCGCCGGAGCCGGCAACGGTTGACTGGTTTTTCCCCGCCGGCCAAATCGATCTTCGGCTGATTGGTGCTTACCCCTTGCTGGAACCGTTTGGGCCGGGCAACCCGGAGCCGCTGTTCAGGGTGCAGGGCAAACTGGAGCAACCGGGGGTGGTGGGGCGCAACCATCTCCGTTTCCGCTGGCGGCAACCGGGGTTGACCTGTAACGGGATTGCCTTCGGTTATGGCACCACCGATCTGCCCAAGGTCCACCAAACACAGGACCTTACTTTTGTGCTTCAGCGCCATATCTACCAGGGAAGGTCCTCCTGGCAACTCAAGATTTCCGGAATCAAACCAATAGGGGCATAGCTGATTTACAACAAATAACCTTATGATATTTCTGGAATTTGTTTAACTATACATAATATACATTATGCGACATTGTAAAATGGCAGGAAAATGACCGGGGCGCGGTCAATCGCCGGCGGCCGCTTGGGATCGACAATCGCCAGGCCAATGGGCTGGTTATCGGACATGCAATCCCCGGAAGATTCTGGTATATAGACCAGCTTCCAGTCTATTCCGTGACGCCGTCGATTAATGTAGCTGATTTTATTGCCGAACATGGCCTGTGTCGGTCCTGAATTTTTACTATAATTACACATCATTTCAGCACGATAAGCATAACACCGGAGAAAAGCGATGAATCATGATCTTTACCAGGAACCGCTGGTCAGCCGCTACACCAGCGTCGAAATGCAAACCATCTTTTCCGAGCAGAGCAAATTCACCACCTGGCGGCGCTGCTGGATCGCCCTGGCCGAGGCTCAGCACGAGATGGGCCTGGATGATCTGGTAACTCGGGCGATGGTCGATGAGCTGAAAAAGCATGCCGCTGATATCGATTTCGAGCTGGCCGCCCGCAAAGAGAAAGAGATCCGTCACGATGTGATGGCCCATGTTTATGCATATGGCAAGCAGTGTCCCCTTGCCGAGCCGATTATCCACCTGGGCGCCACCTCTCAGTTTGTCGGCTGCAATACCGATCTGCTGCTCCAGAAGCAGGCCCTGGAGCTGATCAAGCGGGCCCTGCTGACCGTAATCGCCAATTTGAGCGTATTTTGTCGTAAACACAAAGGGCTGGTCACTTTGGGCTACACCCACTACCAGCCGGCCCAGCCCACCACCGTGGGTAAGCGCCACACCCTCTATCTTCAGGATCTGCTGATGGATCTGGATGCCATCGAATGGCTGGAGGGTCAGGTCAAGGCCCGGGGAGCCAAGGGCACGGTGGGTACCCAGGCCACCTTTCTGGAACTGTTCAAGGGGGATCACCAGAAGGTGCGGCAAATGGATGAACTGGTGGCCAAAAAACTGGGTTTCACCCAGCTCTTTGCGGTCACCGGGCAGACCTATACCCGCAAGCTGGACTGCAAGACCGCCGAGGTCCTGGCCGGGATCGCCACCTCGGCCCACAAGTTTGCCGTCGATCTGCGCCTGCTCTCCAACCTCAAGGTTCAGGAGGAGCCCTTCGAGAAAAACCAGGTGGGCAGTTCGGCCATGGCCTACAAGCGCAACCCCATGCGTTCGGAGCGGATGACCGGTCTGGCTCGCAAGCTGATGGGGCTGGTGCCCAATTTCTACGCCACCTACGCCAACCAGTGGTTCGAACGCACCCTGGATGATTCCGCCATCCGCCGGATGGATATCCCCCAGGCTTTTCTGCTGGGCGACGCCATCTTGAGACTCTATATGAACATTACTTCAGATATGGTTGTTTATCCTAAACAAATCGAAAAGCTACTGCGTCAGGAGCTGCCCTTTATGGCCACCGAGAAGATTCTGATGGCCGCCGTCCGCAAGGGGGCCAGCCGCCAGGAGATCCATGAGGTGATCAAGCAGCATTCGGTGGCGGCCGGCAAGCGGGTTAAGGAGGAAGGGGGCGACAACGACCTGCTGGCCCGGCTGGCAGCCGACGAGCACCTCCCCTTCTCGCTGCCCGAACTGGAAGAGTTGATGGCCAACCCGGCCGAGTTCGCCGGCCGGGCCGAGGCCCAGACCGAGGAGTTTCTGGCCGAGGAGGTGGAGCCGCGCCTGGAGCGTCACCGCGACCTGCTGGGCACGGCCCTGGACAGCAGCTTGAAGGTTTAAATGACCAAACCCATGGAACTTGCCGCCCGAACCATAACCATCATCCCCTCGCGGATCGGTTTTTTTCGCTTTATCCTGGAGGCCTACGACAACCTGGCCCTGCTTACCACTCTCGACGAGAAGGAGGGCCGGGTAATTCTGCGCTATCCCGAAGAGATGGCCGAAGAAGTTGAGCAACTGCTGCTGGCCCTGACTCTCCAGTTGACCGCCGATCCCAAGACCACCGGACCAATATGACCAGAAACCTCTATATCGAAACTTTCGGTTGCCAGATGAACGAGCGGGACTCGGAGATCATGGCCCAACTGCTGGGCGAGGAGTCCTATCTGGAAACCTCCAACCCCGAAGAAGCCGACTGTATTGTGGTCAATACCTGCAGCATCCGGGGCAAGGCCGCCCAGAAAGCCTACAGCCTGCTGGGCGGCTATCGGACCCTCAAGGAGCGCAATCCCGAGCTGGTGATTGCCGTCACCGGCTGCGTGGCCCAACAGGATGGGGCCGGCCTGCTGGCCCGGATGCCCCATCTCGACCTGGTGGTCGGCCCGCAAAATATCTATCGCCTCCCCGAGCTGGTGGCCGCCGCCCGGGAAAAAGCGGCCCGGACCACCGCCGTCGAGCTCTCCGCCGCCTTCACCATCCCCGCCTTCCTGCCCAAGATGGAGGGCGGAGTGACCCACAAACGTTTTGTAACCATCATGCAGGGCTGCAACAATTTTTGCACCTACTGCGTGGTCCCCCATACCCGGGGACGGGAGGTCAGCCGCGAACCCGGGGATATTCTGGCCGAGGTGCGCCACCTGGCCGCCCACGGGGTTTGCGAGGTCACCCTGCTGGGCCAGAATGTCAACTCCTACGGCCTGGACCGGCCCGAGCAGGACCGGGTCACCTTCCCTGCCCTGCTTCGGGCCGTGGCGGCAATTGAGGGGCTCAGCCGGGTTCGCTTCACCACCTCCCATCCCAAGGATCTCTCCCCGCAACTGATGGACTGTCTGGGGGAGGTCGCCAAGCTCTGCCCCCACTTCCATCTCCCGGTCCAGTCCGGTTCCGACCGGATTCTGGCCCGGATGAACCGCAAGTACACCCGGGCCGCCTACCTGGAGAAGGTTGCCGCCCTGCGCCGGGCTTGCCCGGAGATCGCCATCACCACCGATATTATCGTCGGTTTTCCGGGGGAAAGCGACGCAGAGTTCGAGCAGACCATGGAGCTGCTGGAGCTGGTCCGTTACGATTCGGCCTTCTCCTTTAAGTATTCCGACCGCCCCCTGGCCGCCGCCGCCGAGTTCCCGGACAAGGTGGCCGAAGAGGTCAAAAGTACCCGCCTGGCCCGTTTACAGGCCCGCCAGGAGGAGATCAGCCAGGAGATTCTCCGGACCCAGATCGGCCGGACCGTGGAGGTGATGGTGGAGGGTAAAAGCAGGGCCGCCGGCGATCAGTGGAGCGGCCGCACCCCGGAAAACCGGATCGTCAACTTTCCCGGTGAGGAGCAACTGCAACCCGGCCAACTCCTGCAGGTCCGCCTGGAGGAGGCCTGTCGCCACAGCCTGCGCGGCCTGATCCTATGAGTTGACTGATTTATCGTGGGACCGGTCGGGTTTTCCCCGGCCCGGCTCCTGTTTGAGCTGTTCGCTGCAGGAGGAGCAGAGGCGGCCGCCGTCCTTGTGACAGATGCCGGTAAGACCGTGGGGGGTTTTACGCAGCCGCCGGCGACAGAAGTTGAGCAGCAGGATAAAACCGCCCACCACCGCCAGAGTGAGGGCAAAGGTCAGCAGGAACCCTTTCATCATTCCACCTAGCCCCCGAAGTCGTCGAAGAAGATACTTTCCCGCTCCACGCCCAGCTCAGTGAGCATCTCGATCAGGGACCTGGTCATGGGCTGGGGGCCGCAGGCGTAATATTGCACATCCTCCGGGGCCTCGTGATCCTTAAGGTAGTTTTCATATAAAACCTTGTGGATATGCCCCACATGTCCGGTCCAATTGTCATCCTCCCGGGGCCGGGAGAGGGAGAGATGGAAAGAGAAGTTGGGGAACTCCTTTTCCAGCTCCTTGAATTCATTAATATAAAACACTTCCCTCAGACTGCGGCCGCCGTACCAGAAGGAGATCTTGCGCCGGCAGTTGCGCCCCTTGAGCAGCTCGAAGATATGGCTGCGCAGCGGGGCCATCCCGGCCCCGGCGCCGACGTAGATCATCTCCTGCTCCCCTTCCCGAATGAAAAAATCACCGTAGGGGCCGGAGATGGTCACCTCATCGCCGGGCTTGAGGTTGAAGATATAGGATGAAGCCTTGCCCGGCGGCAGGGGGCTGACCTCCTCATCGTCCAAGGGCGGGGTGGCCAACCGGACATTGAGCTTTAAGATCCCCCGTTCACCGGGATAGTTGGCCATGGAGTAGGCCCGGCTGACCGGGGCGTGGGCCGAGGATTTATACTGGAAGAGGCGGAACTTGGTCCAATCGGCCATAAATTTTTCATCGACGTCGAAATCGGAATATTCCAGGACATGGGGAGGGATTTCGATCTGGATAAAACCGCCCGGCTTAAAATCAACCTCTTCCCCGGGGGGCAACTGCAGGACCAGCTCCTTGATAAAGGTGGCGATATGGTGGTTGGAGGCCACCACGCAGCGCCATCTCCTGGTCTCCAGCATCTCCCGGGGGACGGTGATCTCCAGATCATGCTTCACCGCCACCTGGCAGGCCAGCCGGACCCCCTCCCGGGCCTCCTTGCGGTTGATATGGGAGCGCTCGGTGGGCAGGATGCTGCCGCCGCCACTCTTGACCGTTACCCGGCACTGGCCGCAACTGCCCCCGCCCCCGCAGGCCGATGATAGATAGATCCCCTGCTCGGACAGCGAGGTGAGCAACTTGTCTCCCGGCCTGGCCTCCAGCTTTTTCTCGTCGTTAACCAGGATCGCTAAATTACCCCCCGGCATCAGGTTCCGTTTGGCCACGATGATCATGGCCACCAGGAGGAGCTGGATCACCAGGTAGGAAATTATCGCGACAAAAATTTCGCCCATCGTTTTCCCTGTCCCGGGGTTAAAAGGTTATGCCGGCAACGCCCATGAAGGCCAGAGCCATCAGGCCGGCGGCGATGAAAGTCAGCCCCAGGCCCCGCAGGCCGGCGGGTGGATCGGCGTATTCCAGTTTTTCCCGAATTCCGGCCAACAGCACCACCGCCAGCAGAAACCCGCCCCCGGCCCCCAGGCCGTAGGCGAAACTCTCGCCCAAAGCGTAGTCCCGCTCCACCATGAAGAGGCTGGCCCCCAGAATGGCGCAGTTTACCGTCAGTAAAGGCAGAAAGATCCCCAGGGTGTTGTAAAGGGCCGGGACATAGCGATCCAGGACCATCTCCAGAATCTGGACCACGGCGGCGATCACCCCGATATAGACCAGCAGCCCGAGAAAGGAGAGGTCAAGCCCCTCCTGCCCGGCCCAGTGCAGGGCGCCGGGTTTCAGCACCCAGTGCAGAATCAGATTGTTCAGGGGCACGGTGATCGCCTGGATCACCATCACCGCCAGGCCCAATCCCAGGGCGGTCTTGACCTGCCGTGAGATGGCGAGAAAGGTACACATCCCGAGAAAAAAGGAGAGGACCAGGTTCTCGACCAGCAGGGCGGTAAAAAATATTTCGAAATAGTGGCCCATTCTCACTTCTCCTGCTGCTCGGGATAGATAACCCGCAACAGCCAGATCAACAGGGCGATAATAAAGAAGGCGCTGGCCGGCAGCAGCATCAGGCCGTTGGGTTCATACCAGCCCTCCCGGCGGGTGGTGGCCAGGATGGTGTGGCCGAAGAGGGTGCCGGCCCCCAGCAGTTCGCGCCAGAAGGCCACCGTCAGCAGGATAAAGGAGTAGCCCAGGCCGTTGCCGAGGCCATCGACAAAGGAGCGTCCGGGGGGGTTGCTCATGGCAAACCCTTCGGCCCGGCCCATCACGATGCAGTTGGTGATGATCAGGCCGACATAGATCGAGAGCTGCCGGGAAAGATCATAGAAAAAGGCTTTCAGGATCTGATCCACCAGGATCACCAGGGTGGCGATGATCGTGATCTGGATCCCGATCCGCACCGTGTTGGGGATCCGGTGCCGCAGGGCGCTGATGATCGCCCCGGAACAGGCGGCCACCAGGGTCAGACAGATCGACATCACCAGGGCGGTGGCCATATTGCCGGTAACCGCCAGGGCCGAACAGATCCCCAGGACCAGCAGGGCGATGGGGTTGCGTTCAAAGATCGCCCGGAAAAGCAGTTCTCTTTTGGTTTCCTCACTCATCTTCCACTCCTCCCTCCCGATAACGCTCCAGGAAAGGCTTGAAGCCATGTTCGCCAAACCAGAACTCCAGCAGGTCGCTGACTCCTTCCAGGGTTCGGGTGGCTCCGGAGATCCCGTCGATTCGATGCCTGCCCTCTTCGCCCTCCGGGGCGGACCCCTTGTCCACCCGCAGGGCCGGTTGGTTGCCCTGATCATAAATCTGTTTGCCTTGCCAGGTTGAGAGCCAGCGGGGATTTTCGATCTCGCCCCCCAGGCCCGGTGTTTCGCCGTGGCGGTAAAAGGTGGCCCCGGCCACGGTGTTCAGATCGGGACCCAGGGCGACATAACCGTGCATGGTGGACCACGCCCCCCGGCCGCGAATGGGCAGAATAACCGTTTGCAGCCGGCCGTTTTCCCGCACCAGATAAACCAGGGAGTATTGCTCCAGCCGCCCGAGCCCGGCCAGATCCTCCCGGCGGTCCAACTCCCGGCTGGTTTGGGGCTGCAGGGCGGCCTTAAGCTGATCAAACCCGGCCGGATCGATCTCCTCGACCGGCAGTAAAGCGCCATCCTGTAAGCGGATAATCCGGGGTTCCACGGCGGCGAACAGCTCTTCCCCGGCAACCCCGGCCCGGTAGAGGCCGGCGGCCTGCAGAATATTCTTCTGCTGATCGAGCCGTTGGTTGGCCTCCTGGCGCTCCCGCAGGCCCACTGCGGCTCCGGAAACCAGGGCCGAACAGACCAGGGCCAGAATCAGGACCGTGTAAAACGAGCGGAAGCTGTTTTCCTGATCAGCCATAACGCCGCATCCTTCGCCGGATATTGGCCTGAATCACCAGATAATCAAAGAGCGGGGCGCAGATATTACCCAGCAGGATCGCCATCATCACCCCCTCGGGAAAGGCGGGATTGAGAACCCGCAACACCATGGTCACCGCCCCGATAAAGAGACCGTAACACCACTTGCCGACCTCGGTGTGGGGGGCGGTGACCGGATCGGTGGCCATAAATACCAGCCCCAGGGCAAACCCGCCCAAGACCAGATGCCAGTGGGGCGGCACCTGATGCATGGGGCTGTCCGGCGCGGGGAAGAACCAGAAGATCAGGCTGACCCCCAGGGCCCCCAGCAGAATGGCGGCCATAATCCTCCAGGAGGCGATCCGGGTGGTCAGCAGCAGAATGGCCCCCAGCAGACAGGCCAGGGCCGAGGTTTCCCCCATGGAGCCGGGGATGGTGCCGATAAAGGCATCCCACCAACTGTAACCCAGTGAGGCAAGTGGATCGCCCGCCGGGGCGCTGGCCAGGACGGTCAGGGGGGTGGCGCTGCTGAAGCCGTCCACCGCCACCCAAACCTCGCTGCCGGTCATCTTGGCGGGATAGGCGAAGAAGAGAAAGGCTCGCGCGACCAGGGCCGGGTTCATAAAGTTGCGCCCCACCCCACCGAAGACCTCTTTGGCAAAGACTACCCCGAAGCTGATTCCCACCGCCACCTGCCAGAGGGGGATGGTGGCCGGCAGAGTCAAGGGCAGGATCAGACTGGTGACCAGTAAAGCCTCGGAGATCTCATGGCCGCGAATAATATGAAACAGGGCTTCCCAGATACCGCCCACCACCAGGCAGACCAGATAGATGGGCAGAAAATAGAGACTGCCATGGAGAATATTGGCGGCCAGGCTGGTGGCGGAGGTGCCGGTGCTGGCGGCCAGGATCGCTCCCCGCCAGCCCGGCGGCAGATCGATGCCCAGGCTTTGCAGGGCCAGGTTGGCCTGATAGCCGGTGTTCCAGATCGCCATGATCACACAGGGGATCAGGGCGATCACCACCATGATCATAATCCGCTTTAAATCGAGGGCGTCCCGAACATGGGGCGCGGTGGCGGTGGTCCGCCGGCTGCCCACCAGGAAGGAGTCGACGGCCTCATAGAGCGGGTGCCAGCGCGTCCAGCGCCCCCCCTCTTTAAAATGGGGTTCGAGGGCCCGGAGATAACGGTCCAGTCGCCTGATCATCCCTCGGCCTCGATAACGGTCAGCACTTCCCGAAGCATCGGCCCGAAATCGTTCTTGCCCGGACAGACAAAACCGCACAAAGCCAGATCCTCCTCCACCAGCTCCAGGCAGCCCAGATCCAGAGCCTTTTCCACATTGCCGGTGGCCAGGCTCTTCAGCAGAGAAGTGGCGATAATATCCAGGGGCATCACCCGTTCGTAGCTGCCCAGGGGGAAGATGGCCCGCCTGCCTCCCCAGAGCGCGGTATTCATTGCCACCCGGCCGCCGCCGGCCTTAAACCGGGTCAGGGCCGAGAGAAAGGCGGGGGTAAAGGAGAAACGATCGCTCCCCGGCCGGAGCCAGCTTAAGAGGCCGCTGCCGGCGCCCTCAACCAGAGCGCTTATTTGATCATGGTAACGCCCCAGATAGGCTACGCTGTCGGCGGCCCGGCGACCATCCAGCACCGAGCCGGAGAGCAGCCGCAGCGGCGGCGGGGTCGCATCCCGGGCCGCCTCAAAAGAGCCGGTCAATTCTCCGGCGCACAGTTCAGCCAGGGAGGCCCCCGGCGGGGTTTTGAGCAGCCGGGGATTTTTAACCGCCGGACCGGCCAGGGCGACCACCCTGGTGGGCAACAGGCGACCGGTGCCAAACAGGTGGCCGATGGCGATCAGGTCCTGGTAGCCGATCTGCCAGACCTGTTTGCCCGGCCCCACCGGGTCGAGGAGATGGATATGGGTCGAGGCCAGACCGGCCGGATGGGGGCCGGCAAAGCGCACCGGGCTGATCCCGGAGATCTCGTCCCCCGGCAGCTTGACCCCCGCGGCGGCGCACAAAAATATCTTGGGGACCATGGTATGCAAAACCTGCAAACCGGTCCGGAAATCGGCGGCGGCCTGCTCAATAACCAGGGCCGGGTCGGGGGCTAAAGGCCGGGTATCCATGGCGGTGACAAAGAGTGAAGAGGGCTGGTGGTCAACGGCTGCCACCTTGCCGAAGGGCCGGGTCCGCAGGGCCGGCCAAAGACCGGAATCCAGCAGAATGGCCCGGACGGCTTCCGCCGGCAAGCCCTCGCCCTGCCCTGCTCCCAGCCCGGCAAAGGAGATCTCTTCATCCCCCCCAATTCTGATCACCAGTGACTCAAAACGCCGGCGGGCGCCCCGATTGATGGCGATAACCTCTCCGGCCCCGGGGGCGGTGAATTTAACCCCCGGATTTTTCTTGTCGCCGAAGAGCAACTGCCCGGCGGCCACCCGCTCCCCCACCTTAACCGCCAGGGAGGGGCGCAGGCCGGGATAGTCATCGCCCAGCAGGGCCAGGTGTTCAATGGGGTTGCCCGTATCGATCACCTGGCGGGGCGCGCCGCTGATCGGAATATCGAGCCCCTTTTTAAGGATGAACTGTTGCATAATCAGGTGGGGAACCCGGCTGTTTGGCGAACGTTCAACTCCTTGGTGACGAAATAGCCCTCACAGCCGGGGAATTGGGCCAGCAGTTGGAAGGCCCCCTCGGAGCCCAAAACCAGACAGGCGGTGGCCAGGGCGTCGGCCAGGGCGGCGCCGGGCGCGGTGACGGTGGCCGCCGCCAATTCCGGGGCCGAAAAGCCGGTCCGGGGATCGATGATGTGATGATATCTGAAATCGGGGCTGAAGGGCTGATAATAATCGCCCGAGGTGGCCACCGCCAGGCTGTCGGCGGCGATCACCGCCAGGGGACGGGCCATTGCCGGACGCGGATTTTGGATGCCGATCCGCCAGGGCTCGCGGCCCGGCTTGCCCCCCTTGACCAGCAGATCCCCGCCGGCCTCCACATAAACCTGCTCAAAACCGTGGGCCACCAGAGTGGCGGCACCCTGATCGACGATATGGCCCTTGCCGATGCCATCCAGGGTAATGCCCATGCCCCCTCCGGCCAAGCTCACCCGCCGACCGTCGATTTGCAGGCGGCGAAAATCGATCCTTTGCCGGGCTTCGGCAATGGCGGCGCGACCATCCGGCCCATCAATGGCGGCCGGATGGTCGCCAAGGCGACGGTAAAGACTCAACAGGGGCAGCATGGTAATATCGAAGGCACCGGCACTGGCCCCGCTCACCTTTTGGGCCAACCGCAACACCGTCAGCAGATCATCCCCGGCCGATTCCACCACCCCGTCCCGGTTCAACCGCCCCACCTCGCTATCCTCCCGAAAACGGCTCAGCCGACCCTCCAGTTCAGCCATCCGACCCAGGGTGTCGGTTACCGCCCCCTCGGCCTGTTCCCTGTCCCGGCCGTAAACGGTGAGGTTGACCACCGTCCCCAGCATGGCCCGGCTCCGGCGCACCACCCGCATGTCGGGGCTTTTGCGGCCGAAAATGGGCCATCCTAAAATCCCGGCCGCCCCGGCCACGGCAACTATCTGCAAAACCCGGCGGCGTTCGATACCTCGCTTTTTCAAGCTGTCGGTAAACATGGCGGACTATCTCCCTGCGTTGGCAGATGATGGCGTTAAGCGCTTTTCTGCCAACGTTTTTTTCTTTTTGGTAGCTGCCTTTTTGCTAGCTATGATAGCATCTAATGAACGTTAAATGATCCAAACTTTTATCGCAAGTTGACCAAGGAGAAAATAATGCAAATCGGCATGATCGGATTGGGAAGAATGGGGATGAACATGTGCCGCCGTCTGTTACTGGGCGATCACGCGGTGGTGGCCTACAACCGCACCCCGGCCAAGACCGAGGAGCTGGCCAGGGATGGAGTGACGCCGGCCTACAGCCTGAAGGAGCTGGTGGCCAAGCTTGAGCTCCCGCGGGTGGTCTGGTTGATGCTGCCCGCCGGCGAAATCGTGGATCAGCATCTGGAGGAGCTGGTTGAACTGCTAAGCCCCGGTGATCTGGTGGTGGAGGGCGGCAACACCTTTTTCAAGGATGATCTGCGGCGGGCGGCCCGGATGGAGGAGAAAAACATCCACTACCTGGATGCCGGGGTCAGCGGCGGTATCTGGGGGCTTCAGGTTGGTTACTGTACCATGGTCGGGGGCGAGAAAAGCGATTTTGAGCGGATTGAACCGCTGCTTGCCACCCTCTCCCCGCCCGAGGGTTATCTCTATTGCGGGCCCCATGGCGCCGGCCATTATGTCAAGATGGTGCACAACGGCATCGAATACGCGATGATGCAGGCCTACGGCGAGGGGTTCGCCCTGCTGGAGGCCTCGCCGTACGGTAAGGCTCTCGATTATTCGGCGGTATCCCACCTCTGGAACCAGGGCAGCGTGATCCGCTCCTGGCTGCTGGAGCTGCTGGAACCGGCCTTTGCCAAGGATCCGCGCCTGACCGAAATCACCGGCCATGTCGATGATTCCGGCGAGGGGCGCTGGACGGTACAGCAAGCGGTGGAGTGCGGGGTGTCGACGCCCACCATCGCCATCTCCCTCTTCCAGCGCTTCCAGTCCCGCAACCCCAATGCCTTTGAAAACCGGGTCCTGGCCGCCCTGCGCCGGGAGTTCGGCGGCCATGCCGTGGTCGAAGCCGAGAAGTAGGCGGGGTGTATTGCCATGGGTAACTCCAGCAGTCAAGGTAAGCGAAGCACCGATCACGGGGATTGCGCCCTGCAGAGTGGAGCGGATCTCCCCTCCTGTACCATTGTGATCTTCGGGGCCTCCGGTGATCTTACCGCCCGCAAGTTGATCCCCGCCCTGATGAACCTTTTCCGCCACTACTGTCTGCCGCCCCGTTTCAATATCGTGGGGTGCGGACGCAGTGCCATGGGTCACGATGATTTTCGCCGCAGCCTGATTGAATTTCAGGAGCAAAACCGGCTGGACAGCGCCGATCCGGAAGAGTGGCAAAATTTTGCGGCCCATCTCTTTTATCAGGAGCTGCGCTACGATCAGCCGGCGGATTACCTGGCCCTGGCCGACCTGCTCTCCCGGCTGGATCAGGAGCATGGGGTGGCGCCCAACCGAATCTTTTATCTGGCGGTGCCCCCGGCCCTCTATCCGGTGATCGGGGCTCACCTGGGCGGCGCCGGCCTGGCGGCGACCAGGGAGGACGGCGGCGGCAAAAAGGGTTTCTGGTCTCGCATCGTGGTGGAAAAGCCCTTCGGCCACAACCTGGCCTCGGCGGTGGAGCTGGACCGGGTGTTGCACCACAGTTTCAGTGAACGCCAGATCTTCCGGATCGACCACTACCTGGCCAAAGAGACGGTCCAGAATGTTTTGATGCTCCGCTTTGCCAATGCCATCTTCGAGCCCCTGTGGAACCGAAGTTATATCGATTATGTGGGGATAATCAGCGCTGAAAAACTGGGGGTCGAGCACCGGGCCGGTTTTTACGAGACCGCCGGGGTGTTGCGCGATATGTTCCAGAATCATATGATGCAACTGCTCGCTCTAACCGCCATGGAACCACCCTCCCGTTTCGAGGCCACCCAGGTGCATGACGAGAAGGTCAAGGTGTTCAGGGCTCTGAAACCACTCGCCAGTGGCAGCCTGTCAGCCAGCCTGGTTCTGGGTCAGTATGGCGAGGGAGTGGTCGATGGCCGACCGGTGGCGAGCTACCTCCAGGAAGAGGGGGTGGCTCCCGATTCCACCACGCCCACCTTTGCCGCCATGAAACTGCTGGTGGATAACTGGCGCTGGCGGGGAGTCCCCTTCTACCTGATCTCCGGCAAGCGGATGCCGGTTAAGGAGACCCGGATCATTATTCAGTTCAAGGAGGTTCCCCACTCCATGTTCCACCGGGAGACGGCCGACAGCATTCTGGCCAACCGTTTGGAGCTGGGGGTTCATCCCGAAGAGAAAATCTCCCTCCACTTTCAGACCAAAAGCCCCAACAGCAAGGAGCGCCTGCAGCCGGTGACCATGAATTTCAACTACGAACGCCGCCGGAGCAACCATCCCGGATTCGACGCCTACGAGATGGTGTTGCTGGATTGCATCCAGGGTGATCATATGCTCTTCTGGCGTCAGGACGGGGTTGAACTCGCCTGGGCCTTCATCGATCCGATTCTGCGGGCCTGCAAAGAGTGCGAACTGACCGAGGAGTTGCTGCAAAGCTACCCGGCCGGCACTCCCGGTCCCAAGGCGGCCCATAACTGGATGAAAATGCTGACTAATTCGTAATTAAAAACCACTAAAAGACGGAGCTGTTGAAATGATTGATCTGCATACCCATTGCCTTTTCAGCGATGGCGAACTGGTGCCGGCGGAGCATCTGCGGCGGGTGGAGGTGCTGGGCTACCGGGCCATCGCCATCACCGACCACGCCGACCACTCCAACCTGGATTTTATTATCCCCCGGATTGCAGCCGCCGCCGCCAGGCTGAACCCCTACTCCACCACCCGGCTGCTGGCCGGCATCGAACTGACCCATGTGCCGCCGGAACTGTTTGCCGAACTGACCGATAAGGCCCGGCAGTTGGGGGCCGAGATCGTGGTAGGCCACGGCGAGACCGTGATGGAGCCGGTGAAACCCGGCACCAACCGGGCGGCCATTATGGCTGGGGTCGACATTTTGGCCCATCCCGGGTTGCTCAGCCGGGAGGATGCCGAACTGGCGGCACGGCATGGGGTTTTCCTGGAACTCTCCGGTCGCAAGGGTCACAGCCTGACCAACGGCCATGTCGCCGCCCTGGCCCGCCAAGCGGGGGCTAAATTGGTGATTAACGCCGACGCTCACGGCCCGGGGGATTTCCTGACTGCGGCCATGGCCGAAATTGTCGGCCTGGGAGCCGGGTTATCAGTGGCGGAATATCAACAGGTGCGCGCTAATATGAGTGAATTGGTTAGCCGGGCCACCAAGTCCTGATCATGCTCCGCTCCTTGCCTCTGCTTAGGGTGCGCCCTGAAAAATCGCCTTGGTGGCAGTTGCTGCTCGGCCTCTTATTGGCAGCAGTACTGGTCAGCTTTGACGAGGGGGCGATACGTTCAGCCCATGCGGGGGTCAGTGATGAAACCCTGATCTATTTCGGTCAGGGGGGACAGCAGACGGTCAGCGGCTCCCTGCATGTGCTGGAAACCGGGGATGGCTTCTATCTGGTGGATGTCGGCGGTTTTATGGGCGGCGCCGGTTCCAACTATCCCTGGCCGCCGGAGATTCCGGTGGCCAGGATTCGGGCGCTGTTTATCACCCACACCCATGCCGACCATATCGGCCGGCTGCCCCTCCTGCTCCACCAGGGTTACCGGGGACCGATCCACCTGAGCCGGGTCAGTTACGAGCTTGCCCGGATCACCTTGCCCGCCAATCTGCACTTGGTCGACCTCGGACCGGAACGCTTCTACCACTCCCGCCGTCACATCGGGCGGGAGCGGATTCCGGTTTTTCTGGAGGGCTACGATTTTGCTGAAAGCTCCGTACACCCGGACAACCGGATCTATTTCGAAAGCCACCGCCCCCGCCTGGCCGAGCAGGGCTACTACCTGGCCCGACCCCAGCGGCAGAAGCTGGAGGCTGAACTGCTGCACCGCCTGGCGGAGCAGGCGGTAATAACCGATCCCGGCCAACCATTCTCGGTGGATGGATTATCGGTGCGCTTCCTCCCCACCCCCCATATGCCGGGCAGTGTGATGGTGGAGCTGGATCACCGGGGATTCAAGATCTTGTTTTCAGGGGATACGGGAGCGAATGGCTCTTCCTTGCTGCCGGATAACCCCGATTTTAGCGAAACGGTCGACCTGCTTATTCTGGAGGGGACTTATGCCGATGATCGGGAGCTTGATATTGCCCTGTCTCGCGATGATTTTCGTCGGGAACTGGCGGCGGCGGTGGCGGAGGGTTACCGGGTGGTGATTCCGGCCTTTGTCCTGGATCGCAGCCAGCAGGTGGCCCGGGAGGTCGGGCTGGCGGTGGCCACCGGTCTGTTGCCGCCGGAACAGGTGATCCGGGTATGCAGTCCGGCGGCCCATGAGCTGCTGCTGCTCTATGCCGATTTCGCCCGGCGCCGCGACGAGTTTGCCGCCTATTTCAAACCGGAGGTCCGGGAGAGCGATTTTCTGCCGCCGGGCTACCGCTTCGGCTGTCGGGGCGAGCAACCCGGCAACCCCCTGGGCCTGGAACATGGCGAGATCGGGATCATGTCCTCCGGCATGGCCGACCATGCCAGTGCCCGCCAGGCCCTGCTCGACTACCTGGAGGACCCGAAAACCCTGTTCTATTTCACGGGTTACCAGGCTCCGGGCAGCCTCGGCGGGCGTCTGACCGCCGGCCAAAAACCACCGTCGGAGTTGAAAATCGGCGCGCAACGCCGGATGGTCAAGGCTAAAATCGCTCAAACATCAGCATTCAGCGGCCACGCTTCCCCCCGGGAGATGATCAGGATTTTCGCCGAAACCCACCCGCAGCAGATCTTGCTGGTTCATCTTGACCAAAGTCGGGCCACTACCCTGGCAAACCTTTATCGACAAGCTTTCCAGGCCGAAATCATCACCCCCAAACGGAGCGAACGCCAACTAATTTATCCCGATTTATTGGCTGAATGAAATGAGGTTTGCATATGGGCCGTAGCCCGCAGCCCATAATGGGTTGCTTTTCTTTGGGACTAATGTAAAGTAAATTTCCAATCATAAGGATATCGTATCCAACCGCAACCGGGGCAGGTTACTTTATAACCACGAATGATTCTAAACCAGATATTAGATAACATTGACTGGGGCTTGGTGATTATTGACCGAGAGTTCAGGGTTCGATACTGGAACCGCTGGATGGCCCAGCACAGCGGCATCTCTGCCCAGGAGATAAGAGGGTCCTCCATCCTCGATTTTTATCCGCACTTCCAAAACAAGAAATTCATCAGAAATTTCAAAGCGGTAGTTACTTTCGGGAACCACTATTTTTTCCCCCAGAAACTTTACGGCTACATGTTTCCCTTCAAGCCCGAGAGTAACTTTGTTTCCGAAATCAACTATATGCAGCAAAGCTGTACCATGGGGCCTCTGCGTAACGAAAAAAAAGTTATTCAGTATGTTTACATCTCCGTAAAAGATGTGACCGAAGCCTATATTTATGAAACCAACCTTGCCTCCGCGCTGCTCACCCTGCTTGAGAAGTATGTGGACAAGGAGGATATGCCGGCGGCCGAGGCCCAATCCATCCTGGAAGAGTTGTTACCTGTTTCCGGTCAGGAAATTTTCGCCAAGCACTCCAGACCGCAAAAAGACAAGGATACCCACGCGCTCATCGGCGACCAGCTCGTGGAAATTCTCTCGGAAATTGCAACCAGCAATCGTTGAACGAGCCAACCTGAAGGAGACCAGTCATGCCCAAGAAATTGCTGATTGTCGACGATTCGCCCGTGTCGAGAGCGATAATCAAGAAATGTCTGCCCAAGGATCACGGCTTTGAGCTGTTTGAGGCAGCTGACGGCAAGGAGGGACTCGAGAAATTCAAGGAGATCAGACCGGACGGGACTCTGCTGGACCTGACCATGCCGGTTATGGACGGATTTGAAGCCCTTGAGGAGATGAAAAAGGTGGACAGCAGTGCGGTCATTATCGTACTTACTGCTGATATCCAACAGAAAGCTTATGAAAAGGTTATGGCCTTGGGGGCCGGCATGGTCATCCCCAAACCACCGTCGGCTGAATCAATTGCAGCCGGTTTATCCAAGATGGGCTTAATGTAGGAACACAAGGAACAACATGAAGAGATCACAGGTCGAAACCATGTTTACTAAAGAAGATGCAGCCATCTTGGAAGAAGTGATGAATATTGCCTTCGGCAAGGCATCATCCGACCTGGCCAGGGTGATTGATATCCAGATATTGCTAAACGCTCCGCAAGTGGAAATTCTCAAGACCGAGGGGCTGATGCAATGGATCAGGCGGGACACCGAATCCTACAAAACCCTGAGCATGATCGAACAGAACTTCTGGGGTAAATATTCAGGATCGGCGATTCTGGCTTTTCCCTCGGCGGCCAGCAAGGGCCTGATCAGTCTTTTCGATGACGACGAGCCTTTTGAGGAAAACAACCCCCTGCTGGAAAAGGAAACCCTGCTGGAGGTGGGAAACATTCTGATTGGCGCCTGCGTCAGCAAGGTGGCGGAGCTGCTGGATGATGACGATGTTTCGTTTTCGCCGCCCCGCCTGATTCCCCAAGTGGTCGTCGACAATCTTTCCGGCCCCACCATCTCTTCCAAGCTTGATGATCCTGACAAAATGGCAATTCTTATGAAAACGGTCTTTCATCTCCAGGAAAAGGACGTGAAGGGCTTTCTGTTCATGATCGCCAGCGATGATTCCATGAAATGGCTCAAGACCGCCCTGCAGAACTTCATGGCAAAGTTCTAGCAAATAAAAAGGACCGGACCCTCCGCCCCATGGCGTTTATTGCTTGTGACTTGGGAGCTTAATTGTTTAAGAAAGAGGGAATCATGAACTTATTTGGGAGTGAAAAAATGGATCTTGAACAGATTATTCGCCACGACTTCCGGGTTCCGGTTTCCGATACCGATGACATCAGCATAAAGGTCGACGGCCGGGAATACGAAATGATAAACCTCAGCAATAAAGGCATCGGGATTCGATTCAATCCCCTCACCCTTTTCAAAGTGGGCGATGTAGTGCGCGACATCGAGTTGATGATTGCCGGCCAGCGGTTGCTTTTCGAGGGAAAGGTGGTGCATGTTTCGCGCCTGGGCCAGGATTATCTGGGGGGAATCGATCTGCTCGACATGGATGAAAAAAACGCGGGGATACTCGTTGCCTGCGTCAACGGGATCCGAACCCGATTATTCCAAGAGAAATAAACTGGCCCACTGTTTATCAAAAGCTGCTAACTTTTCCACCAACCAACAGGCGACGAATATGGTTCCCCGGAAAAAAAAAGATATTATGCTGGACATGCTCACCGCCGAAGATCCGGCTTCGTCCACCGAGCTCGATGAGTTGACCAGTTTTTTAACCCAAACACCGGCTCCCGCCGCCAAACCGCAAGGGCATGGGCAGAGAACGAAGCCCAATGCCCGGAAAAAGAGGAGAGCGACCCACTATTTGGCGCCGGAAACCTTCGAGCGGCTTGAACGGCTATTGGCCGATATCCGCTTGATCATGCCCGAGAATGCCCGAAAGCGTCTTTCCAGATCCAGCCTGGTGGATTCCTCCATGCTGATGCTGATGCAAGATTTTGAGAAAAATGGGGAAAACAGCCGGCTGGTTCGCTGGCTCCTGCAGGAGCTCGAAAATGGTAACTAATCATTATTTGATGAATGAGGAGGCGATGTTGACATGCTCCTAATCTGCCCGCATTGCAAGCAGCAATACAACATTGATGACGGGAAAATACCCCCGAATGTAAAGAGTGTGAAATGCAAGAACTGCGGACAGCAATTTCCGCTGCAACCGGCTGGAGCCATCGCCCCCGCCCTGCAAACTCCCCCCAAGCAGCCGGTTCGCAGAATCGGGGTCTGTATCAGCAAGGGAGGGGTGGGGAAAACCACCACCTCGGTCAATCTGGCGGCCGGACTTGCCTTTGCGGGGTTCAAAGTTCTGCTGGTGGACACCGATACCCAGGGGCAGGACAGTTTCGTCCTCGGGGTGAAACCCAAGGGGGGGCTAACCGAGCTGATCACCCAGGAACTGAAACCGGAAGAGGCGATTTTCAAGGCCAGGGAAAGGCTGTGGTTGCTGGCCGGCGGCAAATCCCTGGCCGGCTTGAAACGCCTGATCGACCGTAAGGATTTTGGGGGAGAACGCACCCTTTCCGAGGCCTTGGAGCCCCTGGAGCATCAGTATGATTATGTGATTGTGGATACCTCGCCAGGGTGGGATCCACTGACCGTCAATGTCCTCTTCTACGTCAATGAGATCCTTACCCCGGTCTCCCTGGAGATCATGACCCTGCAGGGGCTGGTGGAGTTCCTCAAGAGCCTGTCCGCCATCCAGAAGCACCGCAAGGAGGTGGCCCTGAAATATATTCTTCCCACCTTCCATGACCAGCGGGTCAAAAAATGTACCAACATTCTGGAGAAGATCGAACAGTTGTACGGCCACATGCTCTGCAAGCCCATCCGCCATAACGTCCACCTTTCGGAGTCCCCGTCGGTGGGACAAACCATCTATGAGTTCGCCCCCGGGTCTACCGGAGCCGAAGATTATCGTGAGCTGGTACGCAAAGTAGCCAATAACGACAAGCTGTTCCGGTAAGCGGGAAGCCCAAGGCGTCGGGTTTTTCAGGCAGATCTTCCAGCTTGCCGATGACCAGGAGAACCTGTTACATCTGTAGTCTCCCCTTTTCCGGTCGCTGAACGAAAGAAGCCCCCGCAAACGATCGTATCGTTTACGGGGGCTTGAGATAAAAAAAATTCGGCGGCGACCTACTCTCCCACCAAGTTACCCTGGCAGTACCATCGGCGCAG
>JBLRWU010000018.1:0-23190 GCA_047921155.1 Desulfurivibrio sp.
CGGGCGGCGGTAATCGGCAACGGTTATCGCCGCCCCTCTCTTTTGCCCCGTTGACCGGCATGGTTCTTTTTGGCAAAACAGGGTACACTCTGCAGCGAACCCGGTTTCTTACTCAACCTTTACGGGCCCCCCGGCCCAAAGGAGACAATTTGGCACGGATAAATTTCAACTACGAGAAACGCCAGAAAGAACTTGCCCGGCAAAAGAAGAAAGAGGAAAAAAGGCAGCGCAAACTGAGTAAAAACAACCCTGAGTCTTTGGAACAGCCAACGGTGGCCCCCACCGGAGAGAGCGACGCCGGGACTCCCCCGCCCGCTCCGGTCGACCAGCCCGAATAACCGCCACTTTTTACTCCTTGTATCGCCCTCAACGGAACTTGGCCGAATCTGCGGCGCCGCGGCAGTTCGGCCAGGCGGCCGCTGCGTCCAGCATGGCGGCCAGGCCGCCCCGGTCCGCCGGAGTGAAGCCGAAAACCTCCCCCCAGACCGTATCGTTTTCCATGCAGAGATAGATGCAGGTATGGGCCGCCGCCCGGCGGGTCAGCTCGTTGACCAGCACCTGGTACATTCTGGTGCGCAGGGGGCGGAAATAGCGAAATTTTCCGTCCAGGCCCGGCACGAACTCCTCGTGGATGAAGCGAACCCCGGGAAAACGGTTGGCGATCACCCCCCGCAGGGCGGGCAGGAAGCGGAAGGCGCCCAGGCTGATCCAGGCGATGCCGGCAGCCGGCACCACCTCGAACAGCCGGCGGATGGTAGTGGCGTAGGCCTCTTCCCAGCCGGGGTGATGGATGATCGGGTCGAAATGGAAGGCCAGGGGGTAGCCCCAGGCGGCACATTGGGCCGCGGCGGCCAGCCGGGTTTCCAGGCCGGCGGTGTGCAGCTCCAGCTTGCCCATCACCTCGGCACTGTTAAGCGACCAGGCCATGATGGTCCGGCCCCGGTGGTCAAGGCCGGCCAGATTATCCAGCACCACTGCCTTGGATTTCAACTCCAGCACCGCATTGTCCCGTCCGGCCATATACTCGATCAAGCCGGCGCTGAGGCCGGTGAGCCGATCCAGGGCCATGCTGTCGGTGAACTCCCCGGTGCCGATCCGGTGAAAGCTGCCCGGCTGATTATCCAGGGCCTGATCCAACTCTTTGAACAGATCGTCGATGTTTACATAGAAGGAGAGCCAGGGGTTGTTAAGGTAGGCCTGCAGGATGCAGTAGGCGCAATCCATCGGGCAGTTGGCACCGATATTGAGGACCTGGTAGTCGCAGCAGCGATAGAGGCGGGTGGCGGGGCAGGGCTTGAGGAAGCGCCCCCGGTTGCGGCCCAGGTGCAGCAGCCGTTTACCCTCGGTCAGGCTGTGGGGGTAGGGGACCGGGGCCGGAGGGGGCTCGGCCCGATCGGCCACGATCTCAAGCGGCAGCTTCCCCGCCCGTTCGATGATTTGCCGGGTCAGCGGCAGCTCCAGGCAGGACTCTTCCACCCGAATCGCCCGGAGCAGGCGGCTGGGATCGGCGACGGGGAGGGTGGTTTCAGACATGGCGCCGGGCTTCGCCGATTATGGTCTCCAGATTTGGCGCCGGGCCCGTGGATTTCAGCAGGCGGTCGGTGATGGCCTTCAGGCCCCGGGCGTAGGGGGTATCAGGGTTGTCTTTTAAGAACACCCTGTTTTGCCGCACGGCCTTGCGCACGGCCGAGTCGTGGAAGAGCAGGCCCAGGGAGGAGCTGTTCATGGAGAGGGTTTTTTTCAGGGTGTCGTGGACTCGACCGGCCACCCGCAGGTCTTCGGGATGGTCGGCCATGTTGTATACAAAACGGGGGGTGAAACGTTCCAGGCGCTGACGAATCTGGCGAGCCAGCAGGCGGTCCTGTTCGGCGATCAGGCTGTAAATCTCCTCGCTGGTCAGATTGGCCCCATTGGCTGAACGGCGGTAGGTGTCCAGCAGCATTTTGCGGATCGGGGCTTGCTGGGAGGTCAGGCTGAGAATATTGGCGAACATGAAGTTGCGCAAAAAAACCAGGGCGTTCATCAGGGCCGGGGTGTCCAGGGTGGTGACCACGATGCCGTCGGGGGCCAGGCCGAAAAGGTTCATGGTGTTGATTGCCGAGCCGGCGCCGAGATCGACGATTATGTAGCGGGCCCGGATCTTCTGCAGCTCCTCCAGCAACTGCAGGCGCTGTCTGGTGGAGATATTGGCCATAAAGGGGGTTTTGCCGTCGCCGGGCAGAAAGCGGAGGTTTTCGATGGGGGTGGGAACCACCAGGCCGGGCAGGTCGTTGAGGCGTTGCTTAAGGAAGTCGCCCACCCCCGGGTTGGTGTTGGGCATCCCCAGGTAGGTGTGCAGGTTGGAACCGCCCAGGTCGAGATCCACCGCCACCGTGGCTTCGCCCCGGCGGGCCAGGCTGATGGCCAGCCCGGCGGCAAAGATACTTTTCCCCACCCCGCCCTTGCCGCTGGCGATGGGGATGATCCGGGGTCGCCCCGGGCTGTTCACCGTGGTCTTCAATGGGTGGGAACGGTGCCGAAGACTTTGCCTTCGATCAGTTGCTGTTGATCGCGGGGCGGAGCGGGGTCGAGCCAGTGGATAAATGATTCCTGCACCCGCATATAGGCGCCGTCATCCTCCTTGCACTGCTCGCAGACATTGAGGGAGTTGTCCCGGTAGATGATCACCTTGCTGGCCGGTTCGCCATCCCGGTCCACCGCCGCCATTTTGCGGCAGCCGCAGGCCAGCCGCAATACCGCCACCCCGACGGCGTCCGGGCTGCCTTCAATGATGCCGCCGATCATCGCCTCTTCCGATTTTTCCGCGCTCACTTTGCTCTTTTTTTGCCGTTTGGCGCCTGCTTTTTTTAGCTGGTTCATGTGGTCCACACTGGTGGTTGGTCTTGAGCGGTGCGTGATGACCGCGTACTTCGGGGTTGCCCGGGGTCACTCTTTATTCGTTGCCGTGTTCGGCAGGGTACATTATATCGCTGGTCAGGTCAACGGCGACTGCTGCCGTTGGCGGGGCGGCACGTTGCCTTTTCTGTTGACAAAAAAAAGTCGGTGCATTAGAGGAAGGTGGTGTTTAATTGAGTCGGTAGAGAACTGGCTGGCGCTGAACTGCCGGGCGTGGTTGCCCGGGGGTTTCGTTTCAGTCTTACGGTTAACTTATCTGTCCTGACGGAGGAAGAAAACATGTGGCAAGTTGATGTAGACAAAGACAAGTGTAATGGTGATGAAGAGTGTGTAAACGCCTGCCCGGCTCAGGTTTTCGAGATGGTGGACGGCAAATCTGAACCGGTCAACATGGACGAATGTCTCGGCTGTGAGACCTGCGTTGAAGTTTGTCCCGAGGGTGCCATCACCGTAACCGAGGTGTAATGTAACCCGTTTTTGTGATTTCTGTTGCTGAATAGGCATATCCCTTAAACCGGGGTATGCCTATTCTTGTTTGTCGGCACTGCTGAACAGTTACGGTGATTCAAGAAGAGGTTGCCCCCTTTATGCTGGTTCATGTCGCGCAACGCTGGAAACCGGGGGTTTCGACCGGCACCCATCTGCTGGTTGCCGCTTTGCTGTGGAGTTTTATCGGAATCTACCTGCTGCTCCGGGGAACCCTGCTCTATAACGCGGAACTCCTCTGGCCGGCCTTGCTGGCCTTGCTGGTCGGAGCCTTGAAGGCGCACTATCTCCTGGCCCGTTCGGCCAGGAAAAATATCAACCGCATTCTGGCGATGCAGGATAACTCCTGCCTGGGCGCCGTCTATTCCCTGAAAATGTGGGGGCTGGTACTGTTGATGATGTTGGCCGGCCGGGCCCTGCGGGTTGTCGGGTTCCCCGAACAGTGGGTGGCCCTGGTCTACCTGACGGTGGGATTCGCCCTCTTTCTTGCCAGTCGCCTCTTTTGGCGGGCGTGGCGGCCCTGAAAGCCATGGCCGCCGTTCCCTACAATAGCGTGGAGATTGACCTCGGCGCCCTGCGGGACAACTTCCTGGCCCTCCGCCGGCGGATTTTGCCGGAGGTTCGGATGATGGCGGTGGTCAAGGCCGATGCCTACGGGCACGGACTGGTGCCGACGGCCGGGGCCTTGGCCCGGGCCGGAGCCGACTGTTTCGGGGTGGCGGAGGTCGAGGAGGGGGTCAGGCTGCGGGAAGCCGGAATTGCCGGCGAAATTGTGGTCCTTCTGGGGCTGGGGCCTGAAGGCGCGGCCGAGGCGGTGGCCCGGGGGCTCAGCCCGGTGGTTTTTGATCGGGGGGTTCTGGAACAACTCTCCCGCCAGGCGGCGCGCCAGGGCAAGGTGGTTGGGGTACACCTTAAACTGGATCTCGGGATGGGCCGTTTCGGGCTGGATCCCGCCGCCGCCGGGGAGTTGGCCGCGGCGGTAGGCGCCCGGCCCGGCCTGCGGCTGGCCGGGATTATGGCCCATTTCCCCCTGGCCGATGATCCGGCGGCGGCCGCGCTTTGCCTGGATCAATGGCGGCAATTCCAGGAGGCCGCCCAGCGGTTGCAGGCCGGGGAACGGGCGGGGCAGCGGCCCATGCTGCATATGGCCAATTCGGCGGCGCTGCTCCGTTTTCCCGAAACCCACGGCGACATGGTCCGGCCGGGGATCAGCCTTTACGGTTATCCTCCGGGCGGCCCCGACCTGCGTTCCGCCTGGCGGACCTTGTCGTTGCGGCCCGCCATGAGCCTGAAAAGCCGGGTGTTGCAGGTGAAGGAGTTGCCGGCCGGGCGCGGAATCAGTTATGGTCATCGTTTCGTCACCACCCGGCCCACCCGGCTGGCGGTGTTGCCGTTGGGCTATGCCCATGGCTACCCCCGGGCCTTGAGTGGTCGGGCCGAAGTGCTGATCGGTGGTCGCCGGGCTCCCCTGCGCGGGACCATCTGCATGAACGCCTGCATGGCCGAGATCAGTGAGCTGCCGGGGGTGGCGGTGGGAGACGAGGTGGTCTTCATGGGCCGGCAGGGGGAGGAGTTTATCGGTGCCGACGAGCTGGCCGCCCGGCATGATACGATCAGTTATGAGGTACTATGCCGCTTCGGGGCCGCCAATCGACATCTTTTTGTCGGCGACGAGGCGGTTTAGTGATGGGGTATTTTCGCTCGGAGACAAGTTATTCATCAAGTTATAAGAGGAACGGGTTGCGATGATTAAGGCGCGGGTGCGGGCCAAGGTGGACCAATGTTTTGCCCTGGGAGTGGAGCGGGGCCTGTGGAGTGAGGCGGCCGCCGGCAGTTACACGGTGGAGGAGCCCAAGCGGGCCGGGCAGGGAGATTTCGCCACCAATCTGGCCATGGTGGTGGCGGGCCGGGAGAAGCGCAATCCCCGGGAAATCGCCGCCGCCCTGGTGGATCTGCTCAGCGCCGGCGGCGGGGAATCGCTGTTTGCCAAGGTGGAAGTGGCCGGCCCCGGCTTTGTCAACTGCTTCCTCGAGCCCCGTGTCTGGCAATCGGTGATTCCCGAAATCAAGCGGCAGGGCGCCGGGTTCGGCCGCAGCGCTTGCGGCGGGGGCCGCAAGGTGTTGGTGGAGTTTGTCAGCGCCAACCCCACCGGCCCCTTGAGCGTCGGCCATGGTCGCCAGGCAGTGCTGGGGGATGCCATCGCCCGCCTGCTGGAAGCCACCGGCCATGCGGTAACCCGCGAATATTACTACAATGATGCCGGCCGCCAGATGCGGGTGCTGGGCGAATCGACCAGGGCCCGTTACCTGGAGCTGCTGGGCCTGCCCTTCGCTTTTCCCGAGGACGGCTATCAGGGCGAATATATCCGGGAGATCGCCCGGGCCCTGCTTGCCGAACGGGGAGACGCTCTCAAGGATGAAAGTGACACCGCCCCCTTCACCAAAAAGGCGGAAGAGGTGATCTTCGCCGATATCAACAACACCTTGACCCGGTTGGGGATCATATTCGATAACTATTACAACGAGCACTCCCTCTACGAGAACGGCCTGGTGGATGATGTGGTCGCTTCCCTGCGGGAAAAGGGGCTGGTTTACGAGCAGGATGGAGCGGTCTGGTTCAAGACCACCGAGCTTGGCCTGGAGCAGGACCGGGTGATCATCAAATCCAGCGGGGAGCCCACCTACCGGCTGCCCGATATCGCCTATCACCGCGAGAAATTCCGCCGGGGCTTTGACTGGATGGTCAATGTGTTCGGCTCCGACCATATCGCCACCGTGCCCGATGTGCTGGCCGGAGTTGAGGCCCTGGGTTACGATGCCGCCAAGGTCACCCCGGTGATTCATCAGTTTGTCACTTTGATGCGGGACGGCCAGCAGGTCAAGATGTCCACCCGCAAGGCCAATTTCGTGACCGTGGATGAGCTGCTCGATGAGGTGGGCCCCGATGTGACCCGCTTCTTCTTTCTGATGCGCAAGGCAGACAGCCAACTGGAGTTTGACCTGGACCTGGCCACCAAGCAGAGCCAGGAAAACCCGGTTTACTATGTCCAGTACGCCCACGCCCGTCTCTGCAGCATCGCTCGCCAGGCCGCCGAAAAGGGGGTGGGGCCGGGGGATGAAGAGCCCGATTTTTCGCGGCTCATCGAGGAGGAGGAGTTGGCCCTGTTGCAGGCCATGGCCGGATTGCCCTCCTTGCTGGAAAGCGCCGCCCTGACTTTGGAGCCCCATCGGGTCGTTTTTTACCTGCAGGATCTGGCGGCCAAGTTCCACGGCTACTACAATCGTCATCGGATAGTCGGTGACGACCCGGTTCTGAGCCGGGCCCGATTGGCGCTGGCCGATGCCCTGCGGCAGGTGCTGGCCGGTGGTCTTGAGCTGATCGGGGTTGGCGCTCCGGAGAGCATGTAGCTAAAATGGCGGCGACGCGACGAAGCAAAAAGAGGGTGGTGGTGAAGGTTGAGTTGGGCTGGGGTGGTTTGTTCAGCCTGGTGGTGGTCGCCTTTTGCATCTTTCTCTGGATGTTTTTGCTGGGGCTCTGGGCCGGGCAAACCATTTTGATTCCGGCGGAGACGGCCGGCCGGCTCAATCCGGCACAGATTACTCTTTTGGCGCAGCAGCCCGGGAGTGGCGGCTTATGACCTCTGATCCGTTTGTAATCCGTAATGCCCGGATGGAAGATGTGCGGGCGATCTACGCCATGCTGCAGTTTTTTGCCGGCCGGAACCTGCTGCTGGGCCGCTCGCTCAGCTCGCTTTACGACCATCTGCGGGATTTCAAGGTGGCGGTGGCCGCGGCCGACCCCCACCAGGTGCTGGGGGTCTGTTCGCTCCATATCTGTTGGGAAAACCTGGCGGAGATCCGCTCCTTGGCCATTGCCGAGAGCCACCAGGGCCAGGGGATCGGGCGCGCCCTGGTGGAATTATGCCTGACCGAGGCCCGTGATTTCGGGATCTCCCGGGTTTTTACCCTGACCTACCAGCCGGGTTTCTTTAAAAAACTCAAGTTTGTACCCGCCGATAAAAGTGAACTGCCCCACAAGGTCTGGAGCGACTGTATCAACTGCCCGATGTTTCCCGACTGTAACGAGGAAGCCCTGATCTGGGACAAGGAGAAAGTTTGATGCTTGCCAATTTGTTGAAAAAGATGTTCGGCAGCCAGAATGAACGACTGCTCAAAACGATGCAACCGACGGTGGAGCGGATCAACGCCCTGGAGCCGGAGATCAAGGCCCTGGACGATGCCGCCCTGGTGGCCAAGACCGCCGAGTTCCGCCAGCGCCTGGCCGAAGGGGCCACTGTGGATGAACTGCTGCCCGAGGCCTTTGCCGTGGTCCGCGAGGCCTCGGTCCGGGTGTTGGGTTTGCGCCATTTCGATGTCCAGTTGATCGGCGGCATGGTTTTGCACCAGGGGCGGATCGCCGAGATGAAAACCGGTGAGGGCAAGACCCTGGTGGCCACTCTGGCGGTTTACCTCAACGCCCTGAGCGGCCGGGGGGTACATGTGGTCACGGTCAACGATTATCTGGCCGGCCGGGACTCCGAGTGGATGGGGAAACTTTACACCTTCCTCGGCCTGACGGTGGGGGTGATCGTCCACGGTCTCGATGACCAGCAGCGCAAGGAGGCCTACGGCGCCGATGTTACCTACGGCACCAACAACGAGTTTGGTTTCGACTACCTGCGCGACAACATGAAGTTCCGGGTGGAGGATTTCTGTCAGCGGGAGTACAACTTCGCCATCGTCGACGAGGTGGATTCCATCCTGATTGATGAGGCCCGGACCCCGCTGATCATCTCCGGCCCCGCCGACGCCTCCACCGAACTTTACGTCAAGGTCAACACCCTCTTGCCCCGTTTCAAGGCGGAGACCCACTTCACCGTCGATGAGAAGGCCAAATCGGTGGCCCTGACCGAGGAGGGGGTGGCCCTGGGCGAGGAGCTGCTGGGGGTGGAAAACCTCTATGATCCCCGTAATATCGAACAGTTACATCATCTTACCCAGGCCCTGAAGGCCCATGTCCTCTTCAAACGCGATGTTGATTATCTGGTCCGGGACGATCAGGTGGTGATCGTCGATGAGTTCACCGGCCGGGCCATGGCCGGGCGGCGGTTCAGCGACGGGCTGCACCAGGCCCTGGAGGCCAAGGAGGGGGTCCGGGTGGAGCGGGAGAACCAGACCATGGCCTCCATCACCTTCCAGAACTACTTCCGGATGTACGACAAGCTGGCGGGGATGACCGGCACCGCCGACACCGAGGCCGCCGAGTTCAAGAAGATCTACAACCTGGATGTGGTGGTGATCCCCACCCATCACACCATGATCCGGATCGATTACCCCGATTCCATCTATAAAACCCTGGCCGCCAAGTATCGGGCCATCGTTCGTGAAATCAAGGAGCTCCACCAGAAGGGGCAACCGGTCCTGGTGGGCACCATCAATATCGATGTTTCCGAACAGATCTCGGCCATGCTCAAGAAGGAGAAAATTCCCCACGCGGTCCTCAACGCCAAGCAGCACGAGAAGGAGGCGGAAATCGTCGCCGATGCCGGCCAGAGGGGCAAGGTGACCATCGCCACCAACATGGCGGGCCGGGGCACCGATATCAAGCTGGGTGAGGGGGTGGCCGAGCTGGGCGGTCTCCATATCCTGGGCACCGGCCGGCACGAGTCGCGGCGGATCGACAACCAGTTGCGGGGCCGTTCCGGGCGTCAGGGCGATCCCGGCTCCTCCCGCTTTTTCCTCTCCCTGGAGGACGATCTGTTGCGGATCTTCGGTTCCGAAAGGATCTCCGGGATCATGGATCGGCTGGGGATGGAGGAGGACGAACCCATCGAGCACAACATGATCAGCAAGGCGATCGAGAACGCCCAGCGCAAGGTGGAGGGGCACAACTTCGAGATCCGCAAGCACCTGCTGGAATATGACGACGTGATGAACAAACAGCGCGAGGTGATCTACGGCCAGCGCCGCGAGGTCCTCTCCAGTACCGATCTCAGGGAGGTGGTCGGAGAGATGCTCGGGGATATGGTCCAGAGCCTGGTTGCCGAATTCGCCCAAGAGAAGATCCCCTCGGCGGATTGGGATTGGAACGGGTTCAGCGAACGCTGCACCGTTCTTTTTGGTTTTGCGCCGGAGTGGGACGAGGCGGCCAGGGCCGACCTCAACGAGGAGGAGCTGGCCGCCAGGCTGCGCCGGCTCCTCGACGAGCGTTACCAGGAGCGGGAGGCCCAGGTCGGGGCCGATAACATGCGGCAGTTGGAACGGATCATCCTTTTGCAGATGGTGGACAGCCACTGGAAGGAGCATCTGCTCAATATGGATCACCTCAAGGAGGGGATCGGGCTGCGGGGCTACGGTCAGAAAAACCCGCTGATCGAGTATAAGCGGGAAGGGTTTCACATGTTCATGGAGATGATCGACCGGATGCGGGAGCAGACGGTCAGCACCCTGTTCCGGGTCCGCCTGGTGCGGGAGGACGAGGTGGAGGCGATGGAGGCCCAGCAGCGCAACCGCCGTCAGCCCATGCAACTGAGCCGGGAGGAGGCGCCAGGACCGCGCCGGCCCACGGTGAATCGCCCCGAGGATAAGGTGGGCCGCAACGCCCCTTGCCCTTGCGGCAGCGGCAAAAAGTACAAGCGCTGTTGCGGCCGGCAGTGAGGTTCGTTAACCGCCGCTTTTTTAAAACCGCAGGAAATAGATAACGGACAGGTGAAATGGGTAAAATGACCATTGTGCAGAAGATTTTCGGCGGCTTCAGCCTGATCATCTTGGTGCTGATTCTGGTTGGCCTGGCCAACCATCTGGCCGTGCGCGACATGGCGCAGCAGAGCGGGGGGATTGGGGACGGTCTGCACCTGAACGTTGAACTTGCCCAGCGAGAGGTGGACCACCTGGCCTGGGCCTCGCGGGTGCGGGATTTTATCGGCGACCAGGCGGCTGCCCGGCTGGAGGTGGAGACCGATTATCGCAAGTGTGGTTTTGGCCTTTGGTATTACGGCGAGGGTCGACGGCAGGCCGAGCATCTGGTGCCCGCCCTGGCCCCCTTGCTGGCGAGAATCGAGACTCCCCACCGGGAGCTGCATGAATCGGCGGTGCGCGTGGAACGGGCCGCCCTGGAAAGCGGCCGGGAGCAGGCCGCCCGGATCTACGCCGCCGAGAGCGTCCCGGCCCTGGGAGGGGTCCAGGGGCTGCTCCGGGAAATTCGGGGGATTACCAGCCAAACCGTGGGCAGCCGGGAGGAGGTCGCCAACTCCACCATGCGGCGCAACTCCCTGGTGGTCAGCGGCTCCCTGGTGCTGGCCGCCCTGGTTGCCGGAATGATCGGACTGCTGACCTGGCGGGGTCTGGTGACGATCATGGGCAACATCGGCCGGGAGATGCGGGATGGGGCCAACCAGGTTTCCGCTGCCTCCGGCGAGGTCTCTTCCTCCAGTCAGGTCCTGGCCGGAGGGGCTTCCGAGCAGGCCGCTTCGGCGGAGGAGATCTCCGCCTCCCTGGAGGAGGTCACCGCGATGACCCGCCGGGATGCCGATAATATCAGCCAGGCCAATCAGTTGATGACCGAGGTCGGCCAGGTGGTGAGCCGTGCCGATGACTCGATGCAGCGTCTGGTCACCTCCATGCAGGAGATCTCCGCCGCCAGCACCGAAACCCAGAAGATCGTCAAGACCATCGACGAGATCGCCTTCCAGACCAACCTGCTGGCCCTGAACGCTGCGGTGGAAGCGGCCCGGGCCGGCGAGGCCGGAGCCGGGTTCGCGGTGGTGGCCGATGAGGTGCGAAACCTGGCGATGCGGGCGGCGGAGGCGGCCCGGAACACCTCCAGCCTGATCGACGGCACGGTGGGCAGGATTAAGAGTGGCTCCTCCCTGGTCGATGAAACCAGCAGCACCTTCAAGACCTCCGCCGAATCGATTACCAGAATCTCCACCCTGATTCGGGAGATCGCCGAGTCCTCCGCCGAGCAGTCCCGGGCCGTGAGCCAGGTTTCCGCCGCCATCGGCGAGATCGATGCGGTGATCCAGCGCAACGCCGCCACCGCCGAGGAATCGGCCTCCTCCTCCGAGGAGTTGAGCGCCAAGGCCGAAGTGTTGCGCAGTATGGTCAGTCAGATGATCCGGGTGATCGGCGGGATCGATGCGGCGGATTTCGACGCAGGCCAGGACCCCAAGTTGCAGCGGCCACCGTCCATGGCCGGTCACCGCCGGGCTCTGCCGGCGGCCAAGCCGGAGAAAAAACGGTTGGAGCAAAAAAAGCAACCCGCCGGGATCATCCCCATGGATGATTCCTCTTTTGAA
This sequence comes from Desulfurivibrio sp., assembly GCA_047921155.1. Taxonomy (GTDB): domain Bacteria; phylum Desulfobacterota; class Desulfobulbia; order Desulfobulbales; family Desulfurivibrionaceae; genus Desulfurivibrio. The sequence continues at coordinate 11,678 of JBLRWU010000018.1, forward strand.
GATTTTTAGGAGGCCAAACGATGGACCTTACGGTGCGGGGTTTTCGGGCAGCGGCGGTGAAATCGGGGATTCGAGGCAAGGATCGGCTTGATCTGGGGTTGATCGTCAGCGACCAGCCGGCCGCCGCCGCCGGGGTGTTTACCACCAATACGGTCAAGGCGGCCCCGGTGCTGCTGGGCAGTGCGCGGCTTAAGGGCGGTCGGGCCCAGGCGATTCTGGTCAATTCCGGGATCGCCAACGCCTGCACCGGTGAGGAGGGGCTGCGCAACGCCCGTCTTTGCGGCGCGATGCTGGCCGATGCCCTGGGTGTTGATGAAGAGCTGGTGCAGCTCTCCTCCACCGGGGTGATCGGCATGCAGCTTGATGTCGAGTGCTTCCGGGGCGGGATCCCCAGGCTTGCGGCCGGGTTGAGTCCTGACCCCGCAGGGCTTGAGGCGGTGGGGCAGGCGATTATGACCACCGATACCGTACCCAAGCGGGCGGTCCGGACTCTGGAGATCGACGGGGTGGAGGTGAAGCTGGTCGGACTGGCCAAGGGGGCCGGGATGATCATGCCCGATATGGCCACCATGCTCTGTTTTATCCTCACCGACGCCGCCGTCGATCCCGCTCTGCTGCGGCGGATGTTGCGCCGCGGTGTCGAGGGTTCCTTCAATCGAATCACCATCGATGGCGATACCAGCACCAACGACACGGTGCTGCTGCTGGCCAATGGCAGCTCCGGAGCAGCGCCGCTGGTGGAGGGCTCCCCGGCCCAACAGGTCTTTCAGGAAAACCTGGCCGCCCTTTGTCTGGACCTGGCCCGGCAGGTGGTGCGGGACGGGGAGGGGGCCAGCAAGCTGGTGACCATCCGGGTAACGGGCGCGGTCGATGAAGTTCAGGCCCGCCAGGCAGCCCGGACCATCGCCAACTCCAGTCTGGTCAAGACCGCCTTCTTCGGCGAGGACGCCAACTGGGGTCGGATTATCGCCGCCCTGGGCCGTTCCGGCGCCACCTTTGACCAGAACGCGGTGAGCATCGCCTTTGACGGGGTGGTGCTGGTGAAGAATGGCGTCGGGCAGGGGGTTGCGGTCGAAGCCCAGGCCACCGCCGTCTTGCAACAGCAGGAGTTCACGGTCACCGTCGATCTCCAGGCCGGCCCCGCCGGCGCCGAATACCTGACCTGCGATCTCTCCATCGATTACGTCAAGATCAACGCCGATTACCGGACCTAGCCGGCCCGTCACCCCGCCCCGGTTCAATCGTTATATTTTTCGGAACAGGCCAGCAGAAACTCCTTTTCGGCGGCGGCCAGCACCTTTTTGGCTTCGGCTGCGTCCCGAGCGATCTGGGCCGCCAGTTCGCCGGGGCTGTCGAATTTCCGTTCGCCCCGCAGATGCTTAATCAGGTTGATCTTGAGCGGTTTGCCGTAGATATCCTGGTTGAAGTCGAAAATATGGGTTTCCGCCGAGAGGCGGCCCTCGGCGAAGGTGGGGTTGTAGCCGATATTCAGCACCCCGCCGTAGCACTTGCCGTCGTAAATCACCTGGGTGACGTAAACCCCGTGCCTGGGGCAGAGATCATTTTCGTTGATGCTCAGGTTGGCGGTGGGAAAGCCTAAAATGCTGCCGCCCCGCTTCTTGCCCACCTGCACCACCCCGCGCAACTGGTAGAAACGGCCCAGCAGCTTGGTGACCTCTTCCATTTGACCCGCCGCTACCAGCTCCCGGACTTTGCTGCTGCTGACCACCATCTCATCCACGGTGTAGGCCTCGATCACCCGGACCGTGAATCCTTTCTCCCGTCCCTGGGCCTTGAGGAAATTGGTGTCGCCCCGGCGGCCCTTGCCGAAGGCGTAGTCATAGCCCACCACCAGCTCCCGTACCCCCAGGGTTTTGATCAGCACCTCATCCACGAAACTCTCCGCGGCCATGGCGGCAAATTCGGGGGTGAAGGGCAGTACCAGCAGTTGGTCGACTCCGGCCTGGGCGATCAATTCCGCCTTCTGTTCGCAGGTGGAGATCAGCTTGATCCCTCGCTCCGGGCAGACCACCTGCAGGGGGTGGGGATCGAAGGTGATGGCCACGGCGGTGCCCTGGTGCTGGTGGGCCAGGCGCCGCACGGCGTCGAAGAGTTGCTGGTGGCCCAGATGGACCCCGTCGAAGTTGCCGATGGTGATGCAGGCGTAAGGAAAGGGAGCAGGGATTTGGGCCAGGCTGGTATGGATATCCATTATCTTAAGGTCCGGATGGAGATTATTGGTGAAAAACGCGGCTGCCGCCGGGAATTTGTCTTGACAACGGCGGCGGGAAGTCTATATTATCGCCTCTTCAATCGCGGGGCCGAAGTGGCGGAACTGGTAGACGCGCTAGGTTCAGGGTCTAGTGGGGGTTTCCCCGTGGGAGTTCGAGTCTCCCCTTCGGCACCAAGTTAAACATCAGAAGCGTAATCCTTTCGGGGGTTGCGCTTTTTTTGTTGGTGCGGCCCGCAACTTCACTCGACCCCCGGCCCGTACCGGTTTCAAGGTGCCCGTTTTCTACAGAGCTTTCCGGGAAAAGTCAAGAAGCGCCCTTCCGGCGGCAGCGGCGGCTTACGAAGCATGGGGGAAATAGGGGTTGAATCATTGGGCAAAATCAGGCACACTGCCAAGTCAATCTTTGCCGATGTCGCAAAAGGCCGCGACGACGACAGGGTTTTCGCGACGGTTTGTCACCTTGGGGTCCGTTCATTAAATTCCACTTAATTTCAAGAGGATTGTTTTTATGGCATGGGATAATCAGCAACCTCCGTGGGGGCAGCGTAAAGGCGGCCAGTCCCCGGAAGAGCAGTTGGCGGCTTTGATCAAGAAGATCAAGGGCTTTTTTGAAGGCGGCGGCTCGGGCGGCTCGGGCGGCGGTCAGCGCTCCGACGAGCCCGGCGGCGACGGGATCAACGCCGGCACCGTGGCCATGGTGGTCGGAGTAGTGCTGGTCGGTTTCCTGCTCTTCTCCTCCTTCTACACCATCCGGCCCGGGGAACAGGGCGTGGTGCTGCGACTGGGCAAGTACAACAAGACCACCATGCCGGGGCTCAACTACAAGATTCCCCTGGCCGACGTGGTTCACAAGGTGGACATGGAGTCGGTTCGGAAGGAGCAGTTCGGCTTCCGTTCGCGGACGGTGGCCGACCGCACCCAGTATCAGAAGCAGGGCTACACCCAGGAATCGCTGATGCTGACCAGTGATCGCAACGTGATCGACATGGAGTGGGTGGTCCAGTACCGGGTGGACGAGCCCTACCACTTTCTCTTCCGGATTCGGGATGTGCCCCAGGCGGTCCGTGACGTCAGCGAGATGACCCTGCGCCGGCTGGTGGGTAATATGGATTTCGACGCGGTTCTCGATGGCCGGGCCATCCTGGCCGATGCCATGGCCCGTGAACTTCAGGAGACCCTCAATCGTTACGAAAGCGGGGTCCGGATCATCACCGTGCAGTTGCAGGACGTTAACCCTCCGGAGCCGGTCAAGCCCGCCTTCAACGAGGTCAACGAGGCCGATCAGGATATGAAGCGGCTGATCAACGAGGCCGAGGAGATCTATAACCGGGAAGTGCCTCGAGCCCGCGGTGATGCCCGCAAGACGGTGGAAGAGGCCCACGGTTACGCCACCGAGCGGGTCAACCTGGCCCAGGGTGAAACCAGCCGTTTTCTGGCCCTGCTGGAGGAGTATCGGGGCGCCAAAGATGTAACCCGGCAACGACTCTACCTTGAAACCATGCAGCGGGTATTGCCGGGAGTCAATGAAGTGGTGGTGATCGACAAGGAGCAGAAGTCGTTGTTACCCCTGCTGAACCTGGGCGCCACCGGCAAGAAATAGGCCGAAAAAGATTTCGAACAACCGCTGCGGAGGTTTTTGTGAAAAATATCGTACGTACACTATTGATTGTAGTTATTGCCGGCCTGGGCCTGGTGGTGGCCAACGGGGTCTATGTCCTGCCGGAGGATCGCCAGGCGGTGGTCACCCAGTTCGGCCGGCCGGTTGGTGAACCGGTGACCGAGGCGGGCCTAAAGTTCAAGACCCCCTTTGTCCAGGATGTCACCTTTTTTGATAAACGGATCCAGATCTGGGATGGTGACCCCAATCAGATCCCCACCCGGGACAAAACCTTTGTCCATATCGATGCCACCGCCCGTTGGCGGATCGTCGATCCCCTGCGTTTCATGCAGTCGCTCCATGATGTTAACCGGGCCCAGGGGGTTTTGGACGCGATCATCGACGGTACCATCCGCGACTTCGTCAACCAGAACAACCTGGTGGAGTTTATCCGCAGCTCCGACTGGCAGCCCCAGGCGATGCGGGTCAGCATGCTGGAGCCCGACGAGGTTGAGCATGTCGCTTTGGGCCGGGATGTGATCTCCAACCTGATCCACGCCCGGGCCGCCGAGGTGGTGGAGCAGTACGGGATCGAACTGGTGGACGTGATGCTGCGCCGGGTCAACTATATCGATTCCGTGCAGCGCCGGGTCTTTGATCGAATGATCTCGGAGCGGAAGAGGATCGCCGCCGACCTGCGTTCCCGCGGCGAGGGCAACAAATCGGAGATTCTGGGCAAGATGGAGCGCGATCTTTTGGAGATTCGCTCCGGGGCCACCAAGGAGGCCCTCACCCTGATGGGTAAGGCCGATGCCCAGGCCGCCCGGATCTATTCCGAGGCCTACGGTCGGGATCCCGATTTCTATACCTTTCACAAAACCCTGGAAACCTACCGGGCAACCCTGGGGGGCAACACCCGCCTGGTGCTGACCACCGATTCACCGCTCTACCGTTATCTGGAAAGTATCAAGTAGAGACAACAGCCGGACGGTTGGAGGAAAGGTCCGCCAGTTCCGCAGTTTGCGGTACTGGCGGACCTTTTTGTTGGTGCCGGGATTATTGCAAGAGGGCGATCAGCTCTTTGGTGGCGGCTTCCATGTCGTCGGCCCCGGTGATGGCGGTGACCACCGCCGGGCGGCGGACTCCGGCAGCCCGCAGCTCCGGCAGGTGGTGCTTCTTGATCCCGCCCATCACCGTGAAGGGCAGCTCGGAGTGGCGGGAAAAGCGGGCAATCGCCTCGATCCCCAGAAACTCCTTGAGCCCCTCCTTGGTGCCGGTGGTAAAAAGCGGTCCGATATTGTAGTAGGAGGCCCCCCGGCGGGCGGCGCTGGCGGCCTGCTCCTCGGTGTTGCAGGAGACCCCGATCAGCAGTTGGGGGGCGAATCGGCGCACCTCTTCGGCGGGCAGATCGTCGTTGCCCAGATGGACTCCGTCGGCGCCGCTGAGCAGGGCGATATCCAGCCGGTCGTTGACGATAAACAGGGCTCCGGCTTCCCGGGTAGCCCGGCGGAAGGCGTGGGCCTTGGCCAGCAGGGCCCGGCCGCTGGAATCCTTGTCTCGCAACTGGACGATTTTCGCGCCTCCGGCCAGCACCGCCGCCAGCCACTCCAGGTCGCTGCGTCCCCTGGCCAGCTTCTCACAGGAAACCGGGTAGAGCCCGACCTCTTCGTTAAATTTCCTTAATCGTTCTTGATGGCTATCCGTCATTCCCTGGCTCCGCCCCTTGATTAAGTTTCTTGAAAATACTCGGCTTTGGCGGTAGATTATCCGATTCGGTTTGGAACCACACCAGATTTCCGGCCCCGCCGGCGGTGAACCATAAGGAGTCCTGTTATATGCCCCACAACTACTATACCGGTGAAAAAGCGGAGCTTAAGATCAACGGCCAGGTCTATGAACTGCCGGTGGTGGTCGGCACCGAGGGAGAGAAGGCGATCGATATCCGCACCCTGCGGGCCAGCACCGGTTATATCACCCTTGACAACGGTTATGCCAATACCGGGTCCTGTATCAGCAATATTACCTACCTGGACGGCGAGAAGGGGATTCTCAGTTACCGCGGTTATGATATTGCCGATCTGGCCGAAAACTGCACCTTCGTCGAGGTGGCCTACCTGCTGGATCACGGCTCCCTGCCCACCCGGAGAGAGTTGAGCGAGTTCAGCCAAATGCTCAATGACTTCGCGATGATCCATGAGGATATGCTCCGCTTTTTCGATGGCTATCCGGCCAAAAGTCCGCCCATGGCCATCCTGTCATCCATGGTCAACTCGCTGTGCAGCTTCTACCCGGAGATGACGGATAATCCGCTGGAGTTCATCGACAAGATGTCGGCCCGCCTGGTCTCCAAGGTGCGGACCATTGCCGCCTTCTCCTACAAGAAGTCCATGGGCCATCCCCTGGTTTACCCGCGCCACGATCTCTCCTACTGCGCCAACTTTTTGAACATGATGTTCGATTCGCCGGTCAAGCCCTACGAGATCAACCACAAGGTGGTGGCGGCGCTCAATAAACTGTTGATCCTCCATGGTGATCATGAGCAGAACTGTTCCACCTCCACGGTGCGGATGGTGGGCAGCGCCCGGGTCAACCTTTACGCTTCGGTTTCGGCCGGCATCAGCGCCCTCTGGGGGCCGTTGCACGGCGGGGCCAACCAGGCGGTAATGGAGATGCTGGAGAGCATCCACCAGGGCGGCGGCAATTACCGCCAGTTTGTCGAGCGGGCCAAGGATCCCAAGGACCCCTTCCGCCTGGTGGGCTTCGGCCACCGGGTCTACAAGACCATCGATCCCCGCTGCCGGATCATCAAGCAGGCCTGCGACGAGGTGCTGGATGACCTCAAGGTGGTCGATCCGCTGCTGGATATCGCCAAGGAGCTGGAGGAGGTGGCCCTCAAGGATGACTATTTCATCGAGCGCAGCCTCTATCCCAACGTTGATTTTTATTCCGGGATCATCTACCGGGCCATCGGCATTCCGACCAACATGTTTACGGTGATGTTCGCCCTGGGCAGGCTGCCCGGCTGGATCGCCCACTGGAAGGAGATGTGGGACGATCCGGGTTGGCGGATCAGCCGGCCCCGCCAGATCTATGTGGGGCCCCTCAATCGTCCTTTCGTGCCCATGGATCAGCGCGGACAGTGATATTGCCTTGACGTGAGCGGGGATTGCGTGGTTAAGGTGCCGGGCTGGGCCGTCTATTTTACTACTTGATCATTTAAGGAATTGGCATGCGTACCGACATTGTCCACATCGGCGCCGGAGAGTTGACCTACGAAATCCGTAATATCGTCAACGTCGGCGAAAAATTGCAGAAATTGGGGATCAAGACCTACTGGGAGAATATCGGCGACCCGGTGGCCAAGGGGGAAGAGATTCCCCTCTGGATGAAAAAGCTGGTGGCCGAGTGCGCCATGGAGAACTCCTCCTACGGCTACAGCCCCACCCGCGGCATTCTGACCACCCGCGAATTCCTGGCCGCCGAGGTCAACCGCCGGGGCGGGGTCCAGATCGGGCCCGACGACATCCTTTTCTTCAACGGCCTGGGCGATGCCATCAGCAAGATTTACGGGATGCTGCGGCGCAACGCCCGGGTGGTGGTCTCCTCCCCCAGCTACACCACCCACTCCTCGGCCGAGGCGGCCCATGCCGGTGATCGGCCGGTGAGCTACCGGCTCGATCCGCGCAACAACTGGTTTCCCGATCTTGAGGATCTGGAGAACCGGATCAAGTACAATCCGGCGGTGGCCGGGATCCTGATGATCAACCCCGACAACCCCACCGGGGCGGTCTATCCCGAGGAGACCCTGCGGGGGATCGTGGCCCTGGCTCGCAAGTACGATCTCTTTATCATCTGTGACGAGGTTTACCACCGGATTGTCTATAACGGTCGTAAAACCAAGTCATTGGCCGAGGTGATCGGTGACGTGCCGGCCATTGCCATGCGCGGGATCTCCAAGGAGATGCCCTGGCCCGGTTCCCGCTGCGGCTGGATCGAGGTGTATAACGGCGACAAGGACCCGATGTTCAAGAAGTATGTCGGTTCAATCCTCAACTCCAAGATGGTCGAGGTCTGCTCCACCACCCTGCCCCAGATGGTGCTGCCGGCCATTCTCACCCATCCCCAGTACAACACCTACCTGGCCGAGCGGGTGGGGCGTTACGAAAAGGCCTCCAACATCGCCTACGATACCTTGAAGGAGGTGGAGGGGCTGATCGTCAACCGCACCGACGGCGCCTTCTACATGAGCGTGGCCTTCGAACCCGGGATTCTCAACCACCGCCAGAGCCTGCCCATCGAAAACCGCGAGGTGCGGGAGCATGTCGAGCAGTTGGTGGCCCAGCCGGGCACCTCGCCGGACAAGCGTTTTGTCTATTACCTGTTGGGTTCCACCGGGATCTGTGTGGTGCCGTTGAGCTCTTTCGCCACCGAGCTGCAGGGCTTCCGCACCACCCTGCTGGAGCGCGACGAGGAACGATTCCGCAAAATCTGCGGCACCATGGCCGAAGCCATCAGACAATACCTCGCCTCGTAGCCCTTCGTTGTCAGGGCCAGGTGGGCTGTGGTAGTATCGAACCCATGGATACCGCCGCCGTAACAACCCCCGGGCAAGTCGTCTTCCACGCCGAGGGTTTAAGCAAGATCTATCGGATGGGGGAGGTCGAGGTTAAGGCCCTGGACGGGGTCGACCTCGACCTTTACCAGGGTGAGTTCGTGGTCCTGCTGGGCCCTTCCGGCAGCGGCAAATCCACCCTGCTTAATATCCTGGGCGGCCTCGATTTCGCCACCGCCGGCACCGTCCTCTGCGGCGAACACAACCTCACTGCCGCTTCCGAGCCCGAACTCACCGCCTTCCGCCGCCATCAGGTCGGCTTCGTCTTCCAGTTCTACAACCTGATTCCCAGCCTCACCGCCCGCGAAAATATCGCCATCGTTACCGAGATCGCCGAGAATCCCATGACTCCCGAAGAGGCCCTGGCCCTGGTGGGTCTGGGTGAGCGGCTGGACCATTTTCCGGCTCAGCTCTCGGGCGGCGAGCAGCAGCGGGTGGCCATCGCCCGGGCCATCGCCAAGCGCCCCCAGGTGCTGCTTTGCGACGAGCCCACCGGCGCGCTCGATTCCCAGACCGGGGTGCTGGTGCTGGAGGTGCTGGAGCGGATCAACCGCGAGGTGGGCACCACCACCGTGGTGATCACCCATAACGCCGATATCGCCCGGATGGCCCACCGGGTGATCCAGTTGCGTGACGGCAAAATCGGCGAAATTGCCATAAACCAGCAGCGGGTGCCGGCCCGGGAGCTGCAGTGGTGAGCTTTGACCCCGGCGGGGCGCCCCGATGAAGGCCCTGCACTGGAAGCTGCTGCGCGAGCTTTGGCGGATGCGGGGCCAGGGGCTGGCCATCGCGGTGGTGATCGCCGGCGGGGTGGCCACCCTGCTGATGTCGCTGGCCTCGTTGGACTCCCTGCGCCAGAGCCGGGACGGCTTTTATCGCGATTACTACTTTGCCGAGGTCTTCACCCATCTTAAAAGGGCCCCCGAGGAGCTGGCCGCCCGGATCGCCGCTCTGGACGGGGTGCAAACCCTGGAAACCCGGGTTATCGCCGCCGCCACCCTACGGCTGCCGGAGTTTGCCGACCAGATCAGCGCCCTGCTGGTCTCCCTGCCCGACGGGGAAAACTCCGAACTGAACCGCCTCTTTATCAGCCAGGGCCGGCTGCCCGAGGCTCACCGCCCCGAAGCGGTGGTCAGCGACGCCTTTGCCGAAGCCCATGGCCTGCTGCCCGGTGACCGCCTGGCGGCGGTACTCAACGGCCGCCTGCAACAGATCACCATCAGCGGCATCGGCGGCAGTCCGGAGCATATCTACCAACTGAAGGCCGGCGACATCTTCCCGGACAACCTGCGCTACGGCATCCTCTGGCTCAACCGCTCACAACTGGCCGCCGCCTACGACCTGGACGGGGCCTTCAACAGCCTGTCGCTGACCCTGGCCCGCGGGGCGGTGGCGGCGGAGGTGATCGCCACCCTGGATCGCCTGCTGGAGCCTTACGGCGGCACCGGGGCGGTGGCTCGGGCCGACCAGCAATCCCACGCCTACCTGGAAGCGGAATTCAGCCAGTTGGCGACCATGGCCCGGATCTTTCCCACCATCTTCCTGGGGGTGGCCGCCTTCCTGCTCAACGTGGTGCTGGCCCGGCTGATCGCCACCCAGCGCGAACAGATCGCCATTATGAAGGCCTTCGGCTACAGCAACCGGGCGGTGGGTTGGCATTACGGCCAACTGGTGCTGCTGCTCTGCACCGGCGGGCTGCTGCTGGGGATCGGCGGCGGTTTTCTGATCGGCGAGGCCCTGGCCGGGATCTATGCCGATTATTTCCGCTTTCCGACCCTCGATTACCGGCTGAGCGGCGGGGTGATCGCCATCGCGGTGCTGGTGACCCTGGCCGCCGCCCTGGTCGGCACCTTCGGGGCCCTGCGCCGGGCGGTGCGGCTGCCCCCGGCCGAGGCGATGCGTCCGGAACCTCCGGGGGAGTATCGGCCCACCGTGGTGGAGCGCCTGGGTCTGCAACAGCGTTTGGGGCAGCCGTCCAGGATGATCCTGCGCCACCTGGAGCGACGGCCCTTCAAGGCCCTGCTGGCGATTGTCGGGATTGCCATGACCTGCGCCATCCTGATGGTCGGGAACCTCTACGATGCCGTCGATCATGTTATGGAGGTGCAGTTTGGCCTGGCCCAGCGTTACGATCTGGCGGTCAGCCTCCACGAACCCGGTTCGCGCCGGGTGCTGCATCAATTGCAGGCCCTGGAAGGGGTGGCCCTGGTCGAGGGCCGGCGGACGGTGCCGGTGCGGCTGCGCCACGAACATCGCAGCTTTCGCACCGCCCTCCACGGTCTCAATCCCGATGCCGAACTGAGCCGGGTACTGGATGTCGATCTCAATGCCCTGGTTCCGCCCACCACCGGGATCTTCCTCACCGATTACCTGGCCGAGATCCTGGCCCTGACCCCCGGCGATACGGTGGTGGTGGAAAACCTCACCGGCCGCCGCCAGGTCCTGGAGCTGCCGGTGAACGGTCTGGTCACCGAATATATCGGGGTGGCGGCCTATATGGAGTTGGATGCCCTCAACCGGGTCCTGGGCGACGGCGAGGTGATCGACGGCGCTTACCTGGCGGTGGCGGCGGCCCAACAGGAGCAGGTGGCGGCCCGGCTGAGCGAAAGCCCCATGGTGGCGGGAGTAGGGCGTCGCCTGGCGGCCATCGAGAGCTACCAGGAGGCGATGGATGAAACGATGCTGGCCTTCAGCTTTATCAGTACGCTGCTGGCGGCCAGCATCGCTTTCGGAGTGGTCTATAATTCGGCCCGGATCGCTTTGTCGGAACGCAGTCGCGAGCTGGCCTCGCTGCGGGTTCTGGGCTTGACCCGCGACGAGACCGACTATATTCTGCTGGGGGAACTGGCGCTGCTGACCATCCTGGCCATTCCTCTGGGCTGGTTGATCGGCACCGGCCTGAGCTGGTACCTGGCCGTGGGGCTGCGCTCCGATCTCTACCGGATTCCCATGGTCCTGGAACCCTCCACCTTTGCCTTTGCCGCCCTGGTGGTGGCGATTTCGGCGGTGATCTCGGGCCTGCTGGTGCGGCGCAACCTCCACCGCCTCGACCTGGTAGAAGCCCTTAAAGC
>JBLRWU010000019.1:0-22606 GCA_047921155.1 Desulfurivibrio sp.
GCTCACGTACTGGCGTACGCATCGCCGTCCCGCTTGCCGCAAGATGCGGTGCCCCGTGGTCGCTTGCATTGTCCCCGTGGTCGGTTACGTTGTGAGTTCCCCCGGCCATTCGACTGGCGCCGGACCGACCCTCTCCGCCGCCTTTTCATCCAACCGGTCGGAAATTTTCACCGGCTTTTACCGGAACTGCGGATCATAGCGCACCCTGATAATATCTTTATTGATCCCGGCATCATGGATGAGAACCCCGATGGTTTCATTCTTGGTCATATTGATCGCTTCCACCGGACCCTGGGAGACCTTCTCGAACTTGACCAGATCATCCAGGTCGAAGTGGAAATCCGTGGCGGTGGCCAATGGCGAAAACACCACATATTCGTCGGTGGCTGTCTTGCCGAACATATAACGCGGCGACTCGTCGGGCGGAAAAATCGAGGCAATTGTAACTTTCATTTTTTTCCCTCTTGCTGGGTTAGGAGAAAAAACCGCTTTGCCCAAAATTTGCGGCTTCAGGAGCGCTTACCATTTTGTATGGATAGTTTGGCCGGATCGGGATTGCAAGAGAAAAAGCCGTGCCCTTACCCTTTGGCTTTTTCGCGGCGGGCTGCTATCATGCAGCATGTTAGCCGACAGCGTATTTTTTTGAATCAGCCAAGGTGGGAACCATGACCAGAAAGGAAACAAAAACATCCCCGCAAGCCGGGAGCCGCGGTAAAGTACTGCTACTGGGCTCCAAGGTACGGATCACCAATATGCCGGTCAAAGAGGTCAGCCTGCTCCAGGAGGGCAGCCTGCCGGCCTACGGCTACAACCCCGGCGACCAGATCGAACTGCTGGCCGGAGAGGTGGGGATTGAACTTGGTCGGCTGGAACAGACCCATACCTGGTTGACCGGTTTCCTCGGCCAAACGACGCTGGTCCCGCAGCTCAACTCCTTCACCTATGGCGAACAGAAGGAGATTTACCAGATCTTCCGTAACCGCCTGGACACCCCCGGCACCAAAGCGGAAAGGGGCTGGTTTATGTTCCAGCAGTTTCTGCCGCCGGAAGGGCGCCAGACCAGTTTCCACGAGTTGGAGATCACCGCTGACAATCGGGAGATTTTGACCGGCAACCAGGCGATCCTGGTGGTGGACGACTCCGGCCGCCCCCCCACCGCCACCGCCGAGTTCGCCCGGCTCAACCCCGAGGCCTGGGTGATCGCCCTGGGAATCGGGGTGGCCCACTGGCGGGAGTGGGCCCGCCGTTTCGGCGAGCGATTCTGCCTCTTTTGCCGACTCTCCGATCTGGAAACCACCCGGATGGAGATGGACAGCTCGGTGATCTGGGAAACCATCGTGGCCATGGCCCTGCGGGCCCTGCGCACCTCGGAGGTGGGCCTGTGGGAGAATGATCGTTTCCTCTGCCATATCGTGGTGGAGATGTATCCCCACGGGGTGATGTATGTGGGGCCCGAGGGCAGCTTTTTCCGGCACCGCCGGGGCTGCCTGCCGGAGAAAAGCTCACCCCGCCACAAGGGCTCGGCCCCCTGCTACGACACCCTGGCCACCTCGCTGCTGGCCGGCGACTGGTTACAATGCGGGCAACCCCTGTTCTCCCGTAACGCCTTTTTCGACTACTCCACCCGGCTGCTGAAAAACTGGCAACAACTGCACGAAAGCGGCTACGCCTTCGACCGGGCCCTGCGTTTGCCGGAGCTGGATTTCGCCTCCGTCTTCCCCGACGGCCGCCCCTGCTCCTACCTGGAGCGGGAGGAGGACCCCTGCTTTATCGAACTGCCGCAACTGAGTCCCGATTTCGAGCGGGTGCTGGAAGTGGTCTCCGATCAGCAGTGGCATGAAAAAAAGAAGGAGGCGATTCGCGCCTTCTTTCCCTGGCCCAACAGCCCCTTTGTTCGCCAGAGGATGGGGCCGATGGCCGGCGATTGCATCGGGGTGATCGCCGAGGTGCTCCACTACCTCAAAAACGAGGTGAGCTGGAAGAAGGGGTTCGAGGAGTTAAGGATGTTCAATGTCGGCCATCTGCGCACCACCGACCCGGCGGAGATCGAGCCGGTGGTGACCCTGCAGAACGTGATGGACTCCTACGTCTCCCGCGAGCAGGTGCAACGGCCGCTCTGCGTGGGGGTTTTTGGTCCGCCGGGCTCGGGCAAATCCTTTGCGGTCAAGGAGGTGGCCCGGGTGATCGGGCGGCGTTTCGATATCAGCCCCTTCGATTTCTTCGAGTTCAACCTCACCCAGTTCGACGGCCCGGTCGAGATTAACAGCGCCATCGACGCCATCCGGGCCTCGGTGGCCAAGGGCAAGGTGCCCATCGTTTTCTGGGACGAGTTCGACTGCCGCTACGACCGCCACGAGTTCGGCTACCTGCGCTACTTTCTACCCGCCATGCAGGACGGCATTACCTACGTCCACGGGGTACCCTACAATATCGGGCGCTCGATCTTTGTCTTCGCCGGCGGGGTCAAAGCCAGCTACGATGGTATGGCCGCCCTGCTCGACCCCGCCAATCCGGAAATCCTGCAGATGGCCCGCACCCTCAAAATTCCCGATTTTTTAAGCCGCTTGCGGGTGGTGCTGGATATCGACGATATCGTGATCCCCCCCGAACTGCTCTGCAAAGCCGGCCCCCGGGAGTTGGCCAGGCTGCGCCGAATCCTGATCAAGCGGGCTTTCATCATCGCCCACCAGATGGACACCCATTGGAAGAAGGCGGCCCGCAAAACCTCCGGCCTGCTGCTGCGACTGCTGCTGGCCGAGTACAAGTTCGGAGCCCGCTCCATCGAGGCGGTGATCGAAGCCTCCGGGGCATCCGATCGCCTGGTGTACGGACTGCCGGAATTGATCGCGCCCTCCGCCGCCCGGGTCCACGCTTCCTGGCAGACGGAACTGGAACGCCTGGTGGACCTGGCCCGTAAACAGCAGGGCCTGCGAGAGGTCTGGTGAAATACCAGGAAAAACTTGACAATCAGCGACTGCCTGAATTAGTTTAGACGATCCGAAAACAGTTCATCAAGGAACTACAATATGCCTAAAAGCGGAAAACGTCTCAGCGCCAGTCTGGAAGATTACCTGGAGACCATCCATCATATCGTGGCCGAAAAACAGGTGGCGCGGGCCAAGGAGATCGCCGCCCGGCTCAAGGTGAGCCGTTCGTCGGTGACCGAAGCGTTCCGCTCCCTTTCCCAGAAAGGGTTGATCAACTACGCACCCTACGAGGTAATCACCCTGACCCCCGCCGGGGAAAAGGCGGCCCGGGATGTTATCCAGCGCCACCAGGCCCTGAAGAATTTCTTTCTGCAAGTTCTGGCGGTGGACGAAGAGCTGGCCGAAGAGGGGGCCTGCCGGATCGAACACACCGCTCCCCGGGAGATCATCGATCGGCTCAGCCTGCTGATGCATTTCATCGACGAATGCCCCCGGGGCGGGGCCGATTGGATCAAAAGCTTCAGCCGTTACTGTCAGGGTGGCAAAACCCCCGAAAAATGTCAGGAATGCATCAGCCTTTGCCTGGACAAATAGTGACAGCCCGGGCAGCCACCGCCGCATCGCTGCGGCGGCCTCCGGGAAAATCCGGCAATTATCAAATCAGAAAGGAAGGAAGAGGAAAACATGGAAGGATCGTATCGCGAGGGCTGGTTCATTCACCCCACCCTGGGCCTGATTCGTATATTTATCAAAGGCCCCGATTGGGTCTACGTTTGCTACACCAGGAACGGAGAGAAGGCCCTTTCCAAGGAACGGCAGCTGGACAGCTGGACCTGGGCCTTGAGCGAACCCAGCCATACCAACGGTTCTACCCATTGAATGACCCGCGCTCCGCCTCCCCGCTCAGCGAGGAGGGCGGAGCGCGTCCCACCCCCTGGAAACTCCCCTAGCTCAGCGCGGCCAGGGCTGTGGCCAGCCGTTTCATCCCCTCCTCCAGAATCTCCATCGAAGTGGCAAAGGAGAAACGAATAAACTGGTCGGCCCCAAAGGCCGCACCCGGCACCGTGGCCAGCAGAGCCTCCTCCAGCAGATAGTCGGCCAGAGCCACCGAATCGCCGATCACCTGGCCGGAACTGCTCTTTTTGCCGAAATAGGCCGAAACGTTGGGGAATACATAGAAAGCCCCCCGGGGGCGTACGCAACTGACCCCGGGGATGGCGGTCAAGGCCCCGATGATGAAATCAAGCCGGGGCAGGAAGGCGTCCCGCATCGTCAGCGGAAACTCCTGGGGGCCGGTCAGGGCCGCCAGGGCCGCCTTCTGGGCCACCGAGGAGGGGTTGGAGGTGGACTGGCTCTGGATCTTATTCATCGCCGCGACGATATGTTTGGGGCCGGCGGTATAACCGATCCGCCAGCCGGTCATGGCAAACGATTTGGAGACCCCGTTGAGGATCAGGGTCTGCGCGGCCAGGCGGGGATCAACATCCAGGATATGGGGCAGCTTCCCCTGCCCGTAAACGATGGTGTCGTAAATGTCATCGGAGATCACCACCCAGCCCCGCTCGATGGCCATCTTGCCGATCGCCGCCAGGGCCCGGGCGGAGAGTACCGAACCGGTGGGGTTGGAGGGGCTGTTCAGGATAATCCCTCGGGTTTTGGCGGTGGCGTAACGGACCAGCACCTCCGGGTCAAGGTCAAAATCGCTCTTTTCGTCCAAGGGCACGATCACCGGGGTGGCCCCGGCCAACTGGATAATCGGCGGATAACTGACCCAGTAAGGGGCCGGCACCAACACCTCGTCACCGGGACCAAACAGGGCCTGGGCCATATTGTAAAGCCCGTGCTTGCCGCCGCAACTGATCTGGATCTGATCCGGCTGGTAGTGGCGGCCATGGTCGGCGGCCAAACGGTCGCAAACCGCCTGACGCAGGGGCAGGATCCCGGGAACCGGGGTGTAACGGGTAAAGCCCTGATCAATGGCCTCTTTGCCCGCCTCCCGCACATGGGCCGGGGTATCGAAATCGGGCTCACCGACGCTGAAGTTCAAAACATCGGCCCCCTCGGCCTTCAGCGCTTTGGCCTTGGCATCAACCGCCAGGGTGGGTGACGCCTTGATCTGTTTCACCCGGGCCGCCAGTTCGATAACGGGAGCATCCATAATCTTCCTTACCTCCACACTTTTATCTGATGGTTAATGATCTAATAATGATGAATCCGCAAAAAGTCCGTCCATGGACTTTTTGCTCCCCGGAAAGCGAAAACGCGGTTTCCGCTTTCCTTACAAATCGATAGCTTACAAAGCAAGCTATCGATTTGCGCGCCCATCCATGGGCGCGTTGATGACTTCTTGCGAAGTCATCAATAGTAAACTTGCCACAAGGTCAGACCGCAAGCGGGAGCGGTGGGACCGGCCAGGGAGCGCTCACCCGTGGCCAGCAACTCGCCAAGGGAGTCCGGTGGCCGCCGCCCCCGGCCGACCTCAACCAAAGTGCCGACAATATTGCGCACCATATGGCGCAAAAAACCGTCCCCGGCCACCACCAGGCGATAGGTCTCACCGGGAGAGTCGCCGGCCGCCGCCGGGCCGGGCAGCCAATCGGCCTGTTCCCGGTGCAGACTGAGGCGACTCAGGCAGCGGACCGCACCCCGGCCCCGTTCCGCCTCGCCGGCTGCGGCCCTGGACCGCGAACCGGTGGCTTCAAAGGCGGAGAAATCGTGTTCACCCAGCAGTTGCGGCAAGGCGGCCCGCACCATTTCCCCGGCGAAAGAGCCGGGGAAATGGGCGCAGTATAACCGGCGACAAGGTGGCATAACCGCCGCGGTGGTAAAATGGTACAGATAAGCCTTGCCCCGGGCGCTGAAACGGGCATGAAAATCCGGCTCGGCCGCTTCGGCGGCCAGAATACGAATATCGGGCGGCAGCATACTGTTGAGGCCGCGCCGGTAAGCGGTCAAAGGCAAGCTCCTGGCGGGCTGAAAATTGGCCACCATCCCCAGGGCGTGCACCCCGGCATCGGTTCGGCCGGCCCCGTGCACCACCACCCGATGTCCCAGCATCCGCCCCAAAGCCTCCTCCAGGAACTCCTGAATGGTGGGGCGGTTGCGCTGGCGTTGCCAGCCGGCGTAGGCGGCACCGTCATAGGCGATGGTCAGTTTAACATTATCGGCCATGAAAACGCTTAGGGAAACAACGGCACCTGGTGCAAACCCTGATCTTCCGGAAAACCGCACAGCAGATTGAGGTTCTGCACCGCCTGCCCGGCGGCCCCCTTCACCAGGTTATCGATGGCCGAAAGCACGATAACCCGACCAGTACGCCCATCAAGCCGTACGGCCAGGTCGCAGAAATTGCTCCCTCGCACATACTGGGTGGCGGGCAGTTGCCCCTCGGGCAGCACCCGGACAAACGGTTCATCACCATAGTAATCCGCCATTATTTTGGTAAGACCGGCCTGATCGATCTCCCGGGTCAACTTGGCATAGATGGTGCTGAGCATCCCCCGGGACATCGGCACCAGATGCGGGGTAAAACTGACCGCCAGGGACCGGCCACAGAGCAAAGCCAGCTCCTGCTCGATTTCGGGGGTATGGCGATGTTCGGCCACCTTGTAGGCCCGGAAGCCGTCGGTCACCTCGCAGTAGAGGGTACCGACCGCGGCGGCGCGGCCCGCTCCCGAAGTGCCGCTCTTGGCGTCGATGATCAGAGTCTCCGGATCAAGACACCCGGCCTTGAGCAGGGGGGCCAGCCCCAGCAGAACGCTGGTGGGATAGCAACCGGGATTGGCCACCAGACGGGCCTGGGCGATGGCCGCCCGATGCAGCTCCGGCAGACCGTAAACCGCTTCGGCCAGCAGTTCCGGAGCCGAATGGGTCTGGTACCACTGCTCATAAACCTGCTGCCGGTGGAGCCGAAAATCGGCGGAGAGATCGATCACTTTGGCCCCGGTGGCCAGCAGCCCCGGCACCACAGCCATTGCGGTCTGATGGGGCACGGCGGTGAAAAAAAGATCGGCCCGGCCGGCCGGATCAAGAGCGGTGGGATCTTCGCAGACCAGCTCGGTTTTCCCGGCCAGGTGGGGGAAAACCCCGGCCAGGGGTTTGCCCGCGTACTGGCGGGAGGTGGCCAGGGTAAGCTCCACCCGGGGATGATTGATCAGCAGTCGCACCAGTTCGGCCCCGGTGTAGCCCGAGGCTCCGATAATTCCAACCCGTATCATCAATAATTCTCCCTGTTATCCTAATAAATGGTCCCGGGGCCAAGCACCCTGAGGAGTACAACGCAAAAAAGGGAAGGAGCTCTTTTCGAGCGCCTTCCCTTTTGGCGTTGTGCATAGGCTGACGATTCGGGGGCCGGGATAGCGGCCCCGCCTCCGCTTTAACGCTTGGAGAACTGGAACCTGGCCCGCGCTCCGCGCTGACCATATTTTTTCCGCTCCTTGCTCCGGGGGTCACGGGTCAGCAAACCGGCCCGCTTCAGGGTGGTGCGCAACTCGGGATCGGCCTCGGTCAGAGCCCGGGAGATCCCGTGGCGCAAAGCCTCGGCCTGAGCGTTCTTGCCGCCGCCACGCAGAGTGGCCATCACGTCGAACTTAACCTTGGTCTCGGTGATCACCAGGGGTTTTTCCACCACCGCCCGGGAATATTCACCGCCATCGAAATAATCCTCCAAAGCCCGCTTGTTGACCAGAATCTGGCCACTGCCCGGCTTCAACCAGACCCGCGCGATTGCCGTCTTGCGCTTGCCGGTGGCGTAAATGCTGTTATCTGCCATGATCTCTCAAACTCCTGAATGGGTGTGGTCTACAACTTGAGGGCTTCCGGTTGCTGAGCCGCGTGGGGATGGTCGGAACCGGTGTATACCTTGAGTTTTTTCAACTGTTTGCGGCCCAGGGAATTCTTGGGCAGCATCCCCTTGACGGCCCGGTAAACAAGCTCCTCGGGCTTACTGTCCCGCAACTCGGAAGCGGTTTCCTGCTTCAGGCCGCCCATGTGACCGGTATGCCGATAGTAGACCTTGTCGTCCCACTTGTTGCCGGTAAGTCTTACCTTGCCGGCGTTGAGAACCACGACAAAATCGCCGGTGTCCATGAAGGTACTGTAGATGGGCTTGTGCTTACCGCGCAGCCGGGTGGCGATCTCCGAGGCCAGACGACCCAAGATCATCTCTTCGGCGTCCACCACGTACCACTTGCGATCAATATCCTTGACCGGCACCAGATGGGTTTTCATTTGCTTCCTCTAAAATGATATTTATTGGAGCGGGAAACGAGATTCGAACTCGCGACTTCAACCTTGGCAAGGTTGCACTCTACCACTGAGTTATTCCCGCTCAACGGCAGTGTTTAAAGGGCGACTATATACCAGTGCGCCGGGTCCTTGTCAACATAAAAACCGGGCAAAAACCACCGATCGGCCCCCATTTTTTTCACCACCCGGGACCAGGGGAACGCTTAAGCTCTTGCCTTGACGCCCGGCTCGCGGTTAAACTGGCGGCCGGCTCCAATAAACGATCAGATCAACCGGGAGGGCAGCAGCCAATGAGCGCTAAAAAGGGTCGAGGCGAGATTCAGCGCCGCACCAAGGAAACCGATATCAAACTATCCCTGGTTCTGGACGGTCGGGGGGAGACCGCCATCAGCACCGGGGTCGGCTTTATGGATCATATGCTGACCCTGATGGCGGTGCACGGTTTTTTTGACCTCACCATCACCGCCAGCGGCGACACCGAAGTAGACGACCATCACAGCGTCGAGGATCTGGGGATCGCCCTGGGTCAGGCCTTGAAGCAGGCCCTGGGGGATCTGACCGGAATCGCCCGCTACGGAACGGCGGCGGTGCCGATGGATGAAGCCCTGGTCCGGGTCACCCTGGACTGCTCCAACCGCCCCTTCCTCCATTACGGGGTCACGGTGCCCGACGCCAAGGTGGGCAGCTTTGACACCGCCCTGGCCAAGGAGTTTCTCCGCGCCTTTTCTCTCCATGGGGGGATCACCCTGCATCTGGAGATGGCCCACGGCGAGAACAGCCACCATATCCTGGAGGCGGCCTTCAAGGCCCTGGGCCGAGCCCTGGACCAGGCCACCCGCCCCGAGCAACGGCTGAAGGGGGCGCTCTCCTCCAAGGGCAGCCTGTAATTTTAGCGATGAGCGCCCCAGGTGCAGCAGCCCCCGCCGCCGCCGGGGGCCCGGGCCTGATCCCCCCGGAGATCAACCGCCTGATCGGCCGGGCCATGCACAGATACCGCATGCTGGCCGACGGCGACCGGGTGATGATCGCCGTTTCCGGCGGCATCGACAGCCTGGTACTCTGCCGCCTGCTGGATCTCTGGCGCCGCAAGGCCCCGATTCACTACGATCTGCTGGCAGTCCACCTGGATATGGGGTTTGCCGGCTACCGGCCCGGGCCGGAGCTGGACAACCGCCACCGCGGCCCGGCAACCGCAGCTCCTCCAGTAACCGCCCCGGCTCCGCTGACCGGAACCGCCCCGGCGGTGCGACTTCAACTGGAGCAGATCGGCCTGCCCTTTTATATGGAAGAAACCCCCTTTGGCCCCGAGGCCATGGAGGCCGAGGCCGGCAAAAACGGCTGTTATCTCTGCTCCACCCGCCGCCGGGCCCGCCTTTTCGAGCTGGCCCGGGAGAAGGGGTACAACAAGCTGGCCCTGGGCCATCACCAGGAAGATATCATCGAAACCTTCCTCCTTAACCTGCTTTACGGCGGCAACCTGAGTACCATGGTTCCCAATCAGCGCCTTTTTGCCGGGCGCCTGCGGATGATCCGCCCCCTGGCCCTGCTGGACAAGGCGATGGTCCGACGCCTGGGCCAGCTGTTCGCCGTCGAACCGGTGGCCAACCCCTGCCCCCTCACCGACAACTCCAAACGCCACGAAATGCGCAACCTGCTGACCACCATCACCGGCAACGACCCCCGCCGCCGGGCCAGCATCTTCGCGGCCCTGGGCAACGTTCGCCCCGATTATTTGCTGTAACCCCTCACTTCCCGGCCCGGGGCAGATCGGAAAAATTCCGTCGAACCCTGGCCAACTCCAGCCGGAACCCCTCCGCATCACCGTACTCCAGAAAGCGATTGTAGCGGCTGTGGAATGAGCCCAGCCGGCGGGCGTGCTTGATCGGGCACCAGTACTGCTCGGTCCGGGCCGCTATCTCCCGAATATAGGCGATCAGGCCGTTGAAGTAGCCGCAATAGGCACAGTTGATCTTCTCGATCACGTTGAGGTAGCTCAATGAGTGCCGGTCGATCACGATATAGTCACCCCGCCGGACCTTGGGGATGCCGTAAACCGGAAAACAGACCGCGTGGAAGATGGTAACCGCCAGATCAATCAGCAGAGCGGGAAGCAGGCAGGCCCAGATCAGGGGCACCGTGAGGAGATTGGCCGGACTCGCCTCCCGCAGGTAGCGGGGGACCCTCTGGACCAGCGCCTTGTGCCGCCGCTTCATCTCCCGGTCGAAGCGCACCTTCCGGCCCCGGATATGGTAAAGGAACTCCGCCTCCTTCTTCTCGATCTCCCCCGCCAGTTCGTTTTCCAGCTCCCTGATCCTGGCGATCAACTGCTCCAGCTTTTTATTTTCCATCCACTCCCCCTGCAACTGATTCATCCGGTCGGCAGATCCGCCCGCTGCTCAGTTTTTTTTAGCGTTGCTCCCGGCTCATGGCCCGTCGGCGATGATCTTCCGTCGGGTCCGCAGGAACTCTTCCTGCCGGGCCCCTCCCAGCTCCAGGGCCTGCTGGATCACGGCCAGGGCCTCTTGCGACCGACCGGCCCCGGCCAGGGCCAGGGCCAGATTGTTCAGGACCGCGCCGTTACCCGGCTGCAGCAAAAGCGCTTGCCGGAAAGAGTTTTGCGCTCCCTCGTAATCTCCCTGGGTGTAACGACCATTACCCAGCCCGACCCAGGCCCCGAAACTTCCCGGCCAGCGACCCAGGGCCGTCTCGTAGGCCGCCACCGCAGCCGGCCATTGCCCGGCCTGCTCCAGGCCCACCGCCGCGGCCAGAAAAGAGCTTTCCGTGGCCGTGGCTGGCAATCGTTCCGGCGGCAGCACCAGCAGCCCCCAGTGGCCGCTGCGGGCCCAGGTATTCTCAAAAACCCGGGCGGATATCTCGACGGCTTCCTGCCGCCCGGAATGGAGGAAGATCCGGTTCCGGCCCGGATCATGGCCGATGACCACCGCGTAATGCCAACGGGGTAACCAGGAAAGGCCCAGATTCTGCAGGACCAGGACCGGGTGGCCGGCCGCCAGTTCATGGAACAGATCCCCACGACCGGCCAGGGGATGGACCAGATAGCCGTGACGGCGAGCCGTCGCGATGATGGCGGGCTGCAGGCTGCCTTTAAGGGCGGGCGAGTAGACCTGGGCAGTCAGGCGGGGCAGTGCGACTTCCTCCCCGTTCCAGGCCAACAGCATGGCCAGGGCCGCCGGACCGCACTGATAATCCTCCTGGGCATAAAAGGGGATGGAGTCGAGCAGCACCCTTTCCGGGGCGAACCCGTCGCCGGCGGAACCGCGCAAAAAACCTCCGCAACCGGCCAAGGCAAACAACAGGGCAAAAACCACCGCCGGCCCGCCCCCCGCTTTCGCCATAAAAAGAATCATCTTGCGCGTTGAACTCCCTGCGCTGAAAACTTTCCGAGAATTAAGCATTTTTACTTTCCGCACCCAAAAAAACCGGGAGACAGGGGAAATTTACCGAGTGTCCCGGATAAGACTAGGCTAATATCTTTAGTGAGCAATCCAGCATGGAGAGTCAACAAAAACCTGCTCACCATCGGCAATCCAGCTCCGGGCATCCACCTATCCGGAATTACCTTCCGGAAACCACGACGACTCGGCATGGCATCAAGAAAAAAAACCGCAAAAAAGAGGCCGCATCGCTTAATCCGCAAACTCTCCGGACTTTTCTCCTGGAAAAGGTTGCTGCTGGCGGCTGCCCTGACAACCGGCCTGTTGCTCCTTCTTTATGTCCTGCACCTGGACAATCAGGTGCGTGCAATTTTTGATGGCAAGCGCTGGGAGATTCCGGCCAGGGTCTATGCCAGACCCCTGGAACTGTACCCCGGACTGCCGCTGACCGCCGCCAAACTGATCCGGGAGCTGGATCTTGCCGGCTACCGCCGGGATCGGCAGCTATCCACCGCCGGCAGTTATCATCATGCCGACGAAGCTTTGCACCTGGTGACCAGGGCGTTTGATTTTGGGGACAGCCGCGAACCCAGCCATCGGTTGACCATTCTTTTTGCCGCCGACCGGGTGCTGGCCCTGGAGAACATTGACGGATCCCCCCTGAGCCTGGTCCGCCTGGACCCGGCCCAGATCGGCAGTTTCCATCCTTTACAACACGAAGACCGGGTGCTGGTCGGGCGCCAGGAGATTCCCCAGGCGCTGGTACAGGCCCTGCTGGCCATCGAGGACCGCAGATTTTACCGGCACCATGGCATCGACCCCCGAGGGATCGCCCGGGCCCTGCTGGCCAATATTCGCGCCGGCGCCACCGTGCAGGGGGGGAGTACCCTCACCCAGCAGTTGATCAAAAATATGTATCTTACCCACGAGCGCACCCTCTGGCGCAAGCTCAACGAAGCCGCCATGGCGCTGCTGCTTGAATTCCGTTACCCCAAGGAGGAGATCCTCACCGCCTACGTCAACGAGGTTTTCCTCGGCCAGGACGGCCAACGGGCCATCCACGGCTTCGGCCTGGCCAGCCAATTCTATTTCCGCCGCCGACTGGGCGATCTCGACCTGCCGCAACTGGCCCTGCTCGTCGGTCTGGTTCGGGGCCCCAGTTACTATGATCCCCGCCGCTTTCCCCAGCGCAGCGTTCAGCGGCGCGATCAGGTTCTGGAGGCCATGACCGTTGCCGGTTTCCTCACCTCGGCCGAAGCGGCAACGGCCCGGGCCGCAGCCCTGGAACAGGATCTCCACGCCACCGGCGGCGACACCCCTTTCCCGGCCTTTGTCGGGCTGGTCCGTCGGCAACTGCGGGAGGGCTACCGGGAACAGGATCTCACCGGCCAGGGGCTGAAGATCTTTACCACCCTTGATCCCCAGGTCCAGTGGCAGGTTGAGCAAACCCTCAACACTGCCGTTGCGCGGCTGGAGCGGGAAACCGGCCACCAGCGGATCCAGGCGGCGGTGGTGGTCAGCCGCTACGCTTCGGGAGAGATCGAAGCCCTGGCCGGCAGCCGGACCGCCGGTGATTCCGGATTTAACCGGGCCATTGACGCCCGACGGCCCATCGGCTCGCTGATCAAACCGGCCATCTACCTGAGCGCCCTCGAGCAGGGCTATACCCTGGCTACCCTGCTGGATGACACCGGCATCAGCGTGGACAGCGGCGACGGCAAGCCATGGCAACCCCGCAATTTTGACCATCAGGAGCACGGCCGGGTGCCGCTCTACGCCGCCCTGGCCCACAGTTACAATCTGGCCACCGTCCGCCTGGGTCTGGAGGTGGGGCTGGAGCGAGTGATCACCACCCTGACCCGACTGGGACTGCAACGACCGGTAGCCCCCTACCCATCTCTCCTGCTGGGTGCGATCTCCCTCACTCCGCTGGAGGTGAGTCAACTCTACCAGACCCTGGCGGCCGGCGGTTTTTACAGCCCCCAGCGGGCTATCCAGCAGGTGATGGCGGCCGATCACCAACCGTTGGAAAGGTTTCCAATCACCGTTGAGCAGCGCCTGGACCCCGAGATCGCCTTTCTGATCAACACCGCCCTGCAGCAAGTGGTCAGCCACGGCACCGGCCGCCCCCTCTCCCGCTACCTGCCGGCTTCCCTGGCCGCCGCCGGCAAGACCGGCACTTCCGACGGCTTGCGCGACAGCTGGTTCGCCGGCTTCAGCGGCGACCGGCTGGTGGTGGTCTGGCTCGGCATGGACGACAATCAACCCCTGGGCCTTACCGGCTCCAGCGGTGCCCTGCCGGTATGGGGCGAGCTGATGAGGGCCCTGGACAGTAAGCCTCTGGAACTGATTACGCCGCCGACTATCCAATGGGCCTGGTATAATACTCAGCGTCAGACCAGGGTGCGGCCCCGGTCAACCGGAGCGGTCCACCTGCCCTTTCTGACCGGCACTATCCCGGCGGCTCCAGGCGACCGATCGGTCGCCGACAAGAACCGCAGCGACGGCAGTTGGCTGGGTCGAATATTTAACCGGGTTTTTCAAAAGGAACATCGGGAGGAACAATGAAACTGTTAAGGTATCCTATTGGCGGCGGCCCCCTGCGGGTCGGGTTGCTGCTGATTTTACTGCTGCTGACCGGCTGTGGACTCCCGGGACCCGGGCCGGCCCCCGGACCGGCTCTGGAGCCCTCCTCGGTCTCGCCCCAAACGGCCCCCCTGCTGGCCGGCGCCCGGCAGGCCCTGGAGCGCCGGGACCTGGCCGGAGCCGAGGGCTATCTGGAGCGAGCCATCCGCCTGGAGCCCCGCAATCCGCTGTTGTGGCATACCCTGGCCCAAACCAAATACCGGCAGGGCCAATACGCCCAGACGGTCCAGCTTGGCCTGCGCTCCAATGCCCTGCTGCCGCAAACCGACCCCCTGGCCCGGGAAAATCTTCGTCTGATGGCCGAAGCCCATCGTCAACTGGGCCAGGAAGAGAGCGCCCGCCAACTGGAAGAGCAACTGAGGTAAATCATGTCTGCCCATGAAGAGAAGATCGCCGAACACCGAATCACCACCAAACCTTTCTATCTCCCCCGGGGAGATGAGGTGGAGATCGCCAAAACCGCCCATGCCAACCAGCTGCCCCTGCTGTTGAAGGGCCCCACCGGCTGCGGCAAGACCCGCTTCATGGAGTTTCTGGCCTGGGAGCTGGACCTCCCCCTGGTCACCGTCTCCTGCCACGACGATCTCTCCACCAGCGACCTGGTGGGCCGCTATCTGATCAAGGGCGGCGAAGCGGTCTGGGTGGACGGCCCTTTGACCCTGGCGGTAAGGGCCGGGGCAATCTGCTACCTGGATGAGATTGTCGAGGCCCGCAAAGACACCACCGTGGTGATCCACCCCCTGGCCGACGACCGCCGGGACCTGCCCATCGAGAAGAGGGGGGAGCTGCTGACCGCCCCGCCCGAATTCATGCTGGCCATCTCCTACAATCCCGGCTATCAGAGTGTACTCAAGGATCTCAAGCAATCCACCCGCCAGCGCTTTGTCGCCCTGGAGTTTGATTATCCCGAAGCCCGACTGGAGGCCGAGATCGTCGGCCGGGAAGCGGGGATCGACCCGGAGATGGCCCGGGCCCTGGTCAAGGTGGCGACCATGACCCGCGCCCTCAAGGACTCGGGCCTGCCGGAGGGGGCCAGCACCCGGCTGCTGATCCACGCCGGCAAACTGGCCCGCAGCGGCATCGCCATCCGCACCGCCTGCCGGGTGGCGATCACCGGCGCCCTCAGCGATGAGCCGGAGTTGCTGGCCGCCATCGATGAAATCGTCAGTTCCGTCTTTTAGATGGACCCCACCGAGCTGACCGCCAGGCTGGCCGCCCTGATCGAGGTGGACGCCCTCAACTACTGGGAGATTGAGGATTATGTCGAGCAGCTGGCCACCCATCCCGCCGAGGTGCAGGAGGAGGTGCTGCGCCAGGTGGGAGCGATCTGGCCGGTGAGCCAGGCCCTCTGCCTGGACTTTCTCGCACAGGTCCAGCAGGGGCTGACCTGCCTGCACCACTCTCAGTTGGGGGAGTGGGTCAACGCCGCCCTCGATGTTTACGAAAAGGATGGCCTCAAGCAGGCTCAACGGTTTCTGGCCGAGGTGGAGAGCAACTTCCTCTGCCGGATCCGCGGGGAGAACGGCATCAGCCTGGCCGAGGCCGGCGGACGCCTGCTCCCCTACCTGCGCGGCCTGGCCGGGCGAGCCTTGGACCTGGCCGCCGCTCCCGTCACCTACACCGACTCCCAGACCATCTTTCTGCCCCCGGAGATCAACCTGTTCAAAGAGAAAAAGGCGAATTTCCTGGCCTACAAGCTGCTGGCCACCTGGCAATGGGGTCTGCTGGCCGCCGGCACCTTCCGGGCCCGGATCACCGCCAGGCAACCACTGATTAAGGAGCTGGCCGCCCGCCACGGTCGGCGGCTCCCTCGGGAGCAGCCCTTCCCCGTCAATTTCTGCCATCTTTTCCCCGACAGCGGACTGGCCGGCGACCTTTTCCTGCTGCTGGAAACCCTGCGGGTCACCAGCCTGTTGCGCCGCGAACTGCCGGGCCTGATGCGCGACAGCGCCCCGGTCCTGGCCCGGTTCCAGCAGCAGCGACCGGCGCTCACGGAGCTGAGGGGCAAAACCCGGTTATTGGAGGCCCTCAACCAATGGGTTCTGACCGGCAAGACCAGTGATGATCCGGCCAGCAGGGTCGGAAAAATTCTGCCCCGGGCGCTGCAACTGCTGGCCCCTCTGGCCGCCGACGGCGGAACGGTCGATGATTCGCTGCACCTCACCGCCCAACTCTATCAACTGTTTGGCCAATTGCCCGGAGAGTATACCCCCGACCACCCCCCCATCCTTGGGGGCCGCCTGCAACCGTCGGCGGTGGAGGCGATCCGCCGGCAGCGCCGGGAGGAGAGCCGACAGCAGTTTATCAAGGCGCTGGGATCCTTGCTGGCCCCGGAACCCGGTGAGAAAACCCCGGCCGAGGCCGCCTCCGCCCCCCGAAAAAAACCGGCCGGGCTGCCCGACGATGCGGCGGCCCTGCTGCCGCCGCCCGGCAACCGGGACGAGGAACAGCCGGCCACCGAGCCGCCGGGTCCGGAGGCTCCCGAATATATCACCATCGGCGAGCAGGAGATCAAAATCCCCGCACCGCTGCGGGAGCTGGCGCGCGAAATCAAGGATGATCTGGGTCAGATTCCGGCCCGCTATATCAGCGCCGCCCTGGAACAGGCCGGGCAGGGTCCGGTAGCTGGCCCCGGTCCGGATCCCGACCAGGGCCCCGAGGCCGCCGGAGCCCTGGTCTTTGATGAGTGGGACTACCGCCGGGGGGGCTTTCGCAAAAACTGGTGTACCCTGCTGGAAAAGCAGCTGCTGCCGGTACGATCCTCTTTTGTGGAGAATACCCTGGAGAAATACCACGGCCAACTGCGCCTGCTCAAGCGGCAGTTCGAAATGATGCGGCTGCAGCAGCGCTTTGTCCGGCGGCAGAAGGAGGGGGATGAGATCGATCTTGATGCGGCCACCGAAGCCCTGATCGATACCCGGGCCGGTTACCCGGCTTCGGAAAACCTTTTTATCCGGCTGAATCGGGATGAACGCAACATCGCTGCCATCTTCCTGGTGGATATGTCCTACTCCACCGAGGGCTGGGTCAGTACCGCCCTGAAAGAGGCCCTGGTGCTGATGTGTGAATCGTTGCAGGTGCTGGGCGACCGCTATGCCATCTACGGCTTTTCCGGGATGCGGCGCTCCCGCACCGAGCTGTATCAGATCAAGCACCTGGATGAAAAGTATAGCCGGGAGGTCAAGGGCCGGATCAGCGCCATCATCCCCAAGGATTACACCCGAATGGGGCCGCCTATCCGCCATGTCAGCAGGCTTCTGGCCGCCAGCGAGGCCAAAATCCGGCTGCTGATCACCCTTTCCGACGGCAAGCCGGAGGATTACGACGACTACAAGGGGGAATACGCCATCGAGGACACCCGCCACGCCCTGATCGAAGCCAAAGCCGGCGGCATCCACCCCTTCTGCATCACCATCGACCGGGAGGCCCAGGAGTACATCCCCCACATGTACGGGGCGGTGAACTACATCTTCATCAATGACGTCAAGCGGCTGCCGCTGCGGATGCCGGAGATCTACCGCGCCCTCACCGCCTGAGGAAAACTACAGCAGTTTGGCCATGGCCTTGGCGAAATAGGTCAGAATGATATCGGCCCCGGCCCGGCGGATGGAGAGCAGGCTTTCGGCCATCACCCGCTCCTCATCGAGCCAGCCTTGGGCGGCCGCGGCCTTGAGCATGGCGTATTCACCGCTGACCTGATAGGCAGCGATGGGGTGATCAAACTCGTCCCGCAGCATCCGGATAATATCAAGATAGGCCATGGCCGGTTTGACCATCAGGATATCGGCCCCCTCCCCCACATCCAGGGTGGCCTCCCGCAGGGCCTCGCGGGCGTTGGCCGGATCCATCTGGTAACCCCGGCGGTCGCCATCCTGGGGAGCGCAGTCGGCGGCGTCACGGAAGGGCCCGTAGAAGGCGGAGGCGTATTTCACCGCATAGGACATGATCGATACCTGATCAAAATTATTTTCATCCAGGGTGGCCCGAATTTCACCCACCCGGCCGTCCATCATATCGGAAGGGGCCACCATATCGGCCCCGGCCTGGGCGTGGGAAAGGGCGGTGCGGGCCAGCACCTCCAGGGTGGCGTCGTTGTCCACCTCTTTGTTGTGAATAATCCCGCAATGGCCGTGGCTGGTGTATTCACAGAGACAGACATCGGTGATCACCGTAAGCTCCGGGGCCTTGTTCTTGATCTCCTTGATCGCCCGCTGGATGATGCCGTCGGCGGCATGGGCCCCGGAACCCACCCGATCCTTCTGCTCCGGCAGGCCGAAGAGGATCAGGCTGTTGACCCCCAACTGGCGGCACTCCTTGGCCTCGGCGGCCAGTTGATCGACGGAGAGCCGAAAGACCCCGGGCATGGAGGAGATCTCCTCGCGCTTCTTCTTGCCGGGCATCACAAAGAGGGGATAAACCAGGGAAGAGGCGGCAAGAGTGGTTTCCCGCACCAGGGCACGCAGGTTCTCGTTACGGCGCAGACGACGGGGACGATATTCGGGATGCATCATGGTTGGCTCTCCTAATCCAGCTTGAAAGTTTGGCTGACTACCTGATTGATAAATTTATCCGGGGCATCGATACCGGCGGCGGAAACCACCAGGGGGGGGGCCTCCCGGCGCTGGCCCAGCAGGCGCAGGCCGTACTCCATGGCCCCCAGCACCTGATCACACACCTCGCCCACCGTGGCCTGATCCCGGGGCAGGCGGGCCAGAATGCGATCCACCGCTTCATCACTGAAACTCAGGTCCACCCCAAAGCTGTGGGCGACCTGATCGGCCCGCTGGTTGATCAACCCCACCAGTTCGATAAAATGTTCGCAAACCTCGGCCGGTTCCAGATCCTCCTCCTGCACCTCCCGGGCCATCATCCCCAGCCGAGCGGGGGTGGGCAGCACATCGCGGCTCTCCAGATATTCGCCAAGGCGGCCCAAAATAAAAGCGGTCAGTTGCGTCAGCTCTTCAGCCGCCAGTTCGGCACAACGCTTGACCTGCCGCTTGCGACAGCGGCTGTCCCGAAGCAGTTTGGCCAAGGTGCCGGCCGGATCATCCACCAGCCCGACATCCACCACCAGGTGGCGAATATCGGTGGAGGGCAGCTTCCGTTCAAAGTGGAGCAGCGCCCGCTCGGCGACACTGACCAGGGCCCGGGCCCCGGTCCGTTCGCGGGCGGCCAGTTGGGCCAGCCGCCGCAGGGCTTCATCCTCGAAACGCAACTCAATTCCGTAGGCTTTGAAATCCTGCTTCTTGCTGACCACCACCGAACTGTTGGGGTTGCTGAGAATCTGGTAGAGATCATCCTCGCTCAACTCATCCAGCACCGCCAGCACCGGCAGGCGGCCGATAAACTCGCTTTCAAAACCGTAATCCACCAGGTCTTCAGCTTTGACCTTTTTCAGGAAAACCCCGGAACGGTCGCCTTCGGCGGCGGCCACCGTACTCTCAAAACCGATGGAGCGCTGCTGCAACCGGCGGCGGATGATCTCCTCCACTCCGGTGAAGGCCCCGCTCATGATAAAGAGGATATGGCGGGTATTGATGGTCTGGCGGCGGCGTTTGCCGGTGAGCCGGTAGTGCTCCACCGCCTCGATCATCGAGATCGGGTCGTGGGGCACCTTCATCTCCACCTCGGTCTCCTCCATGGGCTTGAGCAGGGCCCGCTGAACCCCGCTGCGGGAGACATCCAGCCCCCGGCGCAGTTCACCGCCGGCGATCTTATCAACCTCATCGAGATAGACGATGCCGAAACGGGCCCGCTCCAGGTCGTTGTCGGCCTCCCGGACCAGATCACGAATCAGATCCTCGACATCGCCACCCACATAGCCGGTTTCACTGAACTTGGTGGCATCTCCCTTGACAAATGGCACCCCGAGATGACGGGCGATCAGCTTGATCAGAAAGGTTTTGCCCACCCCGGTGGGACCGATCAGCAGCACATTGTTCTTGATCCGGCCGACGCTGCGGCCATCGTCCCCTCTTGCCCCGGGACGGTTGAGGCTGCGGCTGATCCGGTTGAAATGGGTGCAGATCTTGGTGGCCAGGACAGCCTTGGCCTCCGCTTGGCCGACCACATACTGATCGAGATAGCCGATCAGCTCCTCCGGGGCCAGATCGAAGTGGAACCGCTCCCGTTCCGGCGCCTCCCCCCCGGCTTCGTCACCCTCTTCGGAGTCGACCATGGGAAACTGGCCGGCGGAAACAATCCGCACCTTGCGGCCATACTTGTTGCTTAAATATTCGCTGATTTCCCGCTCCAGCTCTTTCTGGCTGGGAAATGTCGCCTCTTCCTTATCACTCATGACCGATTCCCTTGGTTTATTCAATCTCCAACGACTTCAGCTTCTTATGGAGGTGACTCCGCTCCAGGCCGACCTGTTCCGCCGTTCGAGAAATATTACCACTATTATCCTCCAGGCACATCCGCAAATATTCCCGTTCGAAGAGCTGCTTGGCATCCTTGTAGTTGAGGCCCCGGAACTCGCCCAGGCCCTCCCGGCCGGCGGCGGACCCCGCCGCCGGGGCAGCCCCCAGCATCTGGCGGACAAATCCCGCTTCAATCCGCTCCTCGGGTCCCATGATCAGAGCGCGTTCGATAAAGTTGCGCAGCTCCCGGACATTGCCCGGCCAATCATATTCCATCATCACCGCCAGGGCGTTCGCCCCGATCTCCTTGCTGCCCAGGCCCTTGCGGGCAAACTCCTGGAGAAAATCGGCCACCAGGGGCGGGATATCCTCCCGCCTCTCCCGCAACGCCGGCACAAAAACCGGCACCACGTTGAGCCGATAGAAAAGATCGGCCCGAAAATCACCCCGCTCGATCGCCGCTTCCAGGTTCTTATTGGTAGCCGCCAGCACCCGGACATTAACCCGGATGGTTTTGCCGCCCCCCACCCGCTCAAACTTCTGTTCCTGGAGAATGCGCAAAATTTTCGCCTGGGTTTTAAGGCTCATGTCGCCGATCTCATCGAGAAAGAGCAGCCCACCATCGGCCAGGTCAAATTTGCCTCGCCGGGAGGAAGCGGCCCCGGTGAAGGAACCCTTCTCGTGGCCGAAGAGTTCCGACTCGATCAACTCCTCGGGGATGGCGGCGCAGTTGAGTTCCACCATCGGCTTGTGGGCCGTCGGCGAGAGGCGATGGATGGTCTGGGCCACCAGCTCCTTGCCGGTGCCATGCTCGCCGCGGATCAGGACCCAGGCTTCGGTGGGGGCCACCCGTTCCAACTGGCGGCGCAGGTTGCGGATTGGCGGAGAATCCCCGGTCAGCACATGGCGCTTGGCCTGCTCCCGGAGAATGATATTCTCCTCCTCCAGCCGGGAGAGGCGCAGGGTGGTATTGATCGCCAGGATAACCTTGTCGTAGGAGAGGGGTTTTTCGATGAAATCGTAGGCGCCCAGCTTGGTGGCCTGGACCGCGGTTTCGATGGTGCCGTGGCCGGAGATCATGATCACCGGCAGGCGGGGATAAAGTTCCCGGATCCGGGCCAGAATCTCCATCCCGTCGGGCCCCGGCATCCAGATGTCGAGCAGCACCAGATCCACCGCCTCGGCCTCCAGCAGCCGCAGACCCGCCTCGCCATCTTCGGCAGTCAGGGGGAGAAAATCCTCATCGGCCAGGATTCCGGCCAACGCCTCGCGGATCCCCGCCTCATCATCCACCACCAGTATGCGCCGCTCTTCCTTCTTCATCATCGCTTCTCTACTATCCCCGGCCTCCATCGTCAAGTCCGCTGTTTCCCCACGGAGGCCATGATTTCCCGGGGTTGCTTGATGATTGCCTTGCTTCCCCCGGTGAATATGGTCAAATGATGGCCGGCGCCGGCGAAAAACTTGGGCGGTGAACAATATAAGAACGTAAGGAAAACAGTATGGGAAACCCGTTAAAGGACCAGCTTCTCAAGGCCGGGCTGGCCAGCAAAAAGCAGGCCAGGAAGGTCGAGCACGAAAAACGGATCAATCGCAAGCAGGGCCAGGCAACCGCCGCCCCGATGCCCGGCAGCACGGTGCAGGCGGAACGGGCGGCCCAGGAGAAGCGAAACCGGGAACTCAACCGGCAGCGGGCCGAAGAGGTCCGGCGGCGGGAGCAGCAGGCCCAGATCAAGCAGTTGATCGAAACCGGTCGCCTGGCCAGGGATGAGCGCGGGGAGCCCTACCACTTTGCCGAGCAGAACAAAATAAAGCGGATTTTTGTTTCCGAAGAGATGGCCGACCAGCTCAGCCGCGGCCAACTGGCCATTGTTAAACTGGGCGACAGCTACGAGGTGGTGCCGGCCAAGGTGGCCGGCCAGATCGCCGAACGCGACCGGGAGGTCCTGCTGGTCTGGCACCAGAAATCGTAGCGCTACAACTCCGTCGTGAAGGGCAGTTCGACCACAAAACAGGCCCCATGGGGTTC